>CANGNB010000169.1 GCA_947454545.1 Oligoflexaceae bacterium
GTAATCGAGCACTTGCAAGGGGCATGCACCGATGCCTTTGCCCTCGGGACAGTAGTCAGCAAACCCAAGGCTTGGCACGAGGCGCTCTGAAGAGCGCCCGGTGTAAAGGAAAGAGCTCAGCTGCAAAGTCAGCATCTGGCGCTCCTCGCGACCGAGTCGTTCTCTGTCTGCCGTGTTTAGGCGCCCCTGCGTCACACTCAAAGGAGCGGCTGCACGGCTCCGCCAGTAAGCTTCGATCGCCGGAGCTGGAGCGACAAGTTGATCCAAGGCGTCTCTCAGAGTTCGAGAGTCTCGCCCCCAGAGGTCCGCATCGAACACATGTAATCCCGTCCAGCTTGCATGACTGCCAACTAAAGAGGAGATACCAAGGAGGGCACGTGGTGCTTGCTCTCTTGGCAAAGTCTCTTCCACCCTATCACTTCGGAAGCGAAACGGCAGGGGCTCGCGATCTTTCACACCAAGCCAGACCTGAGAGGCATACACGGTAAAATGTCTGAGCTCGTCTGCAGAAATAGCTTCATGTGCCCAGAGAGCCCTGGGTATCGCAATAGGCTCAACACGATTCAGTTGTTCCTGAAATCGTTCGGAAAGGAGAGGAATCCCCCGTTTGAGCATCCACTGCGCTAGACGCGTCGCCTCCGCGGGGGGAGCATCGACAACCAGAAGGGGCACGAGATCTTTATAGCGATCCCACAGGATCCACGAGGGCTTTTGAACCTGGCTGAGCTCCTCTTGCTGAGTTCCCCTTGCATCCTGTTCCACGCGCCCGTCACTCGCAAAGCGAAGGGCATTCCCTAGGCTACCACTGAGTTCATAGACGGGCTGTTCCAACTCAGGTTTGAAGGAAAACCGGGGGTTTCGAAACGCCGCGGCGCTCTCACGCAAGGGACTCAGCAGCCTATCCCAAGCCTTGAGACTGACCTGAGACGATCCCCCGTCCCGCTCCCAGGCAGCTTTCAAAACTTGACTTTGGGCTGCTTCCTTCAGAGCTGTTTCGCCTGGCCCCAAGGTATAAAGACCTAACGCTGCTCTTTGCATGGCATCGTCGGCTTTGCGTTGATACCAAGACTCAGGATCACTCGAATCTAGCCATATATCCGATAGCTCGGCACTCAGAGCATCAAGACGCTGCAAGATGTTCTGATACCACTGCTCTACAAAATCTTCGACAAGGAGTCCACGCCACTCAGGATATTGATGCAAGCGTTCTTCAAAGCGCTGTAGGTCCGCTAAGGAATTCACGTCTTGAGCTTGCCAAAGAGTATAGAGCTTTCGGATCTGATCTGCGTCCAAGGCCTGATAGGCCAGGTGACGTTGAACAAGCACTCCTGCTTGAGTCAGAAGCTCGGCCCGGAGAATATCTCCGGCGAAGCGATGCAAGGTCCTAAGCTCTTCGCTAGACGGTGCAGCCACTGCTGCGACAGGCCATGAGTGAGAGCAGGCTTCACTTCGGCAGTTGAGACCGAGGCTTTCGTCGATCCACAGGAGAAGGGGAAGCCTTCCTTGACAGCGTGGTTCAGCTTTGAGCAGGACCTGGAGGGCAACACTCAGGTCTGCTCCCTCTGGAAGCTGCCGCAATCCCTCCCAGCGGAAGGAGCAGCTCGCTAGGGAGCCTCCCTGCCACAGAAAGTCTTCGATGAGGTGATGGAGATAATTTGCGCCCACCTTCTCCTCGAAGGCATCGCGATAGCTTGGATTTTGTTCGATCTGCTCGAGACCTTGTATCAAGGGCTCGAGATCCGACAGCGGAACCGAACGGAGGACCTGTATATCGTCGAGCAATGTGGTGAGAAAACGCTGCTGGCCAAAAGCATATTCTTGCACAGAGCGCAGGGCTTGATAGAGACGATCCCCGACCACCACTGGATCCAGATCACGAAACGGAGCTGCGAGCTCTTGGACTGCCGCCCCCCATTGGGCTCTTTGCTCCTGAGTTAAACGACTCCAAGCGCTCAGAGCGTGCGCCCAAAAACTTTGCTGGGGCTCACCTACCGTTGCACGGATCGCATAACGTCTGGGCCACACGAGTCCGCGCAAAGCTTCAACAAAGGCTGGCTTCTCCAAAGTGGCTGCAGCCAAGACACGACTTTGCTCGCGCACCGACTCGTCCGTCAAAAACAGACGAGCCATCACACCGAAAGTACCTTGAGGAGCTTTTGCCTCCAAGCACTGGATCTGATCGATTACGGCTTCGGTCTGCTTCGAAGTCTCCAGGGCATCAAAAAGCTCGACCCAGGTATGGGGATGCCACTGATAAAAGAGTTCCTGCGTCTGCTGCCAGCGGTGCGCAACAGCTTCAGGACTGTCCAAGCCTGAGGCTCCCCGTTCCCAGATATTCGCAGAAGCTTCCAGCAACACGAGTCGGCGCCCCTCGCCGATAGGAGTTTTGATGAGTTCTAAGAGGGCGTCAAAGCCTTCGGGTGTTTGATCCAAGAGGCGCACGCTCGCAGCAAACCGTGATTCACCAGCGTCATCAGTACGTCCCACACACTCCAGAAAACGGCGAACGAAACTCAAGTCCCAGGCCGCGTCACGCGCCAGATTGATCTGGTCACAGGCTTTTGCTACCGATTGAGGTACGGGCTGAGGGGCAGAACGTTCGGCTGGGCCATGCTTTGAGCAAGCTGCCGCGATCAGAGTCAAGAACAGAGGTGCTATGAGTGTTTTCAGCATGAGTCCGAACAAAGTCCGAAAGGTTTGTGTACCAAGCTATTCAGAGTCTGATTAGCAAATACACAGAGACCTGTCCAGAACCGAGTCGACAAGAAAACTAGGCGCGAAAAGAGGGGCGTGCAATCCAAACCAGACTCAAAACCACACACAAAGCTCCCCCCCACTGCAGAGCCGTCATTCGCTCTCCCAGAAACAGCGCCGCCAGACCTACAGTCGATGCCGGTTCACTGGTTGTCAGCAGCGAGACCTCCCAGCTCTTAAGCTTTTGCAAGCCCGCTAGAAACAGAGACATCGCAAGCACAGTTCCCACTATGGAGATCATGAGAACAGCGAAGGGATCAGCAAGAAAAATGTCCCAAGCACGCCCAGGACTCCGCAGCGAAAGGATCGAAAGAGTGAGACCCGCGAAGGCTTGGATAGTGGCGGTAGAAACCAGCGGATGCACACCACGAAGAAAGCGCGAGGATACGAGAATATAGAGCGCATAAAAAACGGCAGCTGCCACTCCAAAAACCAGAGCTTCCGCTCGATAGACCGCCATCTCTCCCCAGACTAAGGCCAAGAGACCGACCAGAGCCAGTGGAAGTGCCCACATCTTATCGCGTGGAATCTGTTCGCCAAAAAACACTCGTGCCCCTAAAGCCACCCCAACCGGGTAAGTAAAGAGCAAGAGCACCGTCAGCGAACTAGAAAGTCCGGTCAAGGCTGTGAAGAAACAAAAAGAAAAGAGAGCGTAGCCAGCGACTCCCAAGAGAGCACACGTCAGCAGCTGCGAAAGACTGAGGCGAAGGCGTGGTTTGCCACGAATCAAGAGGAAGCCAAACAGTAACAAGGAGGCCAGTACAAAACGGAGACTCAAAAGTTCCCCTGGACGCACTCCGTGACTATACAGGCGCTTTCCAAAAAGCCCTAGAGAGCCAAAACACAAGCCGGACAGAATGGATTGGAAAATGCCGAGCAGACGTTGAGACATAAAGCTGAGCCCCCTGCCCTGTTTATAGGTTGGCAGCCCAGCTTACGTCAAGCAGCTTACGCCTGCGCCTTGGGCTTGAGTACTTTGATAAGACCTTCAGCGACCAAGATGGCAACTTTCGCATCGCCATTGACCAGTTTGCGGCCTTTTTTATACACCGTGTAGCGACCTGAGCGCTTCTTCACAATGCGGTAGCCTTTCTTGACGCCTTTTTCTTTTTTCGCAGGCTTTTTAGCCATGAATTGCTCCTTTTCAAAAATACAAGAACTCAATGTTAGCAGGCGAGGCCTCGCTTCGCCAAGAATAATCCAATGAGACCCTGCCTCACCTGAGAGGGCTCGTGCTACCATGAAGGGATACCAAATTCGCCACAAGGGGTATTCTATGCTTCGACCCATGCTCGGGGTCGCCCTCGCGACCCTCATCTTTTCTTGCAAATCCGTTCGTTCAAGCAGCTCGGATGTCAAAGCTTGGGAGCTCGACGGCAGTCGCCAAGCGGCAAAGACCTATATTGTTCGGACTATTAGCACCTACTACCCTGATATTGCCAAGGGTGAGCCCGTCCTCAGCCAGTTTGCTGATGCTCTGCAAAATGAAAAGACAGAACAGACCGAAAGCGCTGACTACGTTCTTCATGAACTTTGGCTGCAGAGTCAGGAGCCTGCAAGTCCAGAGACTCTCTCACCGATCGATGCCTACATCGTTCAAGAATGGATCAGTCACACCAACTATCTTCTGGTGCGAGCCCAAGCTGCTCCTAAACTCGAATACATCGCAGACTAAACCCTCACAAGGAAGCTATTATGACTAAAGCTCGCATTCTGCCTCAAAACGACAGCAACAGTTCCCGCGCTAGCGAACTTGCCACAGTCCGAGCCCAATATGTTTACGACTACTCCTACGGCGTCCCCGTCTGTGCCCAGTTCCAAGAGCGAGACAAAGCGAGTCTGCTCTGGACTCTGAAAGTCCTCCGCGCCCTCTACAAAAACCGCTCCAACACGGACGCTGTTGTGAAAAACACGGGTTGGAATTTTCAAAAGCCCCTGCCCCACAAAAGCCCTGCCGAACTTGCGAAAGATCTTGCCAACAAAGATATGAAGGCACTCTTCGCCTACTATAACCCTGAACTTGGGCAGATCCAACCGACGGGACGCCCCAAATCTCGCGATGATTATCAAAAGATTTTTCAAAAGGAACCGCGCCCTTACAATGCGGACCATTACCTTGAAGATGCCTACTTTGCCCATACGTTTACCGCGGGTCCTAACCCGATGATGCTCAACCGCATGCTCGCTCCGCTGCCGAATTTCCCACTCAACGACAGCGTCTTTCGCAGTGTCAAAGGCTTTGAGAGCGACAGTTTAGAACAGGCACTAGCCCAAGGACGCGTCTATTTCACAAGCTATGCCGACCTCACGATACTCACTTCAGGTCAGCACCCTCAACAACCCAAGTATATCTATCAGCCGATTGTCGCCTTCGCCCGTCCTCTCCAAAGTAACACTCTTACACCCATCGCCATTCAATGCGGACAATCCCCCCAACAGCATCCGCTCCTGACTCCCAATGATGGCTGGGCCTGGCAGATCGCCAAAGGTACCGTCTGGACGGCACACAATTGCTATCACGAGATCCTGACTCATCTCGCCTATACGCATCTTCTGATCGAACCCATAGCTATAGCCACGCGCCGCCAGCTCCACGAGACCCACCCTATACATGCGCTTCTCACGCCACACTTTGAGGGCACTATGCCCATCAACTTTCTCGCTGTCACCAAGCTCATCCAGCCCGGTGAAGCTGTGGATCGAGTGGTCGGAAGTGAAAAAGTGAGCAACTATGCTGCCATAGCCAAGTATCGTTTGGCCTTCAGTTTCAAAGACAATTACTTCCCAAAACGCAGTGCGCTCTATGGGATCGACGACAGAAAAGCACTTCCTGTCCATCATTATCGCGATGATGCTGCCCCAATCTGGAACGCTCTCCATCAGTGGATTTCGGCTTATGTCGACATCTCCTATCCTCAGGAGCTCAGCGTGCAGACTGATACTGAACTTCAGGCTTGGGCTGCTGAGATCAGTTCAGCCAAGGGAGGTCAGGTCAAAGACTTTGCCAGCAATGGAGGAATCAAAGATAAAGCGGAACTCATCGATACGCTAACTATGATTATCTTCACAGCTGGCCCCCAGCATGCTGCTGTGAATTTTCCACAAAGGACCGACCTCTCGTTCATCCCTGGCGGTATGATGTCAGGCTATCGCGTCCCTCCCCAAAATAAACAAATGAGCGAACAGGACTATCTCGATTTCCTGCCACCTCTTGATGTCGCTCTGAAACAGTGCCAAAGCACAAGCTTTCTTGGCAGTGTCTACCACACACGCTTAGGGGATTATGGCAATATCTTCCCAGAAGCTCCCATTCAAGCTGCGCTCAAAAATTTCCAAAACACCTTGAAGGAGCAGGAGCTCAAAGTCCAGGCGGCAAACAAAACCCGCTTGAGCTACGAGCACCTATTGCCCTCACGTATTCCGCAAAGCACAAACATTTAAAAGGACTGATGGATATGAGCCCAAAAAATCTTACGCGTCGAAACTTTCTCTACGCAGCGGGAGCTATCCCAGGAGGCGTTGCGCTGCCAAGCCTTCGCTCTTTGATCCAGCACAGCTTGGGAGCTGAGCGTATCTACGAACTTCTCAGCTCCCACATCAAGCTTGAGCCCACCGATATGCCTGTGCTTCGGGAGTTTTACCAGAGCCTTCTGACAGCCGAACACGGAGAACAGGCTGAAGCTCTGCAGGCCATGCTCAGAGATCCCCTCGCTGAAGATCGCTTGAGCTGCTATCTCCTCGAGGAGTTTCTCACGACAAGCAGCTATCTTGCCCGCGCAGAAGGACTAACTAAAGAACTAAAATTCTTAGGAATTCCCGGCTAACAAGGGACGCAAGGAGGGGAGATCTCATCTCCCCTCCCCTACCAAGAGCTGTCAGTTCTCACAACATGACTGCCCAAGCTTTACACGTTTTAGCTCGCCTTAGTCCGATCACACTAGGTTTCCGCAGAGCTTACCAAGCTTTAAAAAATCGCCTCTCCCTGCCAGCGTGCGGCCCGCTTATTGCAAACCATCTCTGCAAATATTCCTCAGTCGTTTTTCAAGTGGCCCTAAGAGTCAAGACTCGCAGTGCCTTTCACGTCTAGATAGAGGTGGCTTATGAGCTCTCGATGGACCCGTACTATTGTCGAAACAGCAGGCTTTGCCGTTAAAGATGAAGTCATAGAGATGCTGAAAACGCGCAATACCAATGAGGTTCTCGACTATTGTCTGGAACAGCTCTATCTGGAAGTCCCCGAAGACAGCAAAACCGAGCGTGACGCCTATCGCGTCTACTACGCAATAGCCTGTATTGTTTTAGTAACGAGCCGCCCTTCGCAGGCTGAGCAGCTCGTTCCCAAATTAGACAAGCTCGTCAAGGGCCTCCTGAATATGTACAGCGTCAAGCCAAGAAAAAGTGCGCTCTCTCATATGTTTCAGCATTTAGGCTTAGCAAAAGCCTACTACTATTCACAAAAGGGCGAAATTGGTCGGGCCATCCTAGAATCGTCTATCGGCTTTGCCATGTCTAAGAATACCTTGCGTGTGACTGTTCCGCTGATTGGTCTTTCCCATGCGAATATCGTTTTGCAAAAAGGCTTTGCTGCCGAAGCCGCCAAAATCTTTGGCGAAGTTCGCCAAAATCCAGAATGGACGATAGACACCCAGCTCGGCTTTATCGGAGAGCTACGTTCCCTTCGCATATCTGGGCAGCAAGAAGCTGCTCTTCAACTCCTCGCCAGTCATAAAGATAAAAGCATGACCGAAGCTCTGGAAATCTATCGTCGCTGGGATGAAGCCGTCCTCTCGATACCGAGCAAAGGCCTGCAAGCGATCGACGATTATGCAAGCGCTGGCAATCTTCAAGACAAGGGTATTTATGCCCTTAACAAACTTTGGCTCTTAGCCCGAATCGGCCTTGTGAAGGATTATGGCATCAAAGCCCAGCATCTTCGTCAGGTGTTCAATCGCATGCTCCTGAAAGACCTTCGCTTTCGCTACGGCACAGAAGTCATCGAAGAGTTCGAAAAACTCCTCGATGCCAGCATTCCCTTTGAGCGGCGCCTCATCCAGGCCCAAGAACTCTATGAACTCTTACCAAAAGTCGATGTTGAAACACGGCTGATGACCTTAGCAGCCCTGAGCCGCTGGTACGAACGCAATGACCAACGTCACATGGCTTTTGTGCTTGGGGAAGAATGTCGAAGCCTTTCCTTGCGTTTAAGTGGCGGCAAAGATGACAACCTGCTCTCGATCTATGGCTATCGCGGCCTTCGTGAGGAAGCCTCTTCAGCCGCTGTCAATGAATGGATCGATCGCCGGGTCGGGACCTAAGGTCTAAAAGAAGAGACACACACATCACAGAAAACCCCCAGGAGTCTGAGACTTCTGGGGGTTCTTGTGTCTTCACAGGAAGTGCAGCTCTTAGATCTCTGAATGCTCCACTTTGGTCTTTCGCTTTTCCTTAAGATGATTCATATAGATAACTACAGGAAAAAATGCTGCCGTCAGAAGAAAAAAGCCGAACGACTTCTTCTCGCCAAAGCGAAAGGCTTTGCGGTAGACCTCCCCATCCTTTTGCACCAGATAGTTGCGGTAGTAATCATTGAAAAAATCAAGCATAAATCGAACAGGCTTTGCCGGTAAAAGCTCGACCAAACCAGCCCTGAAGTCTGGTGAAAATTGGTCTGCAACCCGACCCAATCGATAGTAAGGTACAGTTGGAAACATATGGTGTTCTAAATGCTTGTCCCCAAGTCCAGCAAAGAAGTAATTTAACACGGGGCCAAAGTAGAGATTCTTGCTCTGGGTTACCCCCCGAATGAAGGAGTAATGTTCTTCATCGAAGTACAGAGAATCCCCCAGGTTGTGCTGAAAATAGCCCAGCATAAAC
>CANGNB010000170.1 GCA_947454545.1 Oligoflexaceae bacterium
AATATTGGATCTTACCAATACTTACCCAAAGGAAGGATGCCTGCATGATCAAAGAAGCCCTTTCGATTACTCTGCTCCCTCGGGATAGCGACATTCGCAAAGGTTTATTTGCTGGCTTCCTCATGGGCTTGAGCTTTCTCTCACCGTCGTGGGAACCTCGATCGTTCGCTTCAGACATGTTCACTCAAGTAAGCGCGAAAGCCGCATTCCCTGCGCAAAATACGCCAACTATCACTCGGTCCGCCTTGCGAACGCCACATCAAGAGCTCTTTATCACGCCTTAAAATCTCGCTCCCTGAAATTTCGGGCACAAGCTCTGCTGCTGTCCACCAGCCGCGAGCGGCGTGCGCTCCTCGGCGACGTGCATCACTTTCAATAAGATCGATAAAAAGCGGCCAATCTTTGCTTTCCTGGGAGAGATTGGTTTCCAAGAGAACGTAGGTTCCCTGATCAAGGGTACTGAGCAGATAGGCCTCTTCGCCTTCGACAGTCAAACCTGTCAGGACCCAGCATTGGACTTCGCCTGTTTGTTTTTCATAGAGCCATCGCGAGCTCTCTTCACTCCGATGAAAGCCAAAGGAAAAATCGCCCCGTCTTGGCCGAGGTAAAGACCGGCGCTGAACACCAGAGCAACGTCCATTTTCTTCGCCAACGGCTCCCGATGCGACGGGCAAACACCACTCGTAGGAGGGGACCGACTCGAAACCAAGCTTTTCATAAAACTGCGGTTCGATATCAGAATAGAGAAGAAAATCGTAGATCCCTTGGGCTTCGTAAGACTGCATAACAGATCGAAGCAGTTGGCTCGCATAGCCTTGCCCACGCTCGGCAGCTGGGGTAAAGACGGCCCCAAACACGCGGGCTGTTTTCACTTTTCCATCGGGCCCAAAGAGTTCGTAAGGGTAAGCACCCAGACTGCAAACGACGCAGTTCTCCACGATACCAGCATACCAAACAGCCCGTTTGTGCTGTGTCGAAGCCAATCGTTTTTGCAGATGCTCCTCAGGATCCTCGGCATGAGGCCAAACACAATGGACCTGTCGAAATATTTCTTCCACCTGCTTCTGATCCGCTTTCACGCACAGCATGAATTCCCCTTCCCTGACAAGGCTCACATCTGGTCCATAGACTTCCAAAATATACTGTATTTCCTGGAATGTTTAGGCTAAGTTTTCGAGCGCTCCCAAGCGAGCCTGGACTTGTCTTTGCTTTTAAAGGAATAGCACCATGCATCGTCGCCCTCTGCTCTCTGCTCTCGATGCTTATGCCCAGACCTGGGCGGCTGGCCGCGTCAGCTATCCCGATTACCGTGCTCAAGAAGAGAATGAGACGCTGCGGCAGCTCCGTAGTTTTGTCGAGCGACAGGAGCATTGCTTTCGACGCTCTTGCCTTGAAGGCCATATCACGGGATCGGCTCTGGTTTGCAACCCAGCGATGGACAAGGTTCTGCTCACATTACACGCGAAGTTGGGCAAGTGGCTACAGCTTGGAGGCCATATCGACGAAGAGACCCAAGTCGAGCTTGCAGCTTTGCGTGAAGCTCAGGAGGAGTCTGGTCTCCATGATTTTCATCTCCTACATCTTCCGACGGACTTCACCCAAGGTCCTTATCCCATACCCTTTGACTGCGACATTCATGCGATACCGTCACGTCCCGGGGAACCTGAACACTTGCATTACGACGTACGCTATCTCCTCTGCACGGATGATCAACAGCCTCTTAAGATCAGCTCCGAATCGAAAGCTCTCCGCTGGCTGAGCCTCGAACAGGCGCGTGAGCTTACAAGTGAACGCAGCATGCAACGTCAATTTGATAAGCTAGAAGCCTTAAAGCTTTATCTTTCAGAAAGCCCACCTATTTTGACACCCAGATAAAGCTCTTTAAACTTGACCCCTTGCCTCATCTTCCCTATCCTCTGGAGATCGCTTCGCCCTTGCGGCGGACCACGAACAGTTCACGATTCCCAAGGCTGCGATCTGGAGACAGATCTCTTGCCGAAGAATCTTAGGAGTCAGGGATGTTGAAAAAACTTTTCCTCCTCACTGGGCTCGCGAGTCCGGCCTTAGCTCTCGCTCAAGTTAACGGCCTCTATGGGGGCGAGTGCGTGAGTCTTGACGGTCTTTCTGCCGTCAAAGATGTTTACTTCACGCCCGATAGTTTTGAGATGGTGCAAACCGTCTTCACCGATGCGGGTTGTCAGAACCCAGCCTACGACTTTTCCGTCAGTGGCACCTACTCGTTCGACCCCAACACCAGCGCGATCGACTTTCACTTCGAAGCGATGCGTATGACCGCTATCGATGATCGAGTGGCGACCACTTTTGCTGAAGAGCATCTGTGCGGACTTGAAGATTGGCGTGCCCATGCCGCCTTGGACGTATCAGGGCGCGACTGCGCCGGCCAGACGATCCCACAGCACAACTCGGTTGCCTACGACATCCTTGCCTTGTCAGGTGAGGGCATTCGTTTTGGCAAGCTTGAGCCTGAGCACGACGGTTCAACGCCGGGCAAACGGACCCGGACTTGGGATACGGCCTTCTATAGCGCCAAGTAAGTTGACTGGAACCTTGAAATAGAACAGGAGCCGAGAACCTATCGGAGTTCTCTCGCTCCTTTTTTTTAACGTTTTCTGTGAGGAGTTTCTTATGCGTCTTCTTCCTTCTCTCCTTGCCCTCTTGCTCAGCACTTCGCTCTTCGCGGCTCCCCGTGAGCTCACCTTCACCAATAAAGAAGAGGGAGGCAAAAAAGTTTGGCTTCCGTCGACTGCCGAGTTCAAGGCAGGAGAAGAGGTCAGCCTCAAGCTAGTCAACACGCTAAAAGATGTTCATGGTTTCGAAATTCCCGGCGTGAGTGAAGCCATTCCTGTTCCTGCTGGCGAAACCAAAACGATTACTGTAAAAATTCCAAAGGCTGGGGAATACCCCTTTCGCTGTCATATGCATCCTGCTCATGTCGGCGGTTCGATCACAGTCAAAGAATAATGTGGACTTGGATGATGAAGTTTCTGCTTGCTGCTGTCTTGGCTCTCTCTGCTCTTTTCACCAACCATCAGGCTTTGGCCGCAGGTCACGGGCCTTTTGGTCTGGGCATTGTGCTCGCTGGTCCTACGGGACTCTCCGCGAGTTACGAATACGCTGGGGACAAATCCATCGCTGGGGCTTTAGCCTGGGGCAATGGGTCTTTCTACCTCAGCGCGGATCATCTTTGGGTCCAGCCTGATCTGGTGAAAGTGGATGGCATAGGCATCGATGTGTACTTCGGCCTCGGAGGACGTCTTGAGAACCGCGATCGCGAGGACAACAAGAGTGAGCAGACGCTCGGCATGCGTCTGCCTGTTGGGCTGAGCTATCACTTTCAAAAGGTGCCCCTGCAGCTTTTTGGAGAGCTCGCTCCAGCTCTGATCTTGGTAGATTCGAGTGAATTTGTCGTCGATGTCGCCGTTGGCGGGCGCTACTTTTTCTAGGCCGTCATCTTAAATTTCATCTCTTCTTCAGCCTGCTTCGCTGTGGTTCTTAGACCCATAGAAATGAGGCGGCTGACCCTCAGGGCTGAGACCAAGGCCCCTTCATGCAGACCATCCCCGAGATACGCACCGACGTGAAAGGTATGACGTTCCCCGTTCGTCTCGATGATTTCATCGCGCGATTGGAGAGCCGCAACCGTGTAGAGGGGTGTAATATGATCGTAGCGATCAAGAATTTTGCTAGGATCAACGAGGTCTTCGAGATCGTAGGCAAAGCTATAAGGCGTCGCCTTCGGCAGTTGATAGCAATGATTGAGATACGTATTGTATCCATAGCGTTTCCCGGGATCACGCTCAAACTGATCGCAGGCTGAGTAGGGCTCCACTCCATAGCGCGTGTACATACTCACATCCGTGTGGGCGATCGTGGGTGCGATATTGGGCTTCCAGGTAGCAAAGCGCCTGCGTTCCGAAGGAGTCGCATCCGAGAGCAGAGGAAGGACGGCATCGGGTGTCGTGGCAAAGATGACTAGATCAAAATTCTGCTCGCGCCCTTCAGCAAATTTCAGAGTGACGCCCGACTCGTGCCGCTCGACCCCTTTGATGCGAGCCTGCAGGGTGATCTGGCCCTGAAAATCTTCGAGGATACGATCGGCATAGGCGAAGACTCCGCCTTTAACAAAAACCCAGTAGAAACGAAGCAGCCAGGTCTTGAGCAGTCTTACGGCAATTTCCGCTGGATAATCTGCCGTCGCCTCAAAGGGCATAGAATAGCTGAGCATGCAGACGCAGCGCATCCAGGTAGCAAAATCACTGGGTCCCCCCAAAAATTCGAGGAGACCTTTGCCCTTAGCTTTGTGGGCACTGATATTCCAGCTTTTCAGTAAAAACCGCCCGCAATCTGCGGCCATCTCTGTAAGTTTGAGCGATTCGCGTAGGCTCCCAACGAGACCGGAATCCCGCAGCATATCTAAGGATGGAGCTTGGAAGTAGCGACCATCTTGAAAGAAAAGGCTACCGGGTAGATACTGCCCATGGGTTTCCATACCAAGGTCTTTGAGAAAGCGACAGAAGTGCGGATAACTCGTCGCATTGAAGCCGGTCACCCCGTTTTCAATGTGAACTCCCTCGGGAAGATCAAAGCCTTTGATATTGCGATTGAGCGTACGAATATTCCCGCCCAGGTAATCCGCTTTCTCAAAAATATGAAGATCGTGTTCATCTCTGAGAAAATGAGCCACCATCAGCCCACTGGCGCCGCCCCCGATAATCGCTATCTTCATCCTCAACTCCTTCTGCTGCAGCTCTTAGGATATAGAAGTCCTCGTTGCCGCCATAGGAGCAGAACCCGGCATTCCTGGAACTTGCGCTCCCCGGACGTCTCTGCTAGCTGCGTCTGGGCAAGGCGGGGGCTTAGGGAACCCTAGGCAAATCTTTGGTTATGGTTAGTTGTTAAGCAAAAAAAAGAGGGCCTCCCTTAGGAAGACCCTCCCGTAGTCACCGTTCAAGTCGCGACTTACTCTAAGAGAAAACTTTGGGTACAGCCTTCGTAAGCGGTGTAGTCACCCTTCACCGTTTTACTATGCCCCTTGTGACAGAGACGATAGGTCCCCGTTTCAAGTTCGCTGCTTGTATTCCAACTTAGCCGAATGATGGAGTTCGCAAGCCCATCCCGCTTCCAGCGATAAAAGGTGTCGGGATCGTTATCGGTCCGCACTGTGAACCACTGCCCAGCCTCAAGCCGTTCTACTGTGAGCAGAGTGACATCACGTCCGATGCTATTGTTCGGGTGTGCTCCCCAAAACTCGGCTTCGACCTTGCTGCCCCGCGCATAGCTTGCCGCCACATCGGTCTTGCGATCGCCAAATTCTTTGCCAAAGGGCTTTGCATCGAAGATGACACCAGGATTGAGCACCAGCTGCTTATGCGAAAGATCCAGCGGCAAGCCCTCATCGACAGGCTTTTGGCCTGCCCGCATATCACGAGCCAGCTCATCGTAGATCTGGGTGTATGCGGCTAAGGACCAAGGTCCGTAAAGAGTCGAACCACCTTCGTAGGCTTGCTTTGCATACTCTTCGCGTGTGGTCACATAGTGCAGGTACTCATTTGCCAAGGCCGCGATGGCAACATAGCGAACACCTTCTGATGCAAGCGCTTCGAGCACAGCTTGCTTGAGTCGACGACCGGCCATGGTGGTGACTTCAAACGGTGTACCGATCACGGCTAGCTGTCCGATGCGGATCAGCTGAAACGGAGCGACCTGAGCCGTCCAAGGATCAGGTTTCACGAAACCTGTGGGCAAAAGCAGCACCTTTTCCTTATGACATTCCTGTTCCCCCGGCATCAGGGTAATCTTCTTCCAGTTGACGCCATAGACGGTGTTCTCTTTAAAGATGCCGATAGGCTGTCCGTTTTCCGTTCCCGCCGCAAAGGACACTCCCAGCACAGCCTGACAGGTCGTCTGCGGTCCAGCGCCATGAGTGAAGGCAGCATCGACAGCACGGTAAGGCAATCGCGCAAATTTATGAGTCACCTGCACTGGACCCACAAGGTCTTCATGAGCGCTTTGATAGAGCTCCAGAGCCTTCTCATACTGAGCACGGGCCGCGACTTCGTTGCGCGCAAAGTACTGATCGACGGTAGGTGTCGCCTGGTGCAAAGCGTAAGGGCTGATATCGCCAGAATTAGCTTGGACGAAACCTGCGACAAAATTTGGGTTCCGCGAGCCTTTACCCATCTGCTTTTCCATGAGATAGGCGGCGAGTCCCTTGTTATCGCCACTGACTAATTTGTTTTCCATGGGGATGGAAACACCGTGAATAGCGAACCAGTTGAAAGCAGCAAGATCTTGCCCCTGAGCATCCACGGCCTTGAGCAGCAGCATCTCTGGATCTGAGTTCTGGGTGTAATGAGCGCGCTCTTCTTCAGGATTATTGGCATAGGCTTCGGGAGAGCGATTGAACTGCACTCCCTGGAGCTCACCTTTTTCAATCTCTAGCCGACCCTTTTGCTGCTGCCGATAGGCGCGCGCGATCGAATCGACTGTGCCTTTGACAATAGTATCAAAGTTCAGAGGGCTAAAACCGAAGGTGGTGATGTTATAAAGCGCGTGGTGGGCAAAACCACCAGGCCCTGAATGCGTATGAGTAGCACTAAAGAGGACATTATCCCGAGTAAAAACCCCAGGCAGCTCAACTTCAAGAGCTTTCACAACAGCTTCTTTAAGTCCACCAAAGACTTGACCGATGTCTCCGATCACAAGGGCTGCGGTCTGCTGGCGACAGGCATCACTGATCACAAGAGCCCGACTCCAAAGGCGCATATGAAGGCCTTCATCGATCTGTTTCAGATCGGCATAACCCATCATCCCGACTTCGGCCACAGGTCCCGTGATATCGGAACGGGCAGCTCCGACCAGATAGCCCTGGCCCTCACAGCTTGCCTGAGCGTTAGCACTGTATCCGAAAGCTATCATTCCCAAACCGAGCCAAAGCCTAAGAGCTTTCGCCCCGCACGATATTCGCATAGATCCCCCTCTGCATCTGGGCTCGAGTCTAGGACGGAGTGGTGTTTAAGAAAAGCACAAGTTGCCCGAGCCCCCCCGCGAGATGCTCGCAAACACCCTAGCCTCAGGCTCTCGAGCTCTCTTTAAGAGTTCTCACTTGCAGCTTGGCAAGCGGCCCTCCTATACTACTGTCTTTTCCTTCCTTGGAACGCGTAGGAATAGCCATGATAAAAGATGCCAAATCGTACTGGGATCACTACTACAGCGAAAAGTCCTTTGCTCAAGGCAAGGCCCCCAACAGCTTTCTGCATAGCATGCTGGGAAGACTCGAAGGCAAAAAAGTCCTCGATGTCGCCATGGGCGAAGGGGCTAATGCCGTCTATCTGGCTCAAAAAGGCTTTCAGGTGAAAGGTTTCGATATCTCAAAGGTCGCGGTCGAACGAGCGCTCGAGCTGGCCCGTGCCACCGGTGTCCGCATCGAAGCCCAGACCGCTGATCTCGATCTCTATCTTTTTGGCATCATGGAATACGATAGTATCATCATGACTCATTTTCGTCCTACCAACCCTCGCTACTACACGAGCATGATCAGCGCCCTCAAACAGGGTGGCACTCTTTTGATCGACTCGCTGGGTGTGCCGGATATGTCTGAGGCTATAGGCAGTGATGAAGGCTACAGAAACCCGTACTTCAGTAGCAATGAGGTGCTTCGCCATCTCGCTCCCCTGCGCATTCTTTTTTATCAAGAGGGCCTCGTCGATGGCCATCACGTCGTCCAATGTCTGGCCCAAAAACCCACAGACAAGGACGCCGCTAAATTAAAGCTTTTTGATATGTCGACCAAGGGTAAGGATGCTGAAAGTTCTAAACACATGGAGCTAGCCGAAAAGCTCTTCAAAAAATGATTTACCCTTAAATATTAATACCTTAAAAATAATTAATCCAAACGAGCGAAGTTCTTCCGAAAAACCCTCCCAAGGAGCCCTTGCACAGAATGTTTAACAGCCTGTGCTTTCCCCTGCTGTTTCAGGGCTCTAAAATTTAGTTTTGAATAAGTCCTAGTCTGTGTCGATCAGCCCTCTAGGATTATTCAAGGGGAATGTATGGGAAGTTTTTCTTTTTGGCCTTCGGTTCTCGGTCCGCGCCAGGCGGGGAATACCCCCCTCATCTTCGCGATGCTGGTGACGGCTGGCTTAGGCGCTGTCGTTTACAAAAACGCCCAAAAGCTGAGTTTGACGCAAAAAAGCGTCAAAGAAGAAGCCAAGCGAGACGCCGCCGAAAAGAATAACATGTCTTCTTTCGCTCTTGCTCAGAGCTTGTTTGCTTATAACATCACCAGCTCAGCCGAGCAAAGGGTCGGCCCTAAGAGCACCCAGCTGGAAGTCTTCAACACCTACTACAGCCGTCTGCCCGTGCTTTATCCGGGGAGTGATAAACTGATTTCACCTCTGAAGGGATCCGTGTCCGAACCAGGCCTCTGGCAGTTCAACTATCCTAACCTCTCCGTCTGTCCCCCTGACAAAAGCTGCGCTTCGGTCAGTGATATGGATAAGATCGAATTTTTGAGTCAGACGGATGCGAGTCGCTGGGACGTCAAAGCCA
>CANGNB010000171.1 GCA_947454545.1 Oligoflexaceae bacterium
AGATCCAAAGAGCGCCTTTTAGGATCGAAACATTCGAGGACCGCTCAATATCAGTCCTGTCGCGAGTGAAGATTCTTAATTTTGCAAGATCTGCTGCAAGGCCTGCATCTTAGCAGTATCAACCGACTGCCAATCATCAAGCAAGATACCGCCTGTATCACCTGAGTCAGGATTGAGGCTCCAGTAGAAGAAATGCCGGATATTTCTCTGCCGCAAGTAGCTAATGAAAGCGATCTGCCACTCTGCATCTTTACCCTGCAAACGTCCCCCAAACTCACCGACAGCAACAGGATAGCCAAGGTCACGCAAGAATCCAAAGTGCTCATCCCAAACGCCCGGCATGTTGTTCGGAAAAGACTGATCCTTGAAATAGACGTGCTCAGCATACACTGAGGGTCCGTAAGTGTGTGGCGAAAGCACAAGACGGGAGCGAGGAATATTCAGTGGCTTACTTTTGAAAGGATAGAGGTTTTCCCCCCAAAAGGTCGCATGCTGACCTGACGACGATAGATCACCAACCCCTTCGACAAAGACGAGTAGGGAAGGATTGCTCGTGAGAACGACGCGAGCGGCATCCTCAGCCATAGAATGCCAGTCGTCCCAGGATAGCTTGTAGGGCTCGTTGTAGAGGTCGATGCCCACAGTGTACGTAGAAGTCTTCGTCAGCTCCGCCAGCGTCTTCAAATCGCGTTTCCATGCGTCGACACCGTAATTGGGACAGAACGTGGGAGTGCCCGTCGTGTAGCCAGCATCAGCCGAACAGTTATGAATATCAAAAAGTATAAAGAGGTGGAGCTGCTCGGCAAGCTGCAACAGCGCTTTGATCTCATCGAGAGGGTGGGCATAGCCGTCATCACCCACTGTCGTCTCTTGCAAGGCTTCAGGGGCCACAGGAATGCGAAGAGCATTGAAGCCAAGCTCCTTTACCTGCCTTAGATAGCTTTCCAAGCTGCGCCCTGTCCAAAGACCGTGCAAGGAATGCTTTCCGGTATCGAGACCGAACCAATTGATCCCCTTCAGCTGAACGAGCTCTCCCTGTCGATAAATCTCACCCTGCACGACAGTAAAACCCTGCTTTTTGGGGATGCACGTTCCGTAGATCTCATCTTGGTCCGAAGGACAAAGACTCCCATCAGCCTGACGTATTCCGGGCCTAGAGAGTGTCTCCTGCCAGCCGGACTCAGGGCTTTTCTGCTGCGCCGTGTTTCCCGCAAAGAGCTCACCGTGAGCTCCCCCCGAGCGGCCGCAAGCAACTCCTGCTAAAGCTGAAAGCGCCATAGCTAAGAACGTCTTCTTCATTTTGAGTATCCCCCTTGGTTCTTCTCACACACCTTCTGCCCGGTGCTCACACGGTAACCCGTGCAAAGCGAATATTCGCTGCGATGACTTGAGATTTAGTTATAGGGGGTCTCGAAATGGATGACAAGATCGAAAAAAAAGTCAGCATTTAAATGAGCTTAAGATGTAGGAAACTGTCTCTCAGGAGCCACAGTTTCCAAACGATAGGAAGGCTTTCATCA
Source organism: Oligoflexaceae bacterium (assembly GCA_947454545.1). GTDB lineage: Bacteria > Bdellovibrionota_B > Oligoflexia > Oligoflexales > Oligoflexaceae > Oligoflexus. The sequence continues at coordinate 1,521 of CANGNB010000171.1, forward strand.
GTTGGTCACACGCTTAGGTTTTACTGGAAAATCAACATTGTCGAGTACCCACTTAAACCAGCGTTCTTGTTTTTCAATCGGAGTGTCCTTGAGGAAAAGGTCTGGAGCTTTCCACCCACTCATTACTGTTGCGTCCTGTGTCCAGACGCGGACTCGCCGGCGAGGAACCTGACTTTGCCAGTTAGCTCCTGTCTGCGCTGATGTATAAAGAACGCGCACCGTAATCTTTCGAGAAAGGTTTTCAAATGGCTTGAGATCGAGCATCTGAAAGTTCGTTCGCCCTTGAGGCGTAGGAGCATCGGGAATGCCATCTGTTAGCATGATGACATCTGTAGTTTTCATGAGCAGCTTTTTATTTTTCATAAAGGTCGCAACCTGCTCAAAAAACGCATTAAAATCGGTGAATTTATTGGTGACGTTCACAGGAAAGATTTCATGCAGCTGCTTTTCGATTTCTGGAATTGATTTATACTGAAACGTCTGAATCGGGTAAAAGGTCTTGGGTTCGTTCACTTTAGCTCCCCCAATAGAACCAATAAACAAAGAGCCCATCGTCTTAAGGCCTCCGAGGCCATGCACACGCGCATAGATATAATGCGAAATAAATTTTATGGAATCTTCGTAGTAAGGGGAATTTTTGAACGAGCCACTGATATCCATACCGATGAAGACAACTTGATTGCCTTTTGGGGTCTCTGTTTTCCCTGTATCTTCATCATCGTCATCACTGTCGGCTTTTGCCAAAAGAACAGATGATGATCTCTCTGAAACGGCAAGATCTTTCTCAGAGTCTGCAGCCATAAGGCCAAAGCTAGGAGCTAGAAACAAGGCTCCACTCAAAAAAACGAGAGTTCTCAAAACAAAAGTGAGCATTTAGTCTCTCTGCATCGATTTTCTATTTTTCTCGATCAGATCACGCGTATCGAGGATGTCTTTATAGCTTCGAAAGGGAAGGGAAAAGAGATGATTACCACTCAAAAACAAAGTACAAAAGTTGATACAGCTCGCTAAAATCTGTGAGGGTGGGACTAAAAATGCACTCAATACCTCTTCCGCTTTGGTATGGACCCAATCCATCTCCTTGCGAAAGTGATCGAGAGAACTATCGATAAACACAAGCATCTGCGAATCTTTCTTCTGCGATTGACCTAACCCCCAGCGCCCACCCTCTTTGGTATCAACGCCCGTTCTCTGAATCATCGCAAGAAGCATAGGTATAGCCGACGCCCCAAATAAAAACCAAGTCATACAGCGAATACTAAACCAGATGGCAAAGGCCGTGAACAGAGTTGCCCCCATCCCAAGCTCAAAATCTTTGCCAGCATACTGTGCAAACCAAGGAACCAAAGCATCGACAAACTCACGATAAAACAAGACCGATTCCACAGCAGCAACGGTTACTTCGATGATGCCATAGGCAATCGCAGAGCCAATTTTCTTATTTTTAATAGCCAGACCGAAGGTATGAATAACTGCGTAAGAACCCAAAACGAAAAAGCTGAAGACAATGAAGAGGAGGATTCTAAGCCAAATGCCGCCCGCAAATTCTCCATCAGCGAAACTATCCAAGATATCAACAACAAGAGGATGCATGACAAAGGTGAAGATAAGTGCTTCGATCGCTGTCCAGGTCACCATCATAGCCATGGCTGGCCAGGGAATACCAGGTCGGAAGCTAGTCTGAGAAACCTCACCAAAGGCCCTGAGTGGAAACAGCAAGATGTCTTTTAGGATGATGAGAATCCCAAACACCAATAGCCGCACAAAGCCGTAAATCCATCCCAAAAGCACAAAGGCAAACTTGAAAAAACCACCCCAAAAAAAGAAAATCGAACGCCCTACATCCCACCAGGTGAGAAAGAGTACCGACATAAAATCTCGGCGCTGGGACCGGACAATGATCGACAAACCACAGGCAACTGTCGCCCAGCAGCTAAAAAGGAAGGATAGGACAGGCAAAAGCAGCAAGACCCGCTTGGCCATGGCCAAAGCAAAAGGATCGCCAACTCCCCACGCAAATTTCCACATTTCACCTTGGAAGTACATGGGAAAGATCAAAGCCGCAACCAGGTACTTCCAGGGGGATTCGATGTTCTCTAGCATGCCTCGTTCCTTAAGGCTGATACACACATGTCTCGCACTGCCTCAAGAATATCACAGAGGCAAAGGCAAAATTTGCCGAAGCCTCACTTTCTGCAAACAATGGAGAAATGGCTTAAAGCCTTTAGGAAGACATGCGATCTGCACAAAAAACAAGCATAAGAGCGATACACATAACTGAGATGCCAGTCCCGAAAAGTATCACGTTCGCTGCCAGGGAATAATCAAAGCGTTGCGCGATCATGGATAGAAGGGCTGCTAATATGAGCAGCAAAAACAGTCGTTCCAAACCCCGATTCTGTATTCGATGAGCTGCGACAGCTCCCATCTGAGCCCCCACAACCGAGCCGCTCATCAAAAGGAAAGCAGCGGGAATATTCGATACCCCCGCTGCCCCGTATACGACAGCTCCGAAGAGACTGGAAAGAAACACAGTCGCCAAACTGGTCCCAACGGCTTGCTTCATCGTTGAGCCAGTAAGATGCATGAGGGCAGGTATATAAAAGAAACCTCCCCCCAAACCGGTGAGACTTGAAAGTAAGCCTATCCCTGTTCCGATCGCTAGATTAGGAATCCAAGCGATGTCTGTATCGGTACCCGACAAACGGAATCGAGGTCCCCAGATCTTGCGCGGCCTCTTAACTCCCAAAGGAGCAGCAGGGCCATAGATTTTGCGGAGCATAGACAGACTGAGAACCGTCATGGTTGCAACGTACAAAAAGCTCAAAATACGATCGGCTTCGCCAGAACTCCACCGACTCAGCAGAGTTTTTCCCAAGCTCACCCCAAGCATCCCTGGGATCCCATACATCAGAGCCAAGGGAATACGAACGTTATCTTGCCGGTAGTGCTTGTAGCTTCCCGAAAGACTTGTTCCAACCATCTGAGTAAGCGAGGTTGCCACTGCAGTTGGCATAGACATTCCGAGCACATGCAATGCAGGAGTGATAAGCACGCCTCCGCCGACGCCTAAGAGCCCGCTCATCATACCAACCCCCAGGCCCAAGATTATAAGCCAAAGGGGATGAATCCCTGCTATGCCCGAAAAATCGACCAAATCACACCTTTTTACCTTCCAAAAGGGACATCAATTTTGCCCGCATCTCTGGATTTTCAAGAGCAGCATGCAATTTCCACTCGAGGGGAGTCAATTCTTCGAGCTTAGCATCCCACCAGTCCTTGGGAACTGTCGCAAGAGCTTCGCTCACGATGTCGCCAATTTCTAAATTTTTGATACCACGCTCTTTGAGGGCGTTTTGAAAGTGGGCGAGAGGACTATGATCGTCTTCAACCAAAGTCAGACGTAATTTTTTTGCACCACCAGCTTGTGCTCCTGCACGGCCGTCCTGAACATCTGCCTCGTCCTGATTGTCGGCAGCAGCCTTGCTACGCTTTTTGCCCTCTGTACTTAGTTCTGTCATAGTTTGCTCACTCCTCAAAAACAGACGTTGTTAAGCGTCTCACACAAAAGGTTTGTCTATATAATGGGACGACTTCACAGTCCTTGGCCTTAGAGGCCACATTTGCTTATCGTCACCCCTGCGCCAAGTCACTTTATCTAAGAGACGCTGGATGCACTCACAAAAAATTACGAGCTTCCTTGTTGTCTCATAGAGCGGCATGGGGTGCAACGAATATTTACCATACAAAAATATAAAGGATGGCGTCTTTTGCTTCTTTCACCAAAAAAGCAGAAATCTCCTGAGTGATCTTCATGATTAAGCTTCGCTGAGCTCAGCCGACCATTTGCGTCAGTTCTAAGCAGTCTTCCCGGCTAGGCAAAACCTATCAAGTTCCCTCGTAAGAGCCCGATAATAAGCGGGTCACAATCCGGGGGGATGCCATGCAACGTTCAAAACTCTGGGCTTATGTCTTAGCCCTAGGAATCAGTTTCACCTGCGTCTCATCACTGGCGAACGCCGGCACGATGAAGAGCAGCGACCGTAATGTTCGCGATAGAAGCGAGCGTTCAGCGCCACGTAGCCTGCAAAAACAGGCTCGCCGCGACGATTATCTGAATTACCTGCCGTTTGGTACGGGACAATTTGATCAGGGTAAAACTTATCTAGGTATAGGACTCGCAGCTGCCGAGGCTGGAAGCTTATTTATGTACTTTGATAGACTCCAGCAAATAAAAGCCGCCAACGCGGATGCAACAGCGGTCTATCAGTCTGCAGATCCCATCAGAGATAAAGGCCTTTATGAGTTCTATTCGCAGAATGAAGCCTTCGTCAAAGATGCTCAAAAGCAATCACAGTTTGCCTTGATAAGCTTCTTAGGACTCTATGCTGTTGGTGTCATCGATGCCCTCTTCGACCCATTTCACTTACTCGACAAAGCACCAAAAAAGAAAATGAAAAATAAGCGCAAATCTGATGACGACGATTTTGCGATCGACGACTCGACGGGAAATAAAGAAGAAGTTGATCAAGTTTGGAAGGAAACAGAGCAGCGGAGCATCATTGGACTGTACGTTGCTCCCGAGTCCAACACATACACCTACGGACTTTCCCTGACTTTCAAGAACTGATGACTTGAATTGGATAAGAATAAAAAATTTTATAGATTAAAAACTTCAAGACGAAGTTTTACCTTATTTCTATCGAGCCAAAGATTATGAAACCATGCATAAATATTGAGCAAAAATAAGAGACGATCCTTTCTCTTTGCTGTTGCCCATGTTCTACGACTTAAAGTTTTGAGATTGTCTCGAAACATGGCATAGGTATGATTCAGTGTAAAAATAGGGTCGAAAACTGTTTTTTTAAGCTCACCTAAGCCCACTACAGCACCTCTAGCTCCCTTACAAGTGTAGTGCTGCGCCTCTGGAAAATAGTCTCGCACGAGCTTTGGATAGAGGGGACATTTGTCACTTCCTAAGCGAGCTTTGGGGGAGACACAGGTTTGCAGTTTTTTCGCCATGGTTTGAAGAGCAAAAAGTCTTTCACTTGGTCTACGACCATATTTTTGAATTGAAAGCTTCTTTAAGTTCCCCTTTGCCCCTATATTTCCAATACTCAAAGCCAATACCTTTCGAGTCTTTTTCTCAACAGCTATGGGAATAGTAACAGGCTTTAGTTTAGTGTGAATGAAGGATTCTAATTCATCAAATTCAACTTCGTTAACTTTTGCTCTCTGCTCTCGGTAATTGCTTAGGTTTTTTTCGCAGATTTCACCAAATTTTTTTACACGTCTTGCAATTGTCCTAGGCACAACACGAAAGATAAATGCGGCTCGACGTTGGGAAACACCGCTGCAAAGCGTCAAAAAACAAGATTGATTAAACCATCGCTTTTGCTGTCGATAGTCTATCGCATACGTCTGCTCCGAAAAGCTTATTTTACAGCTTTTACAGAGGAATCTTTGCACTTTCTTTTGATCTGACGGGCGCCTATAAAAGCCGCGTTTGACGCTATTTTTATGACTTTTGCAATTTGGACACATGCCCCCCTCCAGGAGGACAAAGATATTTCTTGCAAGTACAAATTGCGAGAGACATCTGAGAGACATATATCCAATTCAAGGCATCAGTTACAGGTGGAGACGAGTGAGGTTTTGTATGCCGTCTTCGTTGATGAGTATGTTATCTTCGATACGAATTCCCCCGCACGGCGCCAGTCTTTCGATCAGCCCCCAATTGAAGCAAGCGCTATGCTCTCCTTTGCGATGGGGGTCGAGAAGCATGCGGATAAAGTAGAGACCTGGCTCGATCGTCACGTAGGTTCCGACATCTAAAGGTCGGTGCGTCCGCAGTCGAGGGAAGCGTGGGTCTATCTCTCCGAGTGTTCCGATCGCATCGACCTGTTTGCCTGCAACATCGTGCACCAAAAGCCCCAGCATGTGACCTAATCCGTGAGGGAAAAAAGCTGCTGTCAGGCCAAGATTGACCGCTTTCTCAACATCGCAATTGAGGAGGATGCGGTGATCGATAAGGAGCTGAGCGATTCTTTCATGGGCTTGAAAGTGAAGGTCGTTCATGCGAATGCCAGGACGTATCGAGGCGCAGATGGCTTGCTGAAGCGTCTCCATATCGGCGAGTATCGCTCGAAATTCTTCAGCTGCTTCATCCGTGGCATAGGTTCGTGTGATGTCTGCCGCATAACCCCGAACCTGAGCCCCGGCGTCGATCAAGAGAACTCGTCCGTTGTGGATATCATCGCGTTTTGCAGAGTAGTGCAAGATTGCCGATTTCTCGTTCAGACACACGATATTTTCGTAGGGTAAATCCTGCTCTCGGCAACGCACAGCTTGGAGGTATGCAAAATGAATGGCTAGCTCGCTCCCTCCCTGACGAAAGCAGCGCTCAGCGGCCTTGTGGCCCTGAGCAGCCCGGCGCGTGGCCTCGATCAGACATTGCTGCTCGTAGGGAGTCTTTTTCAAACGGAGCCAATTCAAACGTGGCAACAGACTCTCAACCTGAGTGAGACAGCCCTCTCGTTCCGCTCGTTCACCGTCGGGTCCATGGTAAGCATAGCGACCCTTGGTCAGGAACAAGTCTGCCCACACCTGATCTTCTTGCGCACAGGTTTCGATGACAAAAGAGTCTGTCCAAAAATCAGCCTCAAGTGGCTTAACTTCATGCCAAAAATCTTCTGGCTGAAAAACCCGCAAGAGTGGTTTTTGCCCCGGACGGACAATGAGCAGATGCGAAGCCCCCTCGAGGGGACATAGATAGCGAAAATGATGGTTGCTACGATAAGGGATCTCCTGATCGTCTTCGAAGAAAAGGCGAGGCTGACCGGCACCGATCACTAAGCCATCGAGCTTTAACTCCTGTAAAATAAGCTCAATCTGGGAGAGTACTGATTGCAAATGTTCTTGGAACAAGGATTTTAAACCCATTGCTGAACTTTCCTTTACTCATCATTCCCGAAC
>CANGNB010000172.1 GCA_947454545.1 Oligoflexaceae bacterium
CTCCCATTGCCGACTTCCTATATCGATGAGGGCTCTGTTATAGCCCGCCTTTGCTTTGAGGCTGGGTTCTCCCAGCTGCTGAGCACGCTCAAAGAGGGACTGAGCCTCCTTGGTCTTGCCCGCCAGCATGGCAGCAACGCCCTGATTATAGATCTGCTCTGGCTCCTGAGGAGAGGAACGCAGATGTTCGGCAAATTTTTCTTCAGCGCCTGCGTAATTTTTGTCGCGGAAAGCCTTATAAGCCTCCTGCAGACTCGAAGCATGAACTTGCCCTGCCTCTAGCCCGAGGAACCCTATGACGATGTAGATCCAAACCCTCACAGTGTACCTTCCTGCAAGGCTTGAATCCAAAGCTGAACTTTGGCTAACCAAGCCTTACAATCTTGGGTCTCTTGCAGCTGAGGAGCTGCAAATTTTTGTGCCTCGGCCCAGCTCAAAAATTGCAAGAGCTGTTCCTTGGCCTCAGGCGAAATGCGTCTCTCCTGACGCAAACTCTGCTCCAACTCCCTGAGCGTTTGACGAGTGGCTGCCCCACCGAGCTGATGCTCTAAAGCTCTTCGCAAGAGAGCACTTAGACGAAGACTGAATTCAGCGACCTGCTCAGAAGACGGCATAGGGCTAAGAGTGAGAGCCTCCAATTCGCTTCTGATCTGCCGCCAGCGTTCGACCCGAGGATCTTCGAGGCGCGGACGCAGCTTTTTCTTCTCGCGATGCAGAAACACGGCGAGGAGGACCAGGGTTAAAAGGAGTAAACCGCCGACAAGATATGCGGTCTCTCCCCAGTATCGATAAAAAGGCACTTCTATCAAACCCATCGGCCCATGGGGAGGGCTCATGCTCTGCTGATTCATAGCGATGAATGACCTCATTCCTCAAGCGTGTTTAGGGCACATCCACCTGAGCAAAGATGGTTTCGATCAGAGACTCCGGGGCAATCTGCTCAGCCTCCGCTTCATAGCTCAGCATGAGTCTATGTCGCAGGATATCATACCCAACGTCTTTCACATCCTGAGGTGTAACATAAGCTCGTCCTTGGAAAAGCGCATTCAAACGCGCAGCTTTTTCCAAATTGATTGACGCCCTAGGACTGGCTCCGACTTGAATATAGCTTTTGATCTTGGCGAGGCCATAGGCCCCTGGATTGCGGGTCGCGAAAACGACCTGCACAATGTAGCGCCGAATCGAATCGGCGACATGAATGTCTTTGACCAGGGACTGATAGTGAAGCAGATCATGAGCTGTGATGACCTTTGGCAAAGCTGCTGGTTCACCCACGGCCATACGCTGAACGACCTGGATCTCTTCTTCGAGAGTGTTATAGGCTACTTTCACTTTAAAAAAGAAACGATCCACCTGCGCTTCTGGCAAAGGGTAAGTCCCTTCCTGTTCGATGGGATTTTGGGTCGCCATCACTAAAAAGGGGCGTTCAAGAGCGAAAGTTTGATCACCGAGGGTCACCTGACGCTCCTGCATGGCCTCAAGCAAAGCCGCCTGCACCTTGGCAGGTGCTCGATTGATCTCATCCGCAATCAGAAGATTGGTAAAAATGGGTCCACGCTTCACTTTAAATTCGGCCTGGCGTGGATCGAAAATCTGCGTTCCGATGACATCTGCAGGCAGAAGATCAGGTGTGAACTGAATCCGAGAGACGGCTAGATCCGAGCACTCGCTTAGAGCCTTCACAGCTGTCGTCTTTGCAAGCCCTGGCAAGCCCTCGAGCAGCACATGCCCCTGACCGACCAAGCCCATAAGCAGACGTTCGACCACTAGGCTATGTCCAACGACCCGCTGACTTATCGTCTGCATCACAGTTTGGATACGACTGGCTGCGTCTTCAATGCGTTTTTCAAGCTCACTCATGCTTTCGCAATCCTCTTAAGCTAAGAAATACCGGCAAAAAGAGAAGGATCCATCCCACCTGCTGAGCAGATCCCGATGCTTCTGTGCTTCCAAGAATGCCACAGCCCGAGCGCACACGATCGGAGCGCTGCGTCAGCAGAGGCGGAGACTTATCAAGCGTTGGATCAACCGCCGCTAAGGCATTCACCACTCCACCCCCAAGCAGGGGCACCAAACCAGCCCCTTGCACATTCGGGCGGTAACCGTTGTTCACACCATCCTGATACAGATAATCTGGGATTGCTGTGTCGCGCAAGCGTGCTTCAAGCGCCGAAGCCGTCAGATTAGGCTCTTGGGTGAGCACGAGACCGGCAATACCTGCAACGATAGGCGAAGCCATGGATGTGCCCCGCTTACAGTCAGACCCCCCTCCCGGAATCGTCGAATCGATGCCCTGTGAGGAAAACTTGCACTCACCATCGCCTGGAGCTGCGATGTCGACCCACATTCCAAAGTTGGAGCTGGGACTCTTCTCAGGTGCGAGGGTATCACTGAGGACATTAGATACAGATAAGACATCTTCGAAAGAGGCAGGATACTGTCGCTTCATCGTGTCTTCGTTACCAGCCGCCGCAACGACCAAGGTGCCTCGTCCAAAGTTTTTGAGTGAGCGAATAAAAAGTTCGACTGAACGCGAACGTTCAAATTTACCAAAGGAGGCATTGATCACACGGACTAAGGGCTCACCCCCAACTTTGAAGCCTGAAACATAGGCTAACCCTGCGAGAATGGATGAATCCTTGATCGCAAAGGATTCTTTATCCCCATTCTTTTCAATCTCGACCACTTTAACGACAAGAATCTTGCAATAAGGGCACATACCAACAAAAGTTTCACTGCCGCGAGCTCCGATAATGCCTGCGACATGAGTCCCATGCTGACAGTTTTCGGACTGAGGGGGACAGGCTTGATCGTAATCCTGGGTCCCAGTTGGGTAGACATTGCCATCTCCCAAAACCTCTTTCTGAGCCTTCGTCGTATTGCAGCCATAGTAATCGTTGCGACAAAGTTTATTGGCACCCGTTTCATTGATGTAGATGGCATCTTTGAGGTTCTCGTGAAGCACATCGACCCCGCTGTCCATCACGGCAATGATGGGCTGGGCCTTACCTTCTACTGTCGCTAATTTCTGAATGGCTTCGACCCAAGAGACCTGGGTCAGCCAGGGTGTGTCAGTCTTATCTTTAAACGTTTTGACAAGATTATCTTCAATATCGCCCTTCAAATCCTGCTTTACATTGGGTTCGGCATACCAGATGCGACCTTCGTCCATCCAAGTACGCAGAGTGCTCGCTGCTTCCTCAGGCGAGGGAAAATTCACTTCGACCAAACTCGCCATGCTGTCTTCGACAGGCAGCTGCTCGTGCAGTAAGGGCATGGGACGCAAACTCGTCCGAGGACTCGCAAAGGTTCGACCGGGAAAGCTGAGATTCATCGTACTGAGAAAACGTGGCGCTTGGCGAATCGCACGCTGTATCCAAGGCGCCTCAAAAGCTAAAGCATGCTGCCTCACCCCTAAGGCTCTCTCCCCTAGAGGCCCTGCAGTACGGGGCACCAGGTCACGAAAGGCGACGATGTAACTCGCAGGCGCAACTTTGCCCTCTCGCACCTGAGTAGGGGTTGCGAGCTGAAGTAGGGGAGCATCCGAGAGATTGAGACCCGCAGGACGATCTCCGTCACGACCACAGGCAGCCATCACGAGCACGCACAAAGCAATGAAGACGAACGGGATCCGAGTGAACACACAGACCTCCCTATGATCTCCGTATGATACGCTTCCGCTGCAAGGACCCTCAAGTAGAATCCGTGCTCGCGTCAAAGCTAACTAAAACGGCGTGCTTAAGGCGTCATCCACAGTCTTTTTGGCCACCAATGTTTATCCACAGGCTCAGTGGATAAGATTGCTAGTTTCACTAAATTCATCTGTAATTCATGATAGTTAATCATTTTGCTTAATTTTTAAGCATAGCGTTAAAAAAAACTGAACGACGCTATATCTAGTAGTTCAAAAATACAGACATTTTTGTGCTTTTTTGTCTCTATGACTCTCTTGGCAGGTCATGGCGATTCGCCAAGGGCAGATGCTCGCACGCGATACCCACGTGAGCAAAAAGTTGCAAGGCATCCTGATTTCTATACTCGAGAGCGTAGTAGATCTTCTTCACATTGCCGAGATTGATCAGCCGCTTCGCACACGCGACACAGGGCATATGAGTCACAAAGGCAAGTTTTTCTATAAAACGTGGGCTATCGCAGTTGATGACAGCATTCTCTTCCGAATGAAGACAGCCACAGTTTCCAGCTATATCTCGATCACAGCAGTTCGGCAGGCCTGTCGCATTGCCATTGTAACCCACGGCGAGAACCTTACGAAAATCCGTACTGGTGATCACGGTCCCGACATTCAACCGCACGCAGCTCGAGCGCCGCGCCAAACTAAAAGCGAGATCCATATAAATTTCTTCAAATTTAGGTCGCATGGCGAACCCCCCAGGAATCTTCGTGCAGAGTGCTGACCTGGCTTTACCGAGAGCACAGAAATTTCACAAGTCAATTAAAGCAAAGTCAGAAGATGTCGCTGGGGGTGTTGATGGATCTTAGCGAGTTTTACGTTGCAAAAGCAGCGATGCTGCGACCTTATGATCATCAAAATCATGTTTGACAGTGCCAATGATCTGATAGTCCTCATGTCCCTTGCCAGCGATGAGAACTGCGTCTCCCGCACTTGCCTGTGCCAGGGCCAGAGCCATCGCTTCGCGGCGATCCACCTGGATGTAGGCGCGTTCTGGGTGCTTCAGACCGGCCTGAATATCCGCTAAAATCGCCTGTGGATCTTCGGTCCGGGGATTGTCCGAGGTTAGCACCAGAACATCCGCGTAACGTTCGGCTAAGGCTCCCATCAAGGGACGCTTGCCCTTGTCACGATCTCCGCCACAACCAAAGACCGCCCAGAGCTTGCCCTGGGTCATCGCCTTCAGTTTGATGAGAGTCTTCTCCAGAGCATCGGGGGTATGGGCGTAATCAACAATCACAGCGAAACCATGCGCAAAGGCTTCGACCACCGGCTCAAAGCGCCCCGGCACAGGGGCGAGCTCGGACCAGCGCTCGGGCTCTAGACTGTGACCGCTCAACGCCTTCACCATGGCCCAAGCCGCTGCAAAATTCTCGACGGCAAAATCTCCAGCAAAAGCCAACGATCCCGTCCAGCGCTGCGCGCCCATCTGAAGACTCATCTGCGTCGCATCCAAGCGCATGCCCAAAATCTCTGCCTGCACATCCGCCGTCACTGCCTCAGCATCAGCTCCATACCAAAGGACATCAGCGGGCAGCTCCAGTCCAGCCACGTGGGCCCGAAGATTCGTTGCCAAAAAGGCTTTGGCCCCAGGCTTACGATAGGCGCTGATCAGCTGCCATTTGGCAGCAAAATACTCTTCCATGCTGGCATGAAAATCGAGGTGATCGCGCGAAAAACTCGTAAAAGCCACAGCATCAAAACGGAGAGGCCGCATTCGCTTTTGCACCAAGGCATGCGAAGACACCTCCATAGCTGCATAACGGATGCCGGCCCGTACAGCCGCAGCCAGGTAACGAAAGGTATCATCAGGATCGGGTGTCGTGTGACTGGCTGGATAAAAACTGTCACCCAGGTAGATGCCGAGCGTGCCCAGAGTCAAGCAGGCCTGGCCCATAGCTCGCAGAATCTGTCGCACAAACCACACCGTCGACGTCTTGCCGTTGGTCCCCGTCACCCCGATAAGTTTGAGCTGTCTTTGGGGGTGCCCGTAGCGATAGGAGGCAAGCCAAGCCCACGCCTCACGCGTGTCGGTGACAAGGCAGGCCCACGGAGCCTTGGTCTTAACAGCCTCCCAGACCTGAGGATCATCGAGTATAAAGCCACATCGTGACGTTTCGCTAAGCAGCTTAGGCAGGAGAGCATGCGCATCGAACTGCACGCCTCGATAAGCGAGGAAGAGCTCGCCATCGGCAAGCTTACGCGAATCTGTGGTATACCCAGTAAAATCGGCCGTTGAAGCCACGCCGCCAACAGCGACCAAAATCCCGGCTTCCTTGAGCAATCCGATCAGATCGGCACTGTTAACTTGAAACTCTGACATCGCAAGCCCCCTCACACCTTCTCGTTGGTGTTCCCTATCCTAAGGCCTCTTGCGGCCTCAGGCTAGAGAAATCAGGCGGCCTTCACCGAGCTGAGGCACCCATCAAAGCCTTCGGGTTTGCCCTTTGCAAGCAAGCTCTCACAGCTCGTAATGTAATAGATGACCAGAGTATCGAGAGGATCTTGCAGGAGGATCTGGCGGAATTTAGCGTCAGCTTTTTCGATCTGACCGTTACGAAAATCAGCTATAGCATCCGCCAGGAGATTGCGGTGCTTTTCGCGAAGGATGCGCTGCTGGGTTGGCCACACATCAAGAAATTCAACCAGCTCTATTGCCCCCGACTTGCCTGGTAGATGGATAGCCCCGATCGGTCGGAACGAGAACTCGCCCGGATTGCGCAGCTGCATCCAGGCCTCAAGACTCAAAATACAGCGAAGCCCCAAAGTCTTGGTGAGACCTTCGATGCGACTGGCTACATTCACAGCATCGCTGATCACTGTCACATCAAAGCGCTCTGACTCGCCGACTGTCCCGAGCATAGTATTACCAAAATGAATTCCGATACCGAGACTCAAAACCATCTCGAGAGTGTCCTCGCGCCACTTTTCGAAATGATCGATCTCACGCTGAATCGCGAGCGCTGTACGCAGAGCATCATCGACACTCTGTGGAAAAATGGCCATAACAGCATCACCGATATACTTATCGACAAAGCCCTGGTTATTGCGTATCGCAGGTCCGACGTGCGCGAGACAGGTATTCACATAATGAAAGGTCGCCTCAGGACTCAGCTGTTCGGCGATCTGAGTGAAGTTGCGAATATCTGTGAACAGGATTGTCAGACGCTGAGCTGTCGCATCACCGAGCTTGACATCGGTGATCTGCTGATGCCCAAGGAGGCGCAGGAAATCTTTGGGAACCAAACGCCCTAAGGCCTCGTGGGCACGAGCCACCAGCAGATGAGCCTGCATACGACTGAGCAGCTCTTTTTTCGCAAAGGGTTTAGTGAGGTAGTCATTCGCTCCTGCATCAAAGCCTTTGACGAGATCACTTAATTGGCCTTTAGCCGTAAGTAGAATAATCGGCAGCTGGGCCATGTTCCACTGCTTTCTCGCATATTCCAAAACTTCATAGCCCGTCTTCTTCGGCATCATCACATCGCAGAGAATCAGATCAAAGGGCCCCGCTCGCTCCAGCTTACGAATCGCTTCCTCGCCGTCGCGAGCAAAACTGAGATCGATCGCTTCGTGTTCAAGATGCGCTTTGATCACTTCAAGATTCATGGGGTCATCATCAGCGGCTAAAATTCGCAAGCGCCGCCCGTCAGCATGCAAAGACTTTTTCCGCTGTTCAATGAGCAGAGCTTCGCTCTTATCCGCCAGATCTTCGGTAGCTTCTAAAAGGGCTGGGCTTTCTTGAATCACAAAATCAGCATGCACACCTGGAGCCATCTGGGAACTGCTCACCAAAGTGGTCACTTGCTTTTCGCTGCTCATAGGAATCGTGAAGTAAAAGCAGGTTCCCTTGCCCTCTTCACTCTCAAGCCAGATTTTGCCCTTATGCAGCTCGACCAGCTTTTTACTGATAGTTAAACCTAGACCTGTCCCGCCATAGACCCTTGCCGTCGAACCATCCGCCTGAACGAAAGAATCAAACACGTTGGCCTGCTTCGCCTGAGGTATCCCAATACCCGTATCTTTTACCCAAATCAGGATGGCATCGCCCTCAGGCCTCGCCCCAACAACGATGGAACCTTCGTGGGTAAACTTAAGTGCGTTGCCTAAGAGATTAAAGAGAATCTGCTGCAATCTGTTTTCATCAGCGTAGGCGAGAGGCAAAAGCGTCGCAATATCAGTACTGAGCGTGATCATATCTTTCTTCTTACGACCAGCCTGAAACATCGCAACGACAAGTTCAAGACAGGACTTCAGATCGATGGTATGCGTCTGAATCGTGAGCTCGTCCTTTTGGATACGGGAAAAATCCAAGATATCATTGACGAGCGAAACCAGCCTGCGCCCTGAACTGACGACCATCCGCAGCTTGTGCTTGCTATCGCGTGAGAGGCTGTCGTCTTCCAGCAAAGCCTCGGTGATTCCCATGATCCCATGCAGAGGCGTGCGCAGCTCATGCGAAGTATTCGCCATGAACTGATCCTTGAGCTGATCGACATGCCGCAGCTGTTCGTTGACCGATTTAAGACTCTCCGCTTGCTGACTGGTTTGCCGCCGTAACTGGTTGATCACATCAGCCATCGCCAAGGACATGAACAGAGCCTGCAGCCACGCCCCCATCTGCTGAGCGTAACTGGTGAAAAAGTTGATAGGCAAAACTCCGAGGGTCTTGAGCAAAAAGACCAGTGATCCGAGCACCAAGGCGCCCCAACTTGCGAGATAGAGAGCCGCTGTGCGCCTTTGGGTTTTGAGGCACACGATCCCACAGGCAAATTCCGCAATGAACCAGA
>CANGNB010000173.1 GCA_947454545.1 Oligoflexaceae bacterium
AAGCTCCTCAGCGGCGATGGTACTGCAGGTTTACCTGTGGGAGAGTAGCTCGGCGCAGCCATAAAAATACAAAAGCCCTTGGTTCTTACGAATCAAGGGCTTTTGCCATTTCCCCCGCAAGCGGCACAGCACACCAAGCCTACATTCTTACCATAACCAACTCTTCACCTACTTCCCATTTACCCAACGCATAGCCCGGACTTTGAAATGAAGAACTATAAAAAAAAGCCACTCGCTTGGAGTGGCTTTCAACTTTCAATTAAGACTCTTATTCTTCGTCCAAACTTAAAATTGCTAGGAAGGCTTTTTGTGGGATCTCAACGTTGCCTATCTGCTTCATACGCTTTTTACCCTCTTTCTGTTTTTCGAGGAGTTTGCGTTTTCGCGAGATGTCACCACCGTAACATTTCGCTGTCACATCTTTGCGCAATGCTGAGATCGTTTCACGGGCGATAATCTTAGAGCCAATGGCAGCTTGAAGAGCAATTTGGAACATTTGGCGAGGCAGTATTTCTTTGAGCTTTTTACAGATGACTCGTCCTCGAGAATCGGCAGAGGAACGGTGAGTAATACATGCGAGGGCATCAACTTTGTCACCGTTGACCATGATATCGACTTTACAGAGATCACCTTGGCGATAGTCGATCACCTCGTAATCCATTGAGGCATAACCTCGTGAGATACTTTTGAGCTTGTCATGAAAGTCAAAAATCATCTCATTCATGGGAAGTTCGTATGTGATCTTAACTTTTTTCGCGTTGGTATATTCCATGTCCTTTTGGATGCCGCGTTTTTCTTGAAGGATCTTTAGGATGCCTCCAATAAATTCCTCAGGCGTATGGATAGTCATTTTAACATAAGGTTCCAGGATTTCTTCGATCGCTGTCGCTTCGGGCAATTTTGAGGGGTTTTCTATGAGGACTTGGTCGCCTTTGATCGTCTTCACCCGGTATACGACGGTGGGTGCTGTGAAGATCAGATCTAGGTTGTACTCTCGCTCCAGACGTTCTTGGATAATGTCCATGTGGAGGAGGCCCAGAAACCCAACGCGATAACCAAAACCCAAAGCCTGAGAAACTTCAGGTTCGATGGTGAGGGAGGAGTCGTTGAGCATCAGTTTTTCGAGAGAATCTTTGAGGTTTTGATAGTCAGCAGAGTCTACAGGAAAAATCCCACCGAAGACCATCTGCTTGGCTTCTTTGAAGCTTAAAAGAGGGGTCTTAACCGGATTCGTAGCATCCGTGATGGTATCGCCAACTTTTGTCTCACGGACCGATTTGATCGAGCCTGATACGATACCGACCATGCCGCTCGTGAGTTTGGGGATATCGATGATTTTGGGAGTCAACTGGGCAACTTTGAGAACCTCAAAGGAGTTGCCTGAAGACATCATCTGCATGCGCATACCTTTGGCGATTTGACCCGAAGCTACGCGTATAAGTGAAACAGCACCCAAATAGGAATCAAACCAGCTATCAAAGATGAGAGCACTCAGGGGTTCGCTGTTGCGGTCCGCTGGAGGTGGTATTTTCGTGACGATGGCTTCCAAAATATCAACGATACCGATATTGGCTTTAGCACTTGCCTTGACAGCTTGAGAAGCATCAATGCCGAGCTCCTCTTCTATCTGCTCCATGACGCCTTCGGGGTCAGCGCTAGGCAAGTCGATCTTGTTGATAATGGGGATGATCTCGAGATTAGCTTCGATTGCCATATAGACGTTAGCGACAGTTTGGGCTTCGACGCCTTGAGCTGCATCCACGACTAGGAGAGCGCCTTCGCAGGCAGCAAGGCTCCGTGAAACTTCGTAGCTAAAGTCAACATGGCCTGGGGTGTCGATAAGGTTCAGTAGGTAAATTTTGCCGTCCTTAGCCTTGTAGCTCATCGAGGCCGTCTGGGCCTTGATGGTAATGCCCCGTTCCTTTTCGATATCCATACTATCGAGGACTTGGTTGGTCATTTCCCTGTGGCTCAGGGCTCCAGTGGTTTCGATAAGCCGGTCAGCAAGCGTAGATTTGCCATGGTCAATATGAGCAATGATGCAGAAATTTCGTATGAGCTTGGGATCTTGCATAACGGCTTTGAACTCATTTGCTGGCGAAGGGTTAAATTGCATGACTTTTTCTGACGATAGCAAGATCAGAAAAGCCATCCGAGGGAGGGACACAGTATGCCAACACACTCTATCCGTGAGCACTCGAAGCCAGCTTTGCGCTGTGTCTTCGGGCTTATCATATCTATCTTAGGCGCAGGCTGTGTCTCAACCGAAAAAACCGTGGAAGCTCCCAAGGAGGTTCCCCAAGTGACTCACTTTGTGTTGGATCCGGCCCCTACGATTCATGCCCAGGCCCCTCTTCCTGATGTGACGCCATTTTATGTCAAAGTATATTCGGAACAGCAGCTTTTGGAACGTCGCCTAGCCTATAAGGCTTGGGATTTTAACAAAGACGGCAAGCCGGATATGCTTGAGTATTTCGATGATCACGGTGAGGTTATTCGACGCGCTTACGACTTTAATGGCGATGGAAAGGTAGATCGTGAAGAGCCTTGAAAGTCTCCTGGCTTAAAATCCTTGAAAAGCTCTCCCCGTTCCCGCAGAGAAGCGTTAAGGTGAACGCTTATCTTGGCCTGCGTGGAGGGAGGAAGCTTTGGAAGATACTCAAACTCACATCGAACTCCGGGGTGTGCGTACCCATAATCTGAAAAACTTTTCTCTGCAGATACCCCTTGGTCAAATTACCGTTGTTACGGGCGTTTCGGGATCCGGGAAAAGTTCTCTCGTATTCGATAGCCTCTATGGTGAATCCTACCGGCGTTACGTGGAGAGCTTGTCAAGCTATGCAAGACAGTATCTCAAGCAGCTGCCTAAGCCAGATATCGATGATGTGGCAAATTTGCCGCCTGCCATTGCTGTCAAGCAAGTCAAGTCTGGGTTAAACCAGCGTTCGACTGTGGGAACGATGACAGAGCTCAACGATGTCCTTCGAATTCTCTTTGGTCATTTGTCGCAGATTCAATGCTGTGGAAAACCTGTCGTGAAAGCGGATGGCGTATTCATAGCTCAAAAGGCGCTAAGCGATTGTGTGGGGCAACGTGTTTTACTTCTAGCCCCCCTAGAGCGGTGGGGTAAGCTGAAAGCTGCTGAGCTTAAGACTCAGATTGAAGCCCAAGGTTTCACCCGTTGTTGGGTCGCAGGGCAGGTCATCAAGCTTGAAGACATCAAGGCCAGTGAGCTGAAAGAGGCTTCTATTGTTGTCGATCGTTTGATGGTTCAGGCAGATGCGAAATCTCGTTTGATTGAAGCCAGTGAATTGGCGCTTCGACTTGGACGTGGTTTGGCCATACTACAGGCCGAAGGTAAAGAGCCTTTGCGTTTTAGCAAGCAGCTTGTTTGCATGAGCTGTGGCCTAGAGCATTATGAACCGAGCCCGACACTGTTTAATCATAATCATCCTCAGGGGGCATGCGAAACCTGCCAAGGTTTTGGTCGTATGCCTGTCAAAGATCGTAGCAAGATTATTCCAGATATGGACGCTTCGCTCTTGACTGAAGGTGTCGCTCCTTGGAATTTTGGTGAGCACAGCATCTACTACCGATGGGCAAAGAAAAGTGCCCAGGCGGCTGGCATGGATCCTGGAAAAGCCTTTCGCTCCTATACGGCAAAGGAGTGGCAATGGCTTTATAGTGGAGATGGCAAATCTCAGTTCGATGGTATCGATGGATACTTTACTTTTCTCGACAGCAAAAAATACAAGGCCCACTATCGCATTCACTCAGCTCGTTTTCATACTTATGTCGTATGCTCATCGTGTGGCGGCGTGCGGCTCAATAAAAAGGCTTTGTCTTGTCAGCTTGAAGGCAAAAATTTTGCGGCTTTTATGGCCCTATCTCTGGCTGAATTTCATAGCTGGTTTTTGAAATTGGAACAGATGGCTGCAGACAATTCTGAATTTCCAGCTGGGATGCGCATTGCTGTGAGCGAAGCTATCCAAGAGGGTATTATTCGTCTTAGTTATCTGAAGCGCATGGGACTTGGTTATTTGAGTCTCGATCGGAGTGCGAAAACATTGTCGGGAGGAGAAGTTCAGCGTATTCATATGGCACGAAGTCTGGGAAGTGCTCTGACCGGCACTCTGTTTTGTCTGGATGAGCCGAGTGTTGGTTTGCATGCCCGAGATAGTGCCCAGCTGTTACAAGTCGTTCAGGAGCTTCGAGATCAGGGGAACACTTTGGTGATTGTTGAGCATGAGAGGACTCTGATTCGAGGGGCGGAACATCTTGTTGAAATCGGACCGGGGGCAGGTCATTTGGGTGGGCAGTTGGTGTTTGCTGGAAGACCCAAGGAACGTCAATTTAAAGATCTGAAGTGGCCTAATGGCAAGGTTTTGCAGGGCCAAGAGCGGTTTTTGGAACTCAAGGGGGCTGGCACTCACAACCTGAAAGATATCGATGTTAAATTTCTCTTGGGTGGGTTGAATGTTGTCTGTGGCGTCAGCGGTAGTGGGAAGACTAGCCTCATTCGGCACACGCTGTTTCCCCTGCTCAGTCAGAAGCTGGGGCAAGAGTTGGACGACGAGCAGGAGAATGTTGCGAAAGCTCGCGCGTTAGGCCCATCAGAGATTTTGAAGAGTCTTGCTTCTGTCCATTTTGTCAGTCAAGAGGGCGTTGGCCGATCGTCGCGTTCGACAATCGCTACTTACTTAGGGCTCTTTGATGAGATTCGCAAAATATTGGCTGCGACTCCCTTGGCCAAGGCAAAAGGTCTCAAACCGGGGTTTTTTAGTTTCAATGTTCCCGGGGGACGCTGTGAGACCTGCAAGGGTCTTGGCTATGTCATGGAAGATCTTTCGTTTTTAGGTGAAATGTCCGTGACCTGTTCAGCCTGTCAGGGAAGACAGTTTAGTGAAGATGCTCTAGAGGTGACTTATGATGACAAATCCTTGATTGGCATATTGGGTCTCACTGTGGCGGAAGCTCGTGGATTTTTCTACGAGCACAAAAAACTGCGAGAAGCTCTCGATCAAGTGATCACTATGGGCTTGGGTTATGTGACCTTAGGGCAAAATACCTCTTCGTTTTCTGGGGGTGAGGCTCAGCGCCTTAAGCTCCTCCGTCTTATGTTGGATGCAGTGGACAAAAAGCCAAGTTGTCTTATATTCGACGAGCCTTCGACAGGGCTGAGCGATCTTGATGTGCAGCAGCTTTTGGAACAGTTGCTGCGCTTGCGTGATGGTGGACATACCGTGATTGTTGTGGAACACCATCTAGGCTTGATTCAGTCTGCGGATTGGCTTATCGAGATAGGGCCTGAAGCAGCGGATGCGGGTGGGGGGCTAGTTTTTCAAGGACCACCGGCAGGACTAAAGGAAGTTTCAAGTTCACGAACTGCGCCTTTTTTGTCGTGAATTCATTGACGCATAGGGAAGGGAGAGCACGTGAGCAAACACGGAGCTGATCACAGCATTACTGTAAAAACGCTGGCAAAACGCAAGGAAAGCGGTGAGAAGATCAGCATGATCACCTGCTACGATGCGGCCTTTGCGGCTTTGATTGAACAGACCAGTATCGATATGATCTTGGTGGGTGATAGCCTTGGGAATGTAGTCTTGGGCTTTAAAGATACCATTCCCGTGACCATGGAGCACATGCTCCATCATACGGCCGCTGTAGGCCGAGTTGTGAAGCGAGCCATGTTGGTCGCAGACATGCCTTTTCTTTCCTATAATCTCTCTGTCGAGCAGGCTCTAAAGAATGCTGGACGTTTGGTACAGGAAGCAGGGGCACATGCGGTCAAATTGGAAGGTGGAGCTGCAGTTTGCCCTCAAGTCAAAGCGATAGTCCAAGCGGGTATTCCCGTTGTTGGGCATTTGGGCTTAACTCCGCAAAGTGTGCATGCACTGGGTGGATATCGTGTCCAAGGACGTGGTGAAGAGGCCAAGCGATTGCTTGAAGATGCTAAGGCACTGCAAGAGGCGGGGGTCTGCGCTTTGGTTCTCGAACTGATTCCGCAGACATTGGCCGCCGAAGTGACTAAGTCGCTTCGGATACCGACCATAGGAATAGGGGGCGGGCCTGAGACGGATGGGCAGGTCCTTGTTCTCCATGACATGTTGGGATTTCAGAGCGATTTCAGTCCCAAGTTTTTGAAAAAATATGCTAATTTAGGTGGCACCATAATCGATGCGGTGACACGGTATGATGCTGAGGTCAAAGAGGGATCTTTTCCAGGACCTGAGCATAGTTTTTCGTCTTGAACTTATTCGCATACGGAAAGTGGATCGATGGAAAAGCGCGATTACTACGAAGTCTTAGGTATCACTCGGGGAGCTTCAGATGCGGACGTGAAGAAAGCTTATCGTCAGATGGCGATGAACTATCATCCCGATCGAAATCCTGGCAATCGCGAGGCCGAAGAAAAATTTAAAGAAGCTGCTGAGGCCTACGAAGTCTTGGCTGATGCTGAAAAACGCAAAGTCTACGATGCCTACGGGCACGCGGGCCTTTCGGGGCAGGGCTTTTCGGGCTTCTCTGATGTCAATGATATCTTTTCATCATTCGGATCTATCTTTGAGGACTTCTTTGGCTTTTCTCAAGGTGGTGGAGCTGGTGGTCGTCGCCGAGCGCGCAAGGGAGCCGATCTTCGATACGATCTCGTGCTTGAATTTGAAGAAGCAGCCTTCGGTTTTGAACGACAGATTGAGTATGATCGTGAGATTGCCTGTTCGACCTGTAAAGGTGAACGCGCTGAGGCCGGGGGAAAGAAAACCTGCGGTACTTGCGGTGGCGCAGGTCAGGTGAGACGCAATCAAGGTTTCTTTTCGGTAGCAACGACCTGCCCAAGCTGTCAGGGCGAGGGTGAAGTTGTTACCAATCCGTGCAAGCCTTGTAAGGGTAAGGGGCGGATCAAAGAGAGTAAAAAGGTTTCGGTTAAAATTCCTGCAGGTGTTGATCAGGGTGTGCGTTTGCGGGTGAGCGGTGAAGGTCAAGGAGGAGGGTTTGGGGGGCCTAACGGCGACCTCTATGTATTCCTCCAGGTGAAGGACAGTCCCTACTTCGAGCGAGATGGGTCAGATCTCATCTTTAACGCTAAAATTTCTATGGTGCAGGCTGCCTTGGGTTGTCGGCTTCAGATACCGACCTTGGGTGGGAATGACGATAAGAAACTTGAGATCGATGTACCTGCTGGAACTCAGTATGGTCACAGGCTGACACTTCCTGGGGAGGGGATTCCAAAACTTCGGGGTGTGGGTCGTGGTGATCTCTATGTCGAAGTTCAAATAGAGATTCCTCAGAAGCTCAGTAAGGAGCAGCGTGAACTCCTGATGAAGTTTGCGGAGCTTTCCGGCGAAAAACTTCATCCGGTAACAGGCGGTTTTTTTAGCAAGCTTTTTGGAGATTGATTTTAAGTAATTGAAATTAATGATAAAAAATAAAAGGCTGGGTTTGACCCAGCCTTTTTTTACGTTTTGGTAAGCTTCTTAGAAAATCCTGCTTAGGCTTTCCCAGATATGTACCGATATCACTTGGGCAAATGAAGAATATTGAGGGTGTTGGTCATCCAGAAGGTACTCCCATGGTAGATAACTTGCGCGAAGAAGACCCAAGTATTTTCGAACTCCTTTATAAGGTAGGGATTGCCCTCAGTGCAGAAAAAAACAAGGATCGACTTGTCGAGATGATCCTCTTGGAAGCTAAGAATCTCTGCCATGCAGATGGGGGGACTCTCTATATCCGTACCGATCATGATGAACTACGCTTTGCTATTATGCGCACAGATAGTCTGGGGATTTCCATGGGGGGGATGACGGGAGCGCCTATCACTATTCCGCCTTTGCCTCTTTACAAAAATGGAGTTCCCAACGAAGCGAATGTTGCGACATGTACGGCACTCAGAAAACAGTCTTTTAACGTTCCTGATGCATATCAGGCAGTCGGTTTTGATTTTTCAGGAACAAAAGCCTTCGATGAGAGGAATCATTATCGCTCTCGATCCATACTCACAATTCCGCTGGTAAACAGTGATGATACGGTTATTGCCGTGATTCAGCTCTTGAATGCGACAGATCCTGTTACGAAAGAAGTGATTTCTTTTCGACTCGAACACCAGAGAATAGTGGAAGCTTTGGCGTCACAGGCTGCGATTGCCTTGGACAATCAAATGCTGCTTGAGGGGCAAAAGCATCTCCTTGAGAGCTTTATTAAGATGATAGCGTCTTCCATCGATGCGAAATCTCCTTATACAGGGGGACACTGTGAGCGCGTTCCGATTTTGACGGAAATGATCACTCAAAAAGTGTGCGAAGCAACAGAAGGGCCGTTCAAAGACTTCAATCTTACTCCTGAAGAGTGGTATGAGCTGAGAATAGCAGCCTGGATGCATGACTGTGGCAAGGTTATTACACCGACTCACGTTATGGATAAGGCTACCAAACTGGAGACGATCTGGGATCGGATCGATATGGTTAAGGCA
>CANGNB010000174.1 GCA_947454545.1 Oligoflexaceae bacterium
TGTTCACAGGTGCCGAATCAGGGATAGCTGATGCCGAACGCTTGGCTCCTGGCCAGGGTGGAACAACCAATGGTGGTTTCGTCACCAAATCGGGCGCTTCGGTCCTTACAGGTCCAAACCAGATGCATAGCAATCCCAATATGATTCTGATCGTTCAAGCTGGTGGCGTTTCCTACCGCTACTTCAACGTCGATATCACTCCTTTAACCTACCCTTAAGACGCGAGACTGAGCGTCTGGCTTAAAGTGATAAGTGTCTTTCATCGTAAACCACGAGGGCTTAAGCCCTCGTGGATTTTTCAACACAGGAAGGGGGGAGAATGTCTGGAAATCTGCTGACCAGTCTGATCATTCTTTTGCTCTCGGCCTGTGGTACGGCGATTCCTACTTCGTCTCTTCACGGTCTCCGGTATTCGCTGGAGAAAAGTGAAGCTGGTGAACGGGCCTTGAAAATCGAAGGCGAAAGTCTCGAAAACATTCATATGCTGCTGACTGGCACCCAAGGGATGCGGTCTGAAGTCCCTCTGGGACAGCTTGTTCCTGTTGTACCCCTCACAAAGCTTTGGTGCGAGGGGGCAGAAGCCTGCCAGCTCACTCTTAGTCTCTATAAGTCTGATGGTACCCTTTTGATTCGTGATCATTTGCAGTGGACGCATCGCTCCATCGTTCCTGCGGCTCCTATTATTGCTTTTAGTGAAGAGGCCACGCCCGATGCAGCTGTGACCTTACTTATTGCTGAAAATCGGGATATCTACACGCAAGAGATCTGGATTGAAGGTGATCTCGATGCCAAAGAAGTTCCCGAGGGGCGCTGGCGTCCCATTCCTGAAACCAGCAAGATTCCCCTGACGATCAGTGCGAGTGATGGTCTCAAAAAATTTCGTATCAAAGTCCGCAATGAATTTGGCTACGAGAGTTCGGTCCGCGAGCTGGCTATTCTCAAAAAATCGCAAGGGCCTCAAAACTGCAAAGTCGAGTTGCGATCCCTTAAGACCGCTCAGCAGATAGCTTATCTTCATCTTGAGGCCGAAGATCAAGGGCCTGTCGCTTATCATGTGTTTGGGGATATTGAGCTGGATCTTGGGTTCCAAAGTTTTGGCGGGAAGATTGATGTTCCGGTCGCATTATCCGCAGGGAATGGCTGGAAGCATCTCACTGTGCAAATTCGTGATGGGGCAGAAAATTATTGTCTGCGAAGAGAAGTCAGCATTTTGCAAGATCCTACTTATCAGTCCGCAGGTGTGCAGCTTGATAAAGGCGCGCTCTGGACCGATTCCGACTGGATACAGGCGGCGGTGCATATCGATCATTTTGCGACGGATAAAGTAGAAGTCTTTTTTTATGGCGATTTAGAAGAGAGCGATGAGGCTCGGAAGTGGTTGCCCTTGCGCGAGAGCTATCGTTTGCAGCTCTCCCCTCAAAATGGTCACCGCTGGGTAAGAGCGCAGTTTAAAATCAATGGTGTGCTGGTCGATGTCCAGTATGCACCCATCTATCTGCGACCTTTTCTCCAGGTCAAAAGCAAAGCTGAGGGAGGGTTGGAACTGCTCCCAAGCCAGATCGTAGGTTTGCAAAATATACGTCTCATAGGGTGTGGTTCGGATGAAAAGATCTTGGTTCCAGCAGTCGCTTATTTCTGTCAGCCAAGCGGCCCAGAGGTAGGAGTTGAATTTATTTTACGGGATGGTTCGCGTTTGCTAAAAATGCAGGCTGTTCCCTGAGAGCTTTGATTTAAAGGGGGTAGCTGAGGTCGAAGCTCAGAGCTTGGCTGCGAAGGAAAAAAGAACCTTGGGTCACTTCCGTTGTTTGGGTCACAATGCCGGAAGCCGGTGAGCGAGCAGCAACGCGATCTGATTTTTGCTGAAAGTAGGCTTGTCTTATCTGAAAAGATCCGCCAAGACTCATCGTATGGGGCAGCCAATCGAAGCTGAGGCGACGCATCATTCCCATACGTAGACCCCATCCTCCCCATCCCTGCCAGGTACTCACGCTTGCGGAAGCCAAATTATTTTCAAGCCCTTGTCCTTCGCTATATGAACCTGTCGCGAGGCGTGAAAAGATCAGGATCTCGGGAGCCATGCGCAGGGTCCAAAGGCGTTGGTTGTGACACAGCTTGAGCTCCCAAGGGGCTGGTCCTGTCCATTCGATATCAGTGGCCCATTGAAATCCTATGCCTTGATTTTGAATCTCTCGGGATTGATAGGAGCTCTGCGAGAGAGAAGCAGACAAACCCAAGGCAAAGCGGCTCTGTTGCCCCAGAACAGAGATCGGTTCGTTTATCTTATAACTAAGTCGCAGCGCAGCAGTATTTTGAGCTGCTTGGAGAGTCTCTAAGGCTTCTAACTGGGCATTGGTTGTATGAGAGAAGGAACTTTCTAAGCGCCAGACTTCGGCTGCTTTGAGTGGCTGACGACTCAGGATGAGAGTGAGGAAGAGTAGGAGTCGGTTCACAACAATGTCCCTCTAAAGCGGCCAAGCGTTGCTAAGCTAGCTTGGTTCATGGTAGCACAAAGGAGGGAAGAGGGCGAAGCCTTCCAGGCGGTCTACCGGTGCTGAATGGAGCCTGAAAAGGACGGCAGACTCAGATTCTTACTTCCGTGATTACAGGAGTTCAGCGAGAAATCCGATCTCCTGGTCATTCCTTGGACGGGTTCCGGAACATTCTTGCCCCAAGCTGACTTCTCCCCAAAAATGCCTCAAAGAGCTCATTCTTACCTCCCCAAATAGTTCCTTTGAAAGATTCTTAAGATCCCGTAACTCCTGCATTAAAATGACATTCCTGAAGAGACCTCAAGAAACCCAAGCGAGTGCCGATACATCCTCGTGACTTTGAGAGTCTTTTATCGAGATTTCAGACAAGGGGTTGGGTTTTATGAAACATATAGCATCAGGACTGCTTGTGACGATGCTGCTGCAGGCGCCCGTTTTTGCTGCAGGGACTGACAATCTCGCGAAGGCGAGGACTCAGGTCACCTATATTTTCAAACGCTTAGCAGCTGTTCCCCCAGCAGCCGCAGAGCTTGAGAAATTCGCTGCCAAACTAGCAGCGGCAGCCGACAAAGAAGCCGTTCTTCTGGAGATCGCTGATGCCGCGACTCAGCAGGATACGTTTTACTCTCGCACCGTTCTTAACTTCGCTCAGATCGAATCAAATGAAGAGCGCGAACTCAACGATAACAACGGTCAGCTCAGCGATCTTACCGCAACGATCGTCGGCTATGTAAAAGACGGAAAAGACTATAGGACCATCCTCTCGGGTGACATCATGTACATTCCGAGCGGCAGTACCTTTAGTCCCGACAACAATACGGCTTACGACACGCTGTACACGAGTGTGAAGAATGGCACCGCTCAGCTCGCCACGTCTCTGGTCGAAGCACCTCAGTCGACTACAAACGGTCTGAACCAAGCAGCTGGTATCTTTACACTGCGCGGTTATGGATCGATCTACTACGATGCGGGAACAAACCGTTCCGCTGTTCGCTTCACCTTCATGAACTATATCTGCCGAGATATGGAAGATCTTTCGGATGTTTCTCTGCCTGACGTTTACGTCCGCCGCGACGTCGATAGAAAGCCAGGGGGGGACGCAAGTAAATATCGAACGGAATGTGTTGGTTGCCATAACGGAATGGACCCTCAGGCGAATGCCTTTGCCTTTTTTGACTGGACACCAGGTGCTGCTAACGCTCCAGGAACTGGTCGTATCAAGATCGCGACGGCTCCCGTACCTAAGATGAACCAAAATGCAGATGTGTTCTCGGGCGGTGCACCGGTTGCGGACGACTCCTGGACCAACCTCTGGTATGCCGGTACCAATGCTAATCTCGGTTGGGATCCCAGCAAGAAATCGGGCAAAGGGCCTAAGTCTTGGGGCGAAGGTCTTGCTGCAACCAAGATGTTCCCCGATTGTATGGCCAAGCGAGTTTACAAGACTGTTTGTCTGAAAGATGCGCGTGCCGCTTCTGACAAAGCGTCTATCACCGAGCTTTCCGCGGGCTTTGTGAATTCAAGTTACAACATGAAAGATCTCTTTAAGCAGACTGCTGTCGAGTGTGCGACCAAAATCGGCATGTGAGTTCTCTTAACGGAAAGCGTCTACGAAAGGACTTTATCCTATGAATATATCGCAAAAATGTGCTCTCGCTCTAGGTCTGACAGCGGCTTTGGCCTCTTTCAGCTGCTCTTCGAAAAAAGTATCGGCACCCCATGTGAGTACCTCGGCTCCTCACGGAGCGGATGGAACAGGGTCAGGCGATGATCCTAGCGACCCAGCAGTCAATCCCAACAACAAGGTCGAGGCTCTTTCTTCCTCGTTCGGTCTCTTAAACTTCCGCCAAATGACGGCAACCTACTCGCAGCTCACTGGGGTGACTTTGGCCAACCCAGCAGTGGCGACAGAGTATACGAAACAGCTTGGCTCCCTGCCACGCGAGTATGCACCGGCACAGATCTCTGCGGCAAAAGTTTCAGCAGCTACCAAGCTCGCAGCTCAGTACTGCGACGTGCTGAGTACCACCCCTGCAAGTCTCACAGCTAAATTCCCAGGGCTGAGCCTAGCTGCTGCTCCTGCGGATTCGACTGCTTTTGCCAAAACGATCGTCGATGGCTTCTACGGTCCCGAGTCAGCTTTACAAGGTGTAAGGGCGACAGACATCGCGACGGTTGCAGCGAGTGTCGATGCTCTTAAAGGTTTGGGAGGAACAGGTCCAGCCATCTTTATGGCCACCTGCGCAGCGGTTCTTGCCAGTGCAGAGTTTTATCTCTACTGAGTGGGACATCACAGGGAACGTGAAGCTTAGACTCGAATTTACATCATCACTTTTGGGGAATGAACCATGCAATACAAGAACCGCAAAGAAGAGATCCTGGCCCAGTACGCAGAGCGCGAAGAGCAAAAGCGGCGTGAAGAGGCAGTGCGGGAGCATGAGCATGTGATGCATATGGCCAAGAAAGTTTGCTTAAGTCCCGAACACCCCATGCCTACAACACGGCGTGAATTGCTCGGTGCTGGTTTAATCAGCGGTCTATCTTATGCCGTCGTTCCCAGTATTTTTACCCTGGCAGCGCAGTCAGCTTACGGAGTCGAGTGCTCGAAGGGCGGCGCGGCAGCAGCTGGTCCAGGACTTCCAGGCTACCTCCACGTGGAAGTGAAGGGTGGCTATTCGGTGGCTCGGAACTTTGTTCCTGGTAAGCAGGATGCAGGCGGCGCCTTTGTGCCCATCGCAACCGCTGGCTATGCGACGATCGGCTATGGTCCGACCCAAGCTCCTCCCACAGTTCAGCTCAACACAGAACTGGGCGGAACGCTGCATCCGACCAGCAACATTCTTGCAGGTATGAAGGCAGTGATGAGCCCTGCGGCTTTGCAGAAAACAGTCGTATCGGCCATCTGCGGTGTGTCAGGTGATGACACCCAAAACAACCCTCACAATCCGATTCAGCTGGTGACTAAAGTTGCCGGCAACCGAGGAAGCCTCCTCCAGATCGGTGGTACCAAAGACAGCAACACCGGTGGGGGTACTGCGCCCTTGGCTATCGCGCAGGATCCAGGGCTTGCCAAAGCCGTGGTTGCGAATGAGGCCAGCCTTGCTAACCTGGTCAACCCAGGGTTGATTGCAGCACGCTTTAACAACAACACCCAGGCGGCGGTGAAAGTTGCAGAGTTGGCTCACAAGCTGAGCGCTTCAAAATTGGCTCAATTTCAAGCCAAAGATCTCAACCAGCAAGTGAAGGATCTCATCGAGTGTGGCTATTTAGGAGCCAAAGATCTTCTCACAGAATTTACTCCCGACAAGCTTCAAGTCAGCACGGATACCAAGCTGAACACAGCCTATAATGCTGTTCCCTTTGCGACAGCTTTCACGGGACTCAACCAGACCTCAATGATCATGGCCAAACTTATGGCTGATGGTCTTGCGACAGGTGGCACAATCGAGATGGCAGGCTACGACTATCATGGTCAGGGTCTTGCCAGTCAAGATCCTAAGGACGATGCGATCGGTCGCCTTGTTGGTCTTGCTTTGGAAGTCGCTCATCGCAAAGGTCAGCCGATGTTTGTTGCGGTCACGACCGATGGATCGGTGTCGACCAGCGGTGCCGGCACTGCAGATCGCATCCCAGGTGCAGCCGATTCCGGCGCGCGCAGCATGATGCTGATGTTTGCAATCGGTGCCACAGCTAAACCACAAATGAACTTCCATCAGATCGGTAAGTTCAGTGATGCTGGTGCCGTCGATACAAGTTATCTTCTGACGGCAAACGCACCGCAGACAGCGGCTCTATGTCTAGCCTATAACTATGCATCCTTCGCAGGAAAATTAGCGCAATTTGATTCAGTTCTCTCCGCTAACGGGGCAGTCAACCCCTTTAAGGGCGCTGAAAAGCAGTATCAAGCCTTTGCACCAAAGGCCTGATGCGAGAACAGGTGAGAGAGTTCGAGCTAAAAAAGAACGAGCGATGGTTTCGCGAGTGAGGGGGGAGCTGTTCTATGCGACTTTATCAAGGCATTGTCGTGCTTTCTTGGGTCGGTGTCCTGGGGCTAGTCGGGGCTTGTGGGCAAAAAGCGCCCTCACGGCCCGTGCGCTCCTCAGATGCCGGTACTATTTTGGGACCGGATGGTAATCCCATCAACCCAACGAGTGGGGTGCCTGTTGCAGCCTCCTTGACCTCGTTTCAAACCAACGTTTACGAGCCTATTTTGGGCCCTTACTGTTCGAGCTGTCACAGTGAGACTTTCGCTGCAAAGCCGGGAGCTGATGGCTCTTCACCAGATATCGAACGAGCTCACACAGAGTTTCTCAAACGCACCAACTTCAATGCCTTCGCAGGTGTGGATCGGACTCTTCCGGTCAGCAAGATGGATTGGAAAACAGGTGGACACAACTGCTGGGAGGCGGAAGCCAAGAAGTGCTATGATAAGATGTCAGGCGCCATCAATGCTTGGCTTACAGACCTTGCTGCCGCAGGTTACAAGCCCACTCCCGTGAAGTATCCGAATACTAGCGAGCAGGTTGCGTTTGCTTCCGCCACACCCGTGGCCATTGCCATCGATCAGAACAACTATGTGGCTCAGGGCGTAGACAAAGCTACCCTTGCCGCCCCCTTTGCGATGGCCACCGATGATGCCGATGGCCCTATCAAGTCCTACGCAACCTCACCTGATACGACAGCTCCTGGTGGCAACAACGCCAACCAAGCCCAGTCGATCACCTTCAACATGGATGTGAAAGCTCCAGGGACCTATTATGTCTGGATGCGCGTGAAAACTAAGGCTGCTGCGAATTCCCGCTTTTTTATCCAAGCAGGCGCTGGAGCCGTGACACCCGTGGCTCCAGGGGCGACCACCAACTGGAAATGGGTCCAGGTGACCACCACAGCCAATAATGTGACCACTCCTCTCAGTCTAGCAGTCACGGCTGCTGGAGCTCAGCCGGTCAAGGTCTTCTACCGCGACCCTGGAGCTCGTATCAACATGGTCGTGATCACACAGCGTAAAGACGATTTCAATGGCGATCAGTTCGTCAACGAATACAAAGAAGTGAAGGTGCCGCTGAAAGTGGCTGGAGCCGATGGTGCTGCGATTGTCGCGACCATCTGGGAGCAGACCAAAGCTGAGGGTAAAAAATCGCTGGGTGTGACAGGCCTCAAAATTGTCTCATCGGCACCTCTTAAAGTGAAGAACATCAAGCCGCTCATCAATGGGCTTTTCTACAGTAACCATGCGACCTACACGATTGTGGATACCGTCGCAGGGGGAGCTCAGCCTGAGATTAAGACAGGCGGATCAACGGCGTCTACATGGCTTGCTGATATCGGCGTAGATCAGCTCTCCTTTTCCTTCGAAACCCTTGAAGTCGCCAAATAGACATATTTTCTCTGATACCCCTTCCCCTTGGCATCGCAAAAAAGGATCAAGGCCCGTGCTCAAGAGAGCGCAGGTCAAGATCCTTCACGCTTTTCTCTTGTCAAAGCCCTTGCCTCTCGTCATCCTTGCCCTTTGATGTCTATGAAATTTAAGCGAAACTTTGCCTTAGTCGAGTTGGCGGCGCTGCTGGGAGATGCATGGAACAAAAATATACCGAAGACCATATCCAATCGCTCGATTGGAAGGATCATATTCGCCTGCGTCCCGGCATGTATATTGGCAAGCTCGGTGATGGCAGCCAGAGTGATGATGGCATCTATATCTTGCTAAAAGAAATCGTCGACAACACCATCGATGAGCATGTGATGGGGGCGGGCGATCGCGTTGAGCTTTTCCTGACACCAAGTGCCGTGCGGATTCGTGATTACGGTCGCGGCATTCCTCTCGGGAAACTGGTGGATTGTGTTTCGCAGATCAATACCGGCGGAAAGTACGGGTCGGGAGCCTTCAAAAAATCTGTTGGTCTCAACGGAGTCGGAACCAAAGCGGTCAATGCCTTGTCGATGAGTTTTGTGATTCGTTCGTGGCGTCAAGGCGAA
>CANGNB010000175.1 GCA_947454545.1 Oligoflexaceae bacterium
CACGAGGCCGCGATAGTCGATGGGAATGATTTTGGGATCGTCCTGCTCAACCCCAAAACGCAGGCGATAGTATTCGCCGCTTTTGATTTCCATCTGACCACCAATCAGCCGACCAACACGAATTTTTGGTCCCTGAAGATCCTGGAGCAGGGCTACGGGACGACCGAGTTCAGCGCTGGCACGACGGATCGATTCGATATTGCGGGCATGGGTCTCGTGGTCTCCATGCGAAAAGTTGAGACGAGCGACATTAAGCCCCGCTTCGATCAGCTGCTTTTGCACTTCATAGGTCGAAGACGAGGGACCGAGCGTTCCAATGATCTTGGTGTGGCGACGGTCGAAGAAGCTAGTTTTGCTTTCGCCTCCAGCTTGACCTGACAAACTTGACATATGAATTCCTTCCGAGTCTTGGGCTTTTTTGCAAATTCGCGAGTGAGTCAACAATCGTCCACCCTTTTTATCAGGAAAACGCCAGGAGCTTAAGGACTTTGTCATAAGTGCCGAAAAACTTTCCGACAGTCCCGACAGGTAGGGAGTTTTTTTGGAAATCCTGCAAAGAGCAGGAAAATTCCTTAGAGAATGGGAGAGTTCTGGGTGACGCGGCACGGCCTTTGGGTAGGCACAAACATCGCTGATCGCTACTGCATTACCGGCGAAATCGGGGGCGGTGGGATGGGGCGCGTGTACCGGGCCATACCTTTCGACGATCCTGCCCAAACTTTCGCCATCAAGGTGATCGAACGCGATCAGCTCGACTATGAAGACGTGCTCCGCTTTCAGCGAGAAGCCGCTCTCATGGCTCGTCTGCGCCATCCGAATATCATCACCTTCTTGGAGTTGGGTCTTTATCAGCCGCAACGCTCCGACGGCGCAGCTGTGATCAGTGGCTACTACATTGTGATGGAAGTAGCCAATGGCCATGATCTCAAGGAGTCATTGGTTCGCGGTGGACGCAAGAACCTCGATTTTTTCTTCGATCTTGGGCTTCAGGTGTCCTCGGCTCTTGAGTACACCCATGCCAAAAACATTATCCACAGGGATATCAAGCCGCAGAATATCATCATCGAAAGGGGCTCTGAGGGAGGGGGGCATCTGGTCAAGGTGCTCGACTTTGGAATTGCCCGCTTGACCGAGTTGGATCTCTATACCGATAGCGAAAGCAATCAAGATATCGCTGGGACCCCGCTGTACATGGCGCCAGAAACCAGCCAGTACCTGGATGCTCCGGTCGATCACCGGGTGGATCTTTACTCTCTAGGGTGCGTCCTTTACGAGGTTCTTGCGGGGCGGCCACCCTTCGTGGGAAGTACGCGCGAGAAACTTGCCCGCGACCATGCTTACGCGCCGCCAGAACCGCTCACAGCGATCCGTCCCGATGTGCCGGGACTTGTCAACGATGTCGTGATGAAGCTGATGGCCAAGCATCCGAACGATCGTTACCAGACGGCCTTCGGTTTACATGTCGATCTGCAGAGGATACGCCGCATTCTACGCAGCCAAAAACCAAGGGGTCAGCGCTTTGTCCTGGGGCGCTATGACCGCTTGAATATCCTCCCCGCAAAAATTCCTTTGGTCGGGCGCGAGACGGAATTTGAAGCACTTGTGAGCAACTACAATGCGATAGCCAAAGAAAAAAGTCGGAGTCGCCTCGCTGTCATCAAAGGGGAAGCGGGGATAGGCAAAACGCGTCTGCTCAAAGAATTTCGAGCTTATCTCGCACGGCATAAAATCCGCTATATCAGTACGAGTTTTTCTCGTCACGAAAACAATTTGCCTTTCAATGCTCTGGCGAACGGTTTCAATGAATATCTGATCCATATCTTTAAATCACAGCCTACTGAGGCTGAAGAGATCAAGCGTCGGGTCCGGACTTTGCTCGGACCAACAGCTGCGCTTGTGGCAGAAGTTGTGCAAGGCCTCAAGCCCTACCTCGATGAGCATGTCAACGAAGACTTGGTGCGCAGTGAGCTCGAGACTGACAAAGCCGATGAATTCGGCGATTTTGCTAAGGCCTTTTCTGACTTTACCCGCTGTCTGGCGGCCGATGGTGAGCCTGTCGCCATCTTCTTGGATGATATGCATTGGGCTGATGAAAAAAGTCTCGAACTCATCGATCGGTTCTTTAGCTACAACAATTCCCAACAGCTGTTTTTGGTCATCTCCCATCGACCCAGTGAATCGGCCAATAAAAGCAGTTTTCAGGCCTTTTTAAGCAAGTTTTCTAAGCTCAAAAGACGCTACCAGGAGATCGAAGTTCAGCACCTCGGAGAGTCTGCCGTCGGCACACTGAGCGAATCGATCCTGGCGATGGATCAAGAGCTCGATCCTCGTTTCACAGATTTTCTCCAGCGCAAAACTCGGGGCAATCCTCTCTATATCCTCGAGGTGCATCGGAGTCTTGTGACCCAGGAGCTGATCAGTCTTAATCCTGATGGGGCTTGGGTCTGTGAGATGGAGGAGATCTATAGCACTCCCATTCATTCGAGCTCGATTGACCTCACTCTCAATCGCCTGGCTGAATTTCCTGAAGATGCACTCAAAGTTCTTGAGGTTGCAGCTATCCTCGGTACCCAATTTCAGATCGATAGTCTTCTGATCAGCCCCGAGCTCAGCCGGCAACTAGTCCAGGAAACGATCAAAGATGCAGCCGATTCGGGTCTCTTGCTTAAGCTCCAATACACTGATCGAGACTCGGTCCATTATGCTTACGTGTTTTGCCATAGAAGTATCAGTGAAACGCTGCGCGATCACATTGTGGTCGAACGGCGGCGTGAGCTTCATCGCCTCGTCGCCAAGCAAACCGAGTCCAAGGAAAAACTGAATCAGCCTCAGGTCATTTTTACCCTCGCACACCATTACTATCAAGCCCTTGGAACACAAGGTGGACAGGATGGGGAGCTGGTCTTTAAAGCGGTTCAGTACAATATGCTGGCGGGAGCCAAAGCGATCGAAGTTGAGGCTATGCTGACCGCGCAGCGCTACTATGAAAATGCTCGGAATCTATTGCCGCAGCTCACGATCGATCCCAAACAGGTCCTTCAAGCTAAAAAACAGGTCTCTTATGCCCTGGCCGACATCTTTTATGCCAATCGAGATTTCACGGATGCAGCGCGACTCTATATGGAGCTTCGCAAGATGCAGCTCAGTCGGGTCGAATTTGCTTATATTTCGTATAAACTTGCGCTGATGCATATGGTCGGGGGCTATGTCGGAGCTGCGATTAAAGAGCTGGTCGCAGCCTTTGAAAAATTGCGCTTTCCATCCATCAAGGCTGATTATGTTAGCTTTGGCTGGGCTGCCTTGCGCTTTGCCTGGAGTGCGGTACGTCCTCTGCCGCGAAGTTTGCCAGCAAAGGTCTTGCGTCGTGCGGAACCGGTGGCTTTGAAAAACAGCAGGCAGAGCTTTCACCCCTTTTTGCTCTATGCTATGGGGCAAGATGCCGGACTCAATTACGACAAGCGCCTTGGTCTCGTCTATCATATGGAGATGATGAAGCGGGCGGCTCGCTATGGAGTGCCTGAGGATATTGCTTTGCGGGTGCTCTGTGATCATGCAGCGATCTTGGCTTATGTAGGTCTGCGGGTGCGGGCCTATCAGCTGCTCGAGTTTATCCAGAGAAGGGCGCAGGAGCATGGCTGGAAGGCGACGTCTGCCTACGTAAATTTTATACAAGTCCTCTACGTCGATGCCTATCAGGGAAAGTCTGAAGATCCGCGTTACCAAATTGAGACGATGAAGGAAGGTTTGCAGTCGGTCGACTTTCGTCTCGCCTCGATGCATGAAAATATCTATCGCATCTTTTGCTTTCTCACTCAGGCTCAAGGTAAGGAGCTTACGCGTCTCATCCAATCTTTGCCGCATATTCTCACCGTCCGCCACTGGCTGACCCCGCGGGCGGTCTCGATGTATCTGTTTTGGCTCTTGCTTACAGACTCACGCGATCTCATCGTGAGCTATCGCAGCTTCATCCTCAAGCGGGCTGAGATAGGGAGCCGTCGCTGGGATCCTTTTGCACGCATTACCGAAGCGATCGTCAGCCTGGCAGCAGGGGAGCGCGAGCGATCACGGAGTGCTTATGAGGACATCCTCAAGCACTTTCAAGATGGCCTTGAAGAACCGCTGTATCTGCCTCATGAAAGCGATTTTGTTTTGCTATTTATTGGAGTATTTTCAGATGTTTATGCTTTTGAATATGGGCGTGAACTTCTCGATCCCCAAGGCTTTCGGGCCGAGCTTTTGCATGTGCAAAAGCTCACACAACGGCCTCAGTATCGTACCCGCGCTATCCCCATTCTCATCTTCGCTCGCTTGCAAGAAATTTTTGGCGGCAAGCGTATCAATCTTCATTATGACAAAGCTTTGCGTAAGGCTAAGATGAGTCAGCTGCCTATCATAGAGCTGTTTGCGGAGCTATGGTTTGGTCGTCACTTGCAAGCCTCCAAAGCTCTATTACGCATCGATTATCTGCAAAAAGTGAATGATCGCTCGCGAGCTCTTCAGATCTCCTTGGTTTATGCTATCTGTCGGAAGATCTCACGCGATCAGGGTATGTTCTTGCAAGAAGATATGACAGCCCATCGCACAGTCCAGCATGCTGTGCTGCGGGAACCCTTGGATCATCTTCTCTTTGAGCATCTACGACTCTTGCCAGAGTTCAAGAGTTCGCTGGTGACTCTTGAGCAGGTTCGTGCGCAGCTTTTTCCACTTCTGCGAGAACGCTTTGAATTTGCTGAGGCCTACCTGGTGACAGCCCAAGACATTGCCGAGAGTGGGCGGTCCTTGGGTGGTGTTGAAAGCAAATGGCAGCAGATCGTGGCTTATACGGCACCTTACTGTCATCTGCGATCGTCGCTGACGATACCGGTAGGAGACGCCCCATGGATGGCAGGAGAAACCTCATCACGCACGAGCGATGCCTACGGGCGGCCTGCGGCAGCGGTGCAAACGGTGCTCGCCGAGGATGTGGGCGCTCTCGATGTCACGACGAATTTTGCTGAGGCGGCGGGTACTATGGTGTTTGGCGACAGTCAGACAGCGACCCAGACGCAAGAAGAGAAAGCCGAAGATATCTACAGTCCCGTCATGTTGCGGCAACGCAGCATGAATACTTTGGTGCCCATACGCTATCAAGGCCAAGGGATAGGCGTCCTGCTCCTCGAAAAAAACAAAATGCAGGATCAGGATTCAACCCAAGAACGGCAGCTCCTGGATCACCTCGGCGCGCAGATTGGGCTTTGGTTAGCGAGCTATACACCGCCAGCCCTTTTGGATACGGCGACGCCTCCTATGATCTATGCCTCAGGACAGTTTCACCTGGAACCCTGCGCTTGGCTTCATGTCTGGGGCGAGGGTAATCTCAAGACAGCGCGTGAATCTCTATGGTACCTCGGTCTGAACATTTCGGATCATGCTTACCTTGTGGCCTACTGTCGTTTGAATGGCCCGGAAAGCATTCGCACCGAGCTGAGTTCCGTGCTCTGGCATGAGCTCATGACCCTCAGAACTCTGATGGCGGACGCGAGTGTCGAACAGTGGAACGCGGATGATATTCGGGAAGCGGTGGAACGTCACTTTCATACCTGTCCTGGGGTTCAGAACCTCGAAGGGATAGCCCTTTCCTTCAGTCTCCTCCACAGACAAAAGGGAGAGGTTCTTAGCGGTCACTTTGGGCCTGCGCGTCCGCTCGTTCTTGGTTCGGAGCAGGAGGTCACACCGCTCAATCGTGTCGTCCTGTCTCTTCAAAATGGCCGCTACCTGCGTTACTGGAAGGTCACGAGCCTGAGTCTTCAGCGCAATATTTATCTGCTGAGTGCTGATACCAACAAATTAGATACGCTGAATATTCAGGGTTTGCGCGAGGCCCAATTTGAGGCGATGAGCTGGGAGCAGAAGCGTTGGGCCTTCCGTGAATTCCTTAAGGCTCAAGTGATTGCTGGGCACGAACCGCCTTACTTTCTGGCGGCAGCATGGAACCCTCAGGGAGCAACCGTCCCGGTCTTGGTGGACAAAGCGGGATGAGCGGGGGCGGGTGCCATTACGAAAAATGCAAAAGATCAAAGAAGCGACTTAGCGAAAGGCAGCGGAGCGGGTATACTAGGGGCACAATGGTCGGCTCCGTCTAAAGCGGCATAGTAGAGGGAAGCGACACGCATAGGTTGTTCACGTTTGAAGAGCGAGGGTTACGATGCCAGGTTGGTCAGAATTACTTATTATCGCAGCGGTTGTGGTTCTGTTGTTCGGTACGAGCAAACTACCAAAACTGGGTGGGGCAATTGGTGAGAGTATTAAGAATTTCAAGAAGGGTCTGAAGGATGAGGAAGCCCCTCGTCTGAAAGATGAGAAAAAAGACGATAGCAACAAGCCGAGCTAATCTCAGCTGAGGGTATCGGGAGGCCGAGTGCAGGATTTTTTCGCGGCTCTGCTGCAAAAAAACTTAATCATGGTGACAGGAAAAGGCGGTATAGGCAAGACCCTGAGTAGTGTCGCCCTCGCCCTCAAGGCTCGTTCGCAGGGCAAGCGTGTCTGCATTGTCGAGTCGAGCGCCCACGATCAGCTAGCCCCCCTGTTTGGAAGCGAACCTGTCGGTCACAATCTGCGCGAGTTGCTGCCTGGTATCTCGGTGATCAATCTCAATCCTCAGGATAATTTTCGCGACTTTGTGATCAAGCATCTTGGCTTTGCCAAGCTCTTCGAAAAAGTTTTTACCAAACCTTTGGTTCGCTCGTTTATCCAGACTTTACCCGGTATTTCCGAGCTCACCCTCTTGGGACGGCTCTACTACTTTTGCGAGCTCGATCGCGAGGAACGCTTCGATCTCGTCATTCTCGATGGCTTTGCCTCAGGACATTTTCTGAGCCTTATGAAAACTCCGGATGCTGTCCTCAATTCAGGTATGATCGGTCCGATCATCGATGAGACGAGACGAGTCCGTGATTACATTGCTAATCCTGAAAAAACAGCCGTCGCTTTGGTCACAGTGCCCGAAGATCTCGTCGTCGGTGAGGCCCTGGATTTTACTGCGCGGCTGCAGCGCGAATCACCTGCAAAGGTTGCGGCTCTGATCCTCAATCGCTGTTTTCCTGGGGTTCCAGCTGGCGCTACAGATCTCTCTCTCACGCCAGCTTTGCTGCCGGGGCTCGATTACTGGAGTCATCGCGCGCAGTCCGAACAGCAGAGCCGTCAGCGCCTCAAAGAAGGCTTAGCGCGCATTCCTCGTGAGGATGGAAGAGCTTGGCCAGTCTATCTTCTGCCGGAGCGAGGGGCTTTCGATGAACCCTTAGATCCCCAGCTGATGAATGAGTGGCTTAAGGAGGCAAGCCAGCTATGAATGCCAACGGTCAAGCTTCCCTTGAAGAGCTGATTCAGTCCTCCCGCATCCTCGTGACCCTTGGGTCGGGTGGTGTCGGCAAGACGACAAGTTCGATCGCTATGGCCATGCTTGCCGCCCGCCAGGGCAAACGTGTGGGTTTACTGAGTATCGATCCGGCCAAGCGCTTGGCGGATGCTCTGGGTATTCCCCTGGGCAGTGAATTAAGACCCGTGCATCTAGGACAGTCGATCTCCGGTTCTCTCGAAGCAGCTATGCTCGACCAAAAAGCTGTCTTTGATGACATGGTCCGACGCTTCGCTTCTTCTCCCGCTTTGCAGGAGAAGATTTTCCAGAATAGTATCTATAAAGAGGTCTCAGCCAATTTAGGCGGGCCTCTCGAGTATATGGCTCTCGCCAAACTTGAAAGTATGCTGAGCCAGGATCGCTACGATCTGATCGTGCTGGACACACCGCCCGATACCCACGCCCTCGATTTCTTATCAAGGCCTAATATACTTTCTGGTTTTATTGAGAACGGCGTGATGAGCTGGATGATTAAGCCGTTTCATATCGCCCAAAAGCTCGGGGCAGGAGCTATCTTTAAAGCGGGTGGCCGCTTGATGAATGGTATCTCCTCGGTCACTGGGGTGAAGATGCTGCGCCTTCTCGCCGAATTTTTGGTGCTGATGGAAGACGTCATCATAGGCTTTAATCGGGTGGGGCGCGAGGTTGCCGAATCTTTGAAAAAGAGCACCACAGGATTTGTGCTTGTTTCAGCTCCTTATAACAATGCTGTCCGTTCAGCCGGACACCTGATGAAGGAGCTGCAGGCCCAGCAGTACCCCCTCCTGGCTATCATTCTGAACCGAAATATTCCGTTTGCCTTGCAGGAATCGGTACAGGCGTGGAGCGAGTGGAAAGAAGCACCTGCTGATCTTAAAGCTGGTTTTACGATCTTGGAACGACGGCAGCGTTATGCTATGAATCTGGCAGATCAGCTGCTGCACCGGGCCGAAACTCTTTTCGAACGTAAGACTCCGCTGTTCATGATCGAAGAGCAGAGCCAGATGATTCACACCGAGACAAGCCTGTGGCAATTTGTTGACGCTTTATCGCAGGGACG
>CANGNB010000176.1 GCA_947454545.1 Oligoflexaceae bacterium
GCATCTTGGGTCTGGGGCCCTAGATGGAGGTCGAGAAAAGTCTGGGTTTGAGCTTTTATCTGCAAGCGCAAGGCGTTTCCTGAAAGAGGAAGTTGGCGCGCACGACAGTACCCGTCATAGCGAAGTTCTCCGGTCGCCTGTTGTTTGCCGAGGCGCAGGGCAAGATCCTTGCGGCTACAATCGCAGGCGAAGATAAGTCCCTGCTCTTGCAGTCGCATGAGGGCTGCTGTGTAGCGGTCTTCATGTTGGCTTTGAACGGAAAGCTCCGTCTCAGGCTGGAAAAAGCCTAAAAATTCGAGATCTTCGCAGAGAGCTCTTGTGAACTCGGGGCGACAGCGCTGGCGATCGTGATCTTCGATGCGCAGCAGGACCTTGGCTTTGAGAACGTCAGAGAGACCCCATACAAATATGGCTGACGCAATATGTCCGAGATGAAGATAGCCGGTCGGACTGGGCGCAAAACGGGTACGCAGGCCAGCGGGGAGATTTTGTCGGAGTTTGGCAAGAGCCATGATGGGATGTCCTAAAGAGTCTGCTCGAGGCTTCACTATAGCGAAGAGGGAGGCTTCCGACCACTGACTTATCAGGTACGCGCGAAGTAAGTCGTACTCTGTTCCTATCACTTGAAAGTATGCTATTGAGCTGTAAGAGGTCCCCTGGGAAATGCTATGCTAGGGCCAGTCAGAAGCCCTTAGCGGCTGTCCCTCAAGTCTTTGCGATGGAGCGCAAGTCAATGTCGATCCTGCATCTACACAAAATGAAAAGTCACTTCATTGCGGGGCAGCCCGTTCAGTATAGTCTCGAAGCTGATGGGGTCTCGCTGGCTCTCAATCCGCTTTTGGGTAAGATGGTCAAGCTATCCTTTCAAGGGGTCATTCATTGTGTGGCCTGTGGTCGCAAAACAGCCAAGAGCTATCAGCAGGGCTACTGTTTTCCCTGCACTCAAAAGTTAGCTCAGTGCGATCTTTGCATCGTCAAGCCCGAGCTTTGTCACTTCGCAAAGGGAACCTGTCGCGAACCCGAGTGGGCGACTTCCCACTGTATGATTCCTCACGTTGTGTATCTGGCAAATTCCTCGGGACTCAAAGTGGGGATTACGCGAGCTCATCAAAAGCTCACGCGCTGGGTGGATCAGGGAGCTGTGCAGGCCAAGGCCATTGCGGGGGTGAAGACGCGTCTTCAAGCTGGTTTGATTGAAAGCTTTTTGAAGCAGGACTACGCTGATCGAACAGATTGGAGAGCGATGCTGAAAGGTCCCGCAGAAGCCATCGATCTCGATGAGCTTTCAGAAGAGATTTTGGGTAGTCTTCCCTTGACCTTGGCACACGAAGCTCTCGATGAGCCTGC
This sequence comes from Oligoflexaceae bacterium, assembly GCA_947454545.1. Lineage (GTDB taxonomy): Bacteria > Bdellovibrionota_B > Oligoflexia > Oligoflexales > Oligoflexaceae > Oligoflexus. The sequence goes on from CANGNB010000176.1 coordinate 1,348, forward strand.
GGTCAGCATTGAATATCCGGTGCTCGCTTATCCAAGCAAAGTCACATCCCTCAGCCTCGAAAAAAAGCCTCTTGTGGAAGGAACCCTGCTTGGCATCAAGGGGCAGTACTGGATTCTCGACATTGGTGTTCTCAACATCCGATCGCAGTCGGGCTATCAGGTTGAATTAGCTCATTTGTAGGACGTATTAACTCTTTAACATATTGATAGTGTTCTAAAAAAAGAAATATTCCGATCTGCCGGCATGACCGTTTTTTAAGACTTTGAAAGACTATCCGATAGTCCTGTCTGCAATTGGAAAGGGCTCCTATGCGCGATCAGTCAACTGATGATAACACCCAAGATCTCGGGATCGATCGCGTCCTGATCGTCAGTGCCAATCCAAAGCTGATGGAACTGATCGAAGTGATGATGGGACCTTATGGTTTTGAGACTCTGCGGGCTTTCGATAACTATGCAGCCTTACGCCTGTGTGAGCAGCAAAGCGAATTTCGGGCTATATTTATCGATGCTGACCTCCCTCACAAAACGGCTAATGAGCTCTGCTTTCAACTGCGCAAGGTGGGAGCTCAGCTGGAAACTCCGGTGATTCAGCTGGTCAGTGATCTCCGAGCCGAAACGATTGCAGCAGCTTTTCGCTCAGGAATCCAAGACTATGTGAACAAGTCTCTCCTGCACCAAGAGCTGCATCCGCGGCTGCAGGCTCATATTACACTGCGCGAGCAGAGTCGGCGTTTACGAAAGATATCAGAAGAACTTCAGCTCGAAATGTATGCAAAAGCTGATATGGTGCGCGATCTCGCTCATCGTGGCAATAATCCTTTGCAGGCTGGAATGGCTGCCTTTGCGAATCTTAGCCACGAGCTTAAAGGCCTTTTGCACATGGTGGAGGCGATGGTGCAGGAGAGCGAAGAGGATGCTGAGGCGCTGACGGTAAGACAGACCTTAGAGCGAGTGAAAAAGAATTTGCAGCGCGATCAGGACTATGTCTACCGGAACTTCGATCGTATCTCAAGAGCCATCGCAGAAATTCGCTTGCTCTCGGGTGTGGATGGTTACGATCAGATGGCACTTGATGTGCGTGCCTGCTTTCAAGAAGCCCGTGATCGACTCGTTGAGCACATGGGCAAAGTCGGGGCAGGGCGACTCTTTTTGCATGTCAAGGAATCTGACCAAGCCTGGCGTATCGAGGCTCATCCGACCGTTCTGGCTATTGCCTTGGAGCGCATTTTCTATCAGTCACTGCGTGATTATGATGGTGATGTTCACATTCATCTCGAAGTGAGTTCTGGGGGAAGAGACATTCGTTTTCTGTGTCGTGTGCGCAGCCAAGGCATTGCCGATTTTTCGGCAGAATGCAAAGCGCTCATCCGTAATACCGATCACATGCTAAAGCCTTTTGGGCTGATGCTTCGGGTCGGGCAGCAGCCTCATGTTTTGATTCTGGAGTACTCTGACCAGCATTACGCGATCGAAGCTGCCTAAACGCTAGCTCCTTTTCCTTGACCTTCCCACGTCTATCCAGCACATTAAAGCCATGGCTGATGGAATCAGCGGAGAGTTGCACTGCAGACGAAGAGAGCAGGAGAATTCGCTCATGAACAGTAGGGAGCCAACAGATATCCTCGTCTTCGATTCTGGGGTGGGAGGTTTGACTGTCCTTGAGGAGCTGCGTGCGGTTCTGGGACCTTTGCGTTACACCTATCTCGCCGACACCGCTGGGCTGCCTTACGGCAACAAGGAAGCATCCTGGCTGCAGGAGCGTGTGGTTCGAGTCTTTGAATCCATAGTCGAACGGATTCAGCCGCGGCTTGCTGTCATAGCCTGCAACACGGCAAGCACTTTGGTTTTGCCGGCTTTGAGAGCGCGCTTTGCCTTCCCGATTGTCGGCGTGGTTCCAGCCATAAAACCGGCAGCTGAGCGTTCGCGATCGCATGTCTTGGGGCTCTTAGCTACGCCGGCGACGATCACTCGTAGCTATACCGATGAATTGATTCGTCAGTTTGCGGCGCACTGTCGCGTGATTCGTGTGGGCTCGTCAGAACTTGTCGCCTTAGCCGAACGTAAGCTGCGAGGGGAAGCTCTCGACCTAGATCAGATCAGCAAGATATGCCAGCCGTTTCAGGATCCCGAGCTTGATGTCCTTGTTCTTGGATGCACGCATTTTCCATTGCTACGATCTGAACTTCAAGGCGTCTTGCCCAAGCAGGTCAGTCTTGTAGACTCAGGTTATGCGGTCGCACAGAGAGCCCGCCAGCTTTTGGAAAAGAGTCCCGTCGACCAGTCCGCAGCTGGCCCCTCTCAGGCTTTTGTAACGGCGCTTGATCTCCAAACCACAGATTTTAGCCAGGCCTTACGACGTTATCACCTGGAAGGACCTCTGCTTTTGAGTCTCAAGGACCCCATTCCTCCCCTCTGAACGCTCGACTCGAAGCTCGCCAAACGCCGAGGGCAGTTCCCCTTTTTGTAAAACTTTATGAAGATGGCTAAGTCTCCGAGATCACTTAGCCTGTTTTCCCTATTTGATTTCGTCTGATTTATGCCGAATCGTATTTTTAGGTTGAGAGATAAATCTCTCCATAAAACTTACGTTAGAGAAAGAAACGTCATGAACAGACCAAAGCGAATCCAGACCTTTGTAAGTTTTTCATTGGCCCTTATTTACCACGCTTCGGCTTATGGCCTCGATGTTGATATGAAAAATAGAATTTTGGAGCAGAGGAGCTGTAAGGCCTGCAAGCTTTCCGGGGAATCTCTGGAAGGGCTCGATCTCACCTATGTCTCCTTCGAAAATGCAGATCTCACCGGAGCTAAGCTCGCTGGACGCAATCTATCGCACGCTTCCTTTAAAGGGGCAAATCTGCTTGGGGCAGACCTGAGCGGAGCGAATCTTTCGGAAGCAGATTTCAGCGATGCGAAGATGCAAAGTGCGAAACTTGTGGGAGCCAATATTTCAGGGGCACAGCTAGCCGACACCGATATGCAAAAGGCCGATGTTCGGGATGCCAACTTTAAGGGCGCCCGTCTCAACGGAACCAAGCTTTCTCATGCTCTTATAGGGGGCGCTAAATTGCAGCAAGCCTCGTTTTTTATGGCGGATTTGAGCTTTACCGATTTGCGTCAGCAGAATTTTGCTGGGGTAGACCTGACGAGCTGTATCCTCAAGGGGACTTTGCTTGAGGGGGTAAACTTCACACGAGCCAATCTTGATGGAGCTGATCTGAGGGCCTCACGAATGCGGGGAGCTCAGCTGCGCGAGGCCATTCTGAACGATAGTCTCATGCAAGGCGTGCAGCTCCAAGATGCTCAGCTGGTGCGCGCGAGTATGATGAGTGCTCGCCTCGATAAAGCCGATCTCACCGGTGCTGATCTCAGTCGCGTGAACGCTTTGGGAGCAAGCTTTCGGAATACCAAAATTCAGCAGACGATCTTTCTTGATGCTGAACTCTCGCAAACGCGCTTCTCACAGGCGATTATTCAAGGCTCGCGCTTTCAAGGGGCTTCGGTCTGTGATACGGATCTTCCAGCTCAAGCCAAAAAAGAAGGCTACTGTGAAGAGGCAGGCTTTGTCACGGATGTCGATGACCTATAAGCTTGCTTGAGGCTGGCTACATCACGAAAGCTTTGCACCAGACGCAGACCTGTCTCTTCGATACCAAAGAGAAAGCTAGGCCATAGAGCGACGTGGTTCGCTTTGAAAATCAGTCCTTGCTGGAAAAAGGGCTGATTTTCATTACGGGCTTGCGCGAGATTTTGATGGAGAAGGAAACGAGGAGTACTCTCCAACTTTGCGACCTGCATACCAGCATAAACAGCATGGGCTGTCAGAAGTTTGAGATCGATCAGTCCAGCCTCTTCGCCTTCGACGAAGAACTCTCCTTGAGCTAGTTTTGCTTGAATGCCATAGGGGAGCTTTTGATAGCTGCCAATGTAATCTACAAAATAAGCGCCTTTGAGCATGGGCTCCGGAGGATCGATAAGCTCAAGGGCTCGCCACTTGGGAGTGCCAAAGAGGGCAAGATTTTTGACTCCATAGGAGCTCAAGGCCTTTGTCAGATGGCGTACAGTCTTAAAGTGATCCAGAATCAGCATGGCATCGACTTCGAGCAAAGGGGGAAGATTCAGCTCTCGCTGCTGGAAGGGTATTCCTTCTGCAGTTGCCTTGTCCTTCATTTTTTGGAGGAGAGCTCGCCGTTCGGGATCACGGCTGGCATCATCCAGATGAAGGATGGCGCGCAGATGCGCGTCGATGCTGTCAAAGTCCTGGGCGTTATAAGCATAGGGACCCGAAAGTTGAATGGAGAAGCTGGGAGCAAGCTTTTGTAGGGCCTCGAGGAGAGCCTGTTCGCGCGAGCTTTGGGACATCATGATGGCTAGACGATGCATACTCTTCGCTTGCATCTGCACTAGCAGCGAGCGAGCCAAGGCTTCAGGATCAGGAGCCATCGCATAGACATAGGGTGAGCTGGGGAGGGTGACGCGACGGTTGAGAATAATACTGGGTATGCGCAAACGTTCGGACCACTGCGCAAGGACGGGGGCCTCCCGCTGTTGAAGGCCTCCAATGAGAAGACTGACATGCTGCTGAAACACAAGTTGTGCGAGGGAGGCTTGCAGGCGTTGCGGGTCTCCTGCCGTATCAACCCAGACGAGATTGCGTTGAGCATCCCAACCATAGCGATCGGCCATAGCCTGAATCTGCTGTTTGACCCCCAATGTTACGGGAGCGGGCCAGAGGGAAAGGGGGAGCATGATGGCGACTTTCTGGGTGTGAAAACTCAAGGCGCGTTGAATGGTACTCTGCACACCAGGATCTGTCTGACACGCCTGTTCTTTGAGGTGCAGGCCTTTGTGAGTCGGCAGCTGAGGGATCTCTTTAAAATTTTTGGGAAGAAAGCGCGCGAGGTCGAGATAGGCCTGCCAGGAGTTTTTAAAAACTTTGCTGCAGAGCTCAGCAGCGCCCGAATCGATAGAACTTTCCTCCTGAGCATGAGCCAGCACAGGAGACAAGACTTCTCCGATAAGGCAGAGCAGCAAGGTGAGAGAGAAGATCTTCAGCATAGGCTTCCTACGTTTAGCGATCAAGATAGTCTCGAAACGAGCCTGTGTCCCGAACGATACTGAGAGTGGAAGAGCTTTTGGTAGGCTCTTGACCCTGTAGAAAAGGCATCTCCATACCCGTATCCTGCTTGTAGCCAAAGAGTGGATGAACACGCTGCAGGACGACTCCCTGGGGCACTGGAAAGCTTGGCTCTTTCAGAGGGTGCAAGGCTACCGCTCGTTGCATCATACGATCCCAGAGCGGGAGTGCCAGGGTGTTGGCGGCGACCGAGCTTTGAAAGGCATAGTTCTCATCGGTGCCGACCCAGACGACAGTCGTGAGGTTGCGAGTAAATCCTGCAAACCACGTGTCTTTGGCTTCATCTGTCGTTCCTGTCTTGCCTCCAGCGCGCGCCGCCCATTGTGGAAAAGCGCTGGCTGTTCCATGACGAAAGACCGCTTGCATCGCATGGATCATTTCAAAGGCAACGGCTTCGGGTAGGGCTCGCGGTAGCTTAGGCTTAGCGGAGGGGCGCTCATAGAGGACCTTGCCTTCGCGATCGGTGATCTTGGTGATCATAAAGGGCTCTACGGGCTGTCCGTAGTTGGCTATCGTCGCATAGGCTGAGGCCATGTCGAGAAGGGTGAGCTCAGAGCCTCCTAGGAGAGTTCCCGCTTGGTTTTTAAGGGGCGTCTGTATGCCCATTTTTTTCGCCAGATCGAGGACGTTCCGAACGCCGATCTTTTGACCAATTTCGATCACCGGGGTATTGATCGATCGGTAGAAGGCATTGTAGAGCGTGACTTCCGTCATGAAGTCATGGCCATAGTTTTTGGGGCGATAGTCTTGGACACTGACGGGAGCGACGTAGACCGTATCGGACCATTTCATGCCACTCAGCAAAGCTTGGGCGTAAACGATGGGCTTGAAGGAGGAACCAGGAGAACGCTTTGCTTTGAGCGCTCGATTGAACTGGGACTGGGCATAATCGCGTCCACCCTGCATCGCGAGGATAGCCCCGGTCTCATGATCCAAGGTAAGGGCTGCGATCTCGATCAGTTTGGGATCCTGACGTTTGACACCGATGAGACGTTGCGCGGCCCGTCGATAGATGTCCCCTGAGTTATGATTTACTTCGGCGACCTGTTTTTGCAGAGCCAGATCGAGGGTTGTGTAGATGCGAAGTCCCTTGCCTTTGAGGCTTGTCGTCAGGATCTTTTCCGTTTGCTCTTGGACGGCATCGATAAAGTAGGGGGCATAAGCCGCATTCAGCGAATGCAGAGAACGATATTCTAAGGGACGTTTGAGCGACGCTTGATAGACTTTTTTATCGATAAAGCCGGCATCGAGCATAGCTTTGAGCACGCGCTGCTGACGAGCCTTAGCCAGCTTAGGGTATTTGTGGGGGTTATAGCGGCTGGGAGATTGGAAGAGACCTGCGATCAAAGCCAGTTCATGAAGTTCGAGCTGATCGAGAGACTTTCCAAAGTGACGCTCAGCGGCTGCGCCTGCCCCATAAGCACCTTGTCCGAGAAAGAGGGCATTGAGATAGATCTCGAGTATCTGCTTTTTACTCAGGCGTCGCTCCAGTTCAAGAGCTAGCGCGGCCTCTTTGAGTTTGCGTTCGATACTTTTTTCGGGAGTGAGGAGGAAGTTGCGAACGACCTGCTGTGTGAGGGTACTGCCGCCTTGGGCGTAGCCCCGGTGCACGATAAGAGAAAATCCGGCTCGCGCAATGCCACGAAAATCGAGGCCCGAATGCTCGAAAAAGCGTCGATCTTCGACGGCGAGAATAGCATTGATGAGATCCTTTGGAATTTTTTCATAGGGGACAAAGATATGATAGTCGCTATAAAATTCGCCGATTTTTTCTCCGCTGCGATCGAAGACAAGGCTGTTGTCAGCATGTTGGTACTGTGTGATTACCGCCAGGCGACTTTCATCGATGTTAAGGACTCCTGTGCGTGACAGCCATACAGAGAGAGCAACACCTAGGAGAAGGAGAGA
>CANGNB010000177.1 GCA_947454545.1 Oligoflexaceae bacterium
AAGTCCAAAAGGAAAGCCTCGAGCGGCTTCATGAGCAAAACGATACCGCTGTCTTAAACTTCTTACGTCAGCTCCAAGAACGGGCTCGACTCTTAGACTTTGCATTAGCTGATATTCAAACCTTAGCAGACGCTCAGGTTGGAGCCGCAGCGCGTATCGTTCAGCAAGGAGCAAAAGCCCTACTCCAAGACTACTTCGATATTCGAGCGATTCGAAATGAAAGCGAAGGCACTCAGATCACCGTTCCCGAAGACGAGGCCTCCCGCGCTGAGATCCGCCTGCTTCAAGCACAGGCGACAGAAAGCTCTGGCCCCCAGCAAGGTCGCCTCATGCACAGAGGCTGGCGTGCTGAATCTGTGCGCCTTCCCCAAAGCAGCGGCAGCCAGCTTCCCTCAGCGCGTATCCTGGCACCAGCTGAAATCGAACTCAACTAAACACATGTCGGGGAGGGTTTGCATATGTCCCGAAGCCTATACCTAGGGATCGATCTCGGAACGTCTCACAGTGCTCTGGCCATAGCAGGCAAGCAGAGTGAACCGTCGGTTCTACCTATCGTGCAGTTAGAAGCGCCGTTTCAGACGATCGCACAGCCTCTCTTACCCTCGGTCCTCTACCTTCCCGACCCGAAAGAGCAAACGCCTGCTGCCTGTCGTCTCCCCTGGGACGAGAGTGGCCAAGCTCCTCTCGTCGGTCGGTGGGCGCGAACGCTGGGCATGCTGCAGCACCAGCGCGCTATCTTTTCAGCGAAAAGCTGGCTCTGCTTTGGTGATCGTCGTGCGGGCGAGCTTCCTCTTTTGCCTTTGCATTCCTCCAGCTCTGGACGAAAGGATGCGCGTCGCGTCGCTCGGGAGCTCTTGGAGCATATGCGCAAAAGTTACGAGTACACTCAGGCCTCAGCAGAGGCGAGCCCAAGGGCCGTTGTAATCACAGTCCCTGCTTCCTTTGACCTGACGGCTCGCGAATGGACCGAACAAGCAGCGCGAGATGCGGGATGGACAGAGGTGAGTCTGCTTGAAGAACCTTTGGCCGCATTCTACGCTTGGCTTTTTAGCCAGCGTACTACCTGGCGTCAGCAGCTCTCCCCTCAGGATTTGGTGCTAGTGTGTGACATCGGAGGCGGGACCAGCGATTTCAGTCTCATCCATGTCGGTGCAGAAGAAGGCAAGCTGCGTCTGGATCGTTGCGCTGTCGGTCGCCACCTTTTGCTTGGAGGCGACAACATGGATCTTGCCCTCGCCTATCATCTCCAGGATAAACACAGCCTGACGCTCGACCCCTGGCAGTTTCAGGACCTTCAGCAGAAAGCTCGTCTGGCAAAGGAAGCTCTTTTGGGACCAAACGCTCCCGAACGCGTCCCTCTCGCCCTAGCAGGACGGGGTAGCCAACTTTTCGCGCAAACTATCAGTTTAGAAGTCGAGCGGAGTGATGTTGAAGAGCTCCTTGTCGAGGGTTTTTTCCCGCTCTGTTCTGCTCAGACCACAGTGCAGCGGGAGAATGCTCCGGCCTTGCAGGAGATGGGTCTCCCCTACGAATCAGAAGCGGCTATCACCAAACATCTTGCTCATTTTATGCAAGAGTTTCATAAAAATCTCCTCAGCTCCACACGCCTCCAAGAGCGGCTTGGATGGACGCCTGGTCAAGCCGTTCCTTGGCCTACCCACATCCTGCTCAATGGAGGTGTGTTTCACGCTCCCACTCTGCGTGAACGATTGCTCCAATGCCTCCAGGCGTGGACAGGCACCAAACTTTCGGTTCTCGACAATCCCAGTTACGATCAAGCTGTGGCACTCGGTGCTGCGGGTTTTGCTGCCCTTCAGGAATCCGATGCCGATCTGCGCGTCCGTTCGGCAGCAGCTCGCTCGTATTACATCGGTATCGCTAGCAATCAGATGGCCGTGCCGGGACGAAGGCCCTCGGTTCAAGGCCTCTGCGTTCTGCCCCAAGGGACCGAAGAGGAACAGGAACTTTCCCTCAGCGAGCAAATCTTTGGACTTTCCTTTGGCGAGTGTATGAGTTTTCGTCTCTTCAGTGCCAAAGATAGAGGGGCTGATGTTTTGGGAACTTTGGTTTCAAAGGCACCTGACTCACTCGATGAAGTGAGTCGCATCACCTGCACCTTACCTGCAGATCAGGCTGAAGACTCTGGACCATTGCCGGTCTTCATCAAAAGTAAGTTACTGGCCTCAGGACAACTTGAATTCACCTTGCAGCATCGCGACTCTCCTCAAAACTGGCGCTTGGCCTTTGATCTCGGGGCAGATCGATGAGTCAGACCTCTCGTTATGTGATTGGCATCGATTTGGGGACAACGCACTGTTCCTTGGCTTATGTGGATACTCAATCGCCTGAGCCTGAACTCAAACTCTTGGCTATTCCTCAATGGGAAGGTGAAGGCCAGATTCGCAGCGATGTTCGTCTCCCTTCGTTTGCTTGGATTTTACCGAAAAGCTTGATCAAACAGGGTGCACGACGGCTTCCTTGGCAAGATCCCGAGCACAAACCGTCGATTGTCCTCGGACGCGAGGCTAAATTTCGAGCCCTCGAACTCAGTGATCAGGTTGCCTTTGCAGCCAAGTCCTGGCTCAGCGTCGGTCCTAAAAGCACGCGCCAGGCTCAGATCTTACCTTGGGGTTCCCAGAGCTTAAGCGGGGAACAAAAAATAAGTCCCGTGCAAGTTCAAACCCTATTGCTTTCGCATCTCGCTTCGGCCTGGAATGCCGAGCACACCGAGGCCCCCTTTCAGGACCAGAGAATAGTCATCACTGTGCCTGCTTCCTTTGACGAGTTAGCTCAACGTCTGACCTTAGAGGCTGCTGCAAAAGCTGGATTTCCCGCCTCGGTCGAGCTTCTTGAAGAACCTCTGGCCGCATTTTATGCTTGGCTCGCCGAATCAACACCATCACCCCAGAGCCAAGACGAGACTGTATTAGTTTGTGATATCGGTGGCGGCACAAGCGATTTCACTCTCTTACGCAGCCATGCTCGCGAGGGTACGACAACGATGGAACGATTGGCTGTGAGTGAGCACATTCTGCTCGGGGGGGATAACCTCGATCTCGCCCTCACAGAAGCTCTGCAGGCTAAGATGGGTCCCCACCCCCTGTCGCGCAAAGCCTATCAGCTCCTTTACGCACAGGCACGCCAGCTCAAGGAACAGGTGCTCAGCACAAGCGGTTCTGATGAGGAGACCTTTCATGTGAGCGTCCCTCTGGAGGATCAAAAACTTTTCGGATCTTATGCGAGCGCCAGTCTGGAGCGAAGGGAACTCACCCAGATCCTCGTTGAAGGTTTTTTTCCCGAAGTCCCCTTCACGGCTGTCCCACAAAAACCTGAAGCGGGATTGCAGCAGCTGGGATTGGCCTATGCAGCGGACAGCGCTATCACCCGACATCTTGCCGCTTTTCTCAAAGAGCAACGACCCACCGCCGTGCTTTGCGCCGGAGGGACTCTCCTATCGCCCCATTTGCGTCAAAGACTCCTGGATACCCTTGCGCACTGGTATGGCTCGCCACTCCATGTGCTCAGCGTGAAAGAACCCGATTTGGCCATTGCCCGCGGGGCTGCCTGGTATCTTTGGCAAAAACAAGTGGGCTCACCGATGGTTCGTAGCCCCTATCCACGTTCGCTCTATCTCGAGCTCACGGACAGCCAAGGTCAAGCGCAGTATCTATGCGTTGTGGCTAAGGGACAAGAGCGTCAGGTGGCCCATCGTATCGAACATGTGCCCCTTCAGGCTCGCTTAGGGCAGAGTGTACGCTTCCCGCTTTATAGCAGCCTCGAAGCTCCTCTCAAAAGTGTGACCCAGCGCCCGGAATCGTGGCAAGCTCTCCCCGTCCTCACCACCGAATTGCAATCAAAAGGTCGTGACACTCTTGTTCCCGTCGTGCTCGAGAGTCTGATTCGAGAAACAGGGCTATTGGAACTGCGCTGCTGCACCCGAGAGGCCCCCTTTCAAGAGTGGATTCTCGATTTTAGTCTCCATGAAACCCCGAGCCTCTTCGAGGAGGCACCGCTGCGCGTTGCAACAACTCCTATGCCTTCGCGCCTCCAGAACGCTTTGCAAGAAGTCGAAGGGATGTTTCAGAACAAGAGCTCTTCTCCATTTCCCATCGAGCAACTCCCGAAATGGATCGAAGAGAAAAGTGGAATCGTTCGTGATCAATGGACACTCAACGAACTCCGAGCCCTCGCCGATCTCCTTCTGCCCGCTCTGCATCGTCGTGAACGAAGCCTTGAGCATGAGGCTACCTGGTACTATCTCACTGGCTATAGTCTGCGACCAGGCTGGGGAGCAGCCCACGATGCCGATCGCATGAAAAAACTGTGGCCGCTGTGGGAGCACGGCATGAGCAAAAATTCAGCCGCGCAGCGCCGCCTTTCGGATCAGTATATGATTCTGTGGCGACGAGTCGCCGGCGGACTTTCGCAGGCTCAGCAGGAAAGGATCTTGGATCGTATCTTGCCGCAGCTCCGAAAACCAAGCGAGTGCAGTCCAGAAATCTTGCGTCTGGCAGCCTCTCTCGAACGCGTGAGTCAGGATAAGAAAGCGATGCTCGGCCGTATCTTTGTGCAGCAGTTGACTCAAGGTGTCAAAGATCAGCTCGATGCACGCTGCTGGGCTCTCGCTCGGATTAGCAGCCGCCTGCCTTTAGCCGCGGGGACTGAGGCCGTGCTGCCTCCCCATCTGATAGAAGAATGGGCCGAGGCTCTTGAGAACCTACCCTGGCCTTCCAAGAACTATCAGCGGCTTGCCCTTTTCTATCTGTGGTCTGCGCGCCGAACAGGGCAAAATGCGCTTGATCTGGAACCCCACTATCGGGAGCGTTTTAGGAAAAAACTGCAACTCGCGGGATATGATCCCAAGCTCCTTGCTGAACTGGACAACCCTGTTCGCAGGCGAACTCAAGACCAGGAAGCGCTCTTTGGGGAAACGCTGCCAGCAGGATTTTTGCTAGATTCCTGAGAGACTGAAAGTCTTAAAGTTTCAGGTGCTTCTGGCCGATCCATCTTAAGAGAGCCTTGGATCAGCTACCTGGAGAGGGCCCCATGACAGCGCAGACTCAGCTCAGCGTCCGAACCCCCCGATGGAACTATGAAAAGTTGGAAAATCGCTTTTGGTTCCGAGGCAACCCGCACCTGAGCCATTTGATTCACGCTCTCTCTTTTCTCTTTCCTCCCGGGGAAGAGACCTTCGTCCGCTCCGTACAGCGCTTTCGAGGAGCGATCTCCGAACCGTGCCTGTCTGCAGATATTGATGCTTTTATTGCTCAAGAGTCCTTGCACGGTGCCCAGCACAGGCGCCTCAATCTTTGGCTCAGCCAGAGAATTCCCGAAGCCGAACAGTACTGTGAAGCGATTGCGGCCTCGATTCGTGCCGACTTCAAACGCGTCGATCAACGCTTTCCTAAGCTTAACCTTGCTATCACCGTAGCTTTCGAACATATGACAGCCATTGCTGCAACGGCTCTTCTCGAACGTCCTGAAATCGTGGATAGCATCGAAGAACCTCTCCGATCTCTTCTTATATGGCATGCAATCGAAGAGATCGAGCATAGGAGCGTGGCCTTCGATGTGTATCAAACCGTTTCTGGTTCCTATCCTCTTCGGATGCTCGCGATGGTTTTTGCCTGCATCATGCTGGTGAGTCAAACTCTCCGCTACCAGATGAAACTTCTCGCGCGTGATGGTCAGCTGGGCAACTGGCGCTCCCTCAGGGAAGCCTTGCACCTGACCTGCGGGCCCAACGGCTACTTCCGCGCCCTGCTCAAGCCTTTTCTAAGCTACGGGCGAGCGTCCTTTCATCCAAGTCAAGCATGTCAGTCTGTGTCGATTGAGGCTTGGCAACGCCGCATGCAAGAGCTCGACTAAATAGCCCCCGTGCTCACCCTGCTCCCCCCTCCCCTAGGCCTTGAAAAAAGAACCAGGGAAAAATCCTCAAGGATCATCCCTGGTCCAAAACACACTAAGGGACGGAAACATTCGCGCCCTAAACGATAGTAGGATTGATTCATCAGTGATAAACCACAATGCACAGCAAGAAAAGTATTTTTTCTTATGCGCTTTCGGAAAAGCATACAGGGAAAGGCTTTCAGAAGGCCAAACGGAATCGCATTCGCTCAGAAAAGGGAGGACCCAAACTTATGACGCACCTAAATGACATGAATTACTCAGTCTTTGGTAACGAGCCTTTCTGATCGCGGACAGTTCGTCCACAGCACTCAAGATTTTTTCTAACCAATCGCAAGAGTCGTCGTGCTGCCCCTCGGCCTCAGCGACCTCGGCCATAAGCAAAAGGACCTCAGGATTTCGAGGCTCCAAACGATAGGCTCTTTCCACATGAGCCCGAGCAGCCTGCAGGCGCTTTTCTTCGAGAGCGCGCTGGCCGAGAATGAGGAGTTCGCCTACGGCCGGCAAGAGCTCTCGGCGAACGACTGGGGCAACTGGCTCAGGACCTTTGGGAGTGGGAGTGCTACAGCCTGAAAGCATGCTCAGGACTAAGATTCCTGTGCGAACAAGGCTTAAAACCTTCGATGTCTTCTCTGGTGATCTCAGAGTCATGCTTTGCCCTCGGCTGAGCTCATTGCATCAGCTTATAAAGCCAATCGACGACAGGAGAATTTTCCTCTTTACCAGTGCTCGGAGCCGGCATGCTCGGCTGTGCCAGAGGCTGCTGACACACCCCTGTCTCCGAGGGGACTGTCCCACTGACAAATGGCAGAAAGCGCGCTCCCACGCATTCAGGAGCACTGAGAAGGCCTGAGGCATCGACCCAGCGATAGCTCACTGGGGCGTTTGTCAAACTTAAAGATTTCTGGGCAACGCGCCCCATGATTCTTGCCCACACTGAGAGACCACCACTACTGCCTGTAAGGTTCGTCGGGATATGGCTGTCCGAGCCTACCCAAGCGACAGCAAGCTTATCCCCGGTAAATCCGGCAAACCAACTGTCACGCTGATCATTACTCGTTCCTGTTTTTCCTGCTGCCTGCATATCACCTGGCAGAAACGTATAGGCCGATCGCCCTGTTCCTTCCATCACCACAGCTCGCATGGCAAACTGCAGCACATGCATCACGCCTGGATCGAAGACTCGCTTCACTTTACTCGCAAAGCTTTTCAGAGCTTTGCCATCACGATTTTGCACGCCGCGCACAGCCTTGAGGTCGGAGCGATAGCCACCCGAAAAGATCGTATAGTACATGCCCGCAACTTCGTACGGACTCATTCCCATCGAGCCAAGAGTGATCGAAGGCACCGAGGGAATGTCTTTATTCCCACTCAGCTTGATAAAAGTATCTCTCACCTTAGGAATCCCAACCTGCGTTCCAAGGCGCACTGTCGCTTGGTTGTAGGAATGGGTGAGCATCGCCAAGAGCGAAACTGTCCCGTGATTCTGTGAATCAAAGTTCTTCGGCTCCCAGTACTGCCCAGGCCCCAGCTGCAGGTGGATCGGTTCGTCGGAAATCGGACTCCCCAGGGAGTATTTGTTCGAATCGCTTAAGGCTGAAAGCAAGACAGCAGGCTTGGCCAGAGAGCCTATCGAACGCTTGGCATCGAGAGCTCGGTTGAAACCTTGGTAGCCGGGAATCTTATTGCCGACGATGGCCTGCACTTCACCCGTTTCAGTCACCACCACAGCGGCGAGCTGTAACTTAGCCGCCTGACGTCCCTGATCATGCATGAAATCAGCAGCCGCTTTTTCACTTTGCAACTGAATCGTAGGGTCGAAAGCTGTGAAGATGCGTAGACCCTCTTCCCCCAAGTCTTTTTCAGCATAATCGCGTTCTAAATGGCGCCGCACCAAATCCAAATAGGCCGGAAAGCGATTCGCCATCCAGAGCAGCGACGGCTGTGCTACCACAGGAAGTGCCGCCGTCTTACGAAAGGTCGCTTCATCAATTTTTTGCTGTTCCAGCAAGATCTCCAAGACTCTATCTCTTCGCTTCTTGCTGCGATCGGGATAGCGGAGAGGATTGTACAGAGAGGGCCCGTTGACCATGGCAGCCAGCAAAGCCGACTGTTCGAGACTCAGTGTTTCAATGGAGCGTCCGAAATAAAATTCGCTCGCCAGTCCAAAGCCATGAATCGAACTGTCACCGCTCTGCCCAAGATAAATCTCGTTGATATAGGTCTCTAATATTTCTTCTTTGCTGTAATGCAGTTCAAGAAGAACAGAGTACAGAGCTTCGATAATTTTACGGCGCAGCGATCGTTCCGAGCTCAGGTAAAAATTCTTCACCAGCTGCTGGGTCAGGGTACTCCCCCCTTCGACCAGACGCCCTGCGCGCACGTTGCTATAGAGGGCTCGGGAAATACCTTTGAC
>CANGNB010000178.1 GCA_947454545.1 Oligoflexaceae bacterium
AGTAGGGACGGGTAAATAAGAAATTGCTTGCCGTGATCACTGAGAGCTTCAAGTTTTTTGATAAAGCTTTCATTTTTGATTTTATCATCTGTCTTAAGCTTAAAGCACACAAGACCTAGATCAGTTTTGACGATGTGCTCGAAAGATGAACTGGCTTCGATGCGCGCTCGTGCATGGTCGGCTTGATCGATAGCCCGACGGAGAAAGTGCTGCAGACCCTCGCGTCCAAAATAGCTCAAGACCATCCAAATACGCAGAGCTCGAAATCGTCTTCCCAAGGGAATCGACCAGTCTTTGAGTTCTGGATTGTAGACTTCCTCATCATGGACTCTCGCAAGATAGTCACCATCAGCCGAGAAGACTTGTTTGAGCAGTTTTCGGTCCCGGATAAAAAGGAACGCCGAGTCGAAGCCACATAAAAACCATTTTGAGCCATTGAAGTTGAACGAGGTCGCTATGTCCTGAAGCGTGTGCGAAGATTTTTGCCATTCAGGAAGAATGAAGGCAGGTCCCGCATAAGCAGCATCGACATGAATCCAAACGTTCTCGCTTTCAGCAAAGCCATGAAAAGAAGCCAGATCATCATAGCCACAGGTATTGGTTGAGCCAAAGTTGAGCTGGACGACGCAGGGTGTTAGGCCCTGCTCTCTGTCCTTCTGCATGGCTTCTCGCACTTGGGCCGCCGTAATTCCTAAGTTGCCATTAGCAAGGCGCTGCGCTGGCAATTTGCGAAGACGTATGCCAGCAACCCGGACGGCCTTGGGTCCAGAGAAATGGGTTTGATCGGACATATAAGCGACGAGCGAAGAGGAGTCTTGCCAGTAAAGATCTTCCAAGGAGAGGGTTTGAGATTCCTTATGTTTACGGCAGTGAGCCTGAATCCGGGCTGCAACCATCACAATCGTAAGAGCTTCGCCGGCTGTGTTCTGAATGATACCTCCGCCTTGGCGGGAAGTATGCCGGAACGGTGATTCTTTAGGAGCCTGCAAAAGATCGAGAATCCAGTCCATGACGATACATTCGAGCTCGGTTGCAGCAGGGTTGGCACTCCATTGCAGGCCTACCGAGCCAATCGTCGCAATGATCAGTTCGCTGACGATAGCTGGGATGGATGTGCTCGCTGGATAGTAAGCAAAAAATTTGGGATGCTGCCAATGCGTAACTGCGGGGAGCAGATTCTTTTGAATATGGGCACAGAGTTCGGTCAAGCTTTGGCCGGACTCGGGCACGCCCTGGGCAAACTGTGCAGCAACAGCTCCTGGTTCGACCTGAGCTTTGACGGGCAAAGAGCCCAGTTTATCGAGATGATCCTTGAGAAGGGTTAAGGCCTCATCGACAGAACTGGATAGCTGTTGAGAGCTCAGTTGAAAAGGATTGAATTCTTGGTTTTGCATCGGATCGGGTCTCCCCTGAAAATATGGGTGAACTCTGAGGTCCAGAGCCCTGAAAGGGCTTTTCAAGCTAGCAGACCTCAGGTCTAGGATCAATGAAGCGTGCGCCAAACCAAGCCACAAAATTCACTGAGTTTCATATCTTGAAAGCGTGCTGCAGCACCCTGACTTAGTTCAGCATAGGTGTACTTGCGGTCGAGTGTATAGCCACAGCGCTCGATCGCCACATTCTGGGAGATTGGTCCGGTGACTTCAGCGAGGCAGTAGCGGAAGCCCTTTTTTGCAGCCATGGCATTGTTGTGCTGGATCATGTTTTCGCAAACTTTATGGCGTTTGTAGCCTTCATCGACAGAGACCATGAGCTGGTGGTGAACCTGATCTCTGGGAACCGGATGACGGACAAAAAATTCTTCGGCCATCTGATTCAGCAGCTCAAAGATAGGAGCAAAGCGCTCTTCTTGAGCAGGAGTGAGTGTGATGGGATCGTCAGCAAAAGATTCAGCAAGCAAAAGTCCAATGACTTTATCATCTGCCAGAGCGATTGTGGAACGGGAACTGCGGACTGTTCCCAGCGCTAGAACTAAAAACTCATACATCTCTTCTTCAGTGATACCGAGATGGAGAACCAAAGGTTCACGACTTCCAAAAGCTTTGGCCATCAGGCGACAGGCGGCTTCCTGATGGGTGGCGGTTAATTCTGTATAGAAGACTTCCGTTGAGGACATGGACACACCCTTTCGATTTAGCTTCATCAAGAGGGCTTAGGCTTAGCATAAATTCGATTCGAGCTTTGAGCTGATCTTGCTGTAATCTAAGGCGAAGAGAGATTCCAAGAGAGATTTTCAAGGTCTTCAAGCTCAGCGATTTTTGGAACAAATGGTGAGGCCGTAGAAGTCGCATCGCAGCTGGCAATGAGGATAAGCTGAGAGATAAACATGAGATGGGGGAACTCGGCCCATCCAAATTCACCCACTAAGAGCTTGCCGAAGATCAGGGCTGCTAAGAGGGCGAGAACGCGTGCAAAGACACCTAAGATAAGCAGGACTCCGGTCATAACTTCACTGCAAGCGAAGCCAAAAACCCACCACTCCCTCGCAAATTGCGGATCAGATCCTGTGCTGAAGATCTGAATCAGAGGATCGTGCATGACTTCGGGGTAGTGGTCGATGACGCCGATCATGAGCTGATAATTCGCAAATTTGAGCAAACCTAACAAAAGAAAGGCGATACCTAGGATGATCTGCAGTCCTCGCATCTGCTGCGCGGAGTATTGATAGGATGATTGGTGTGTGAGACTAGGGTACTGCCAATAAATATAGCTGAGACCCAACATAGGCAGACCATCGACGCCAAGGCTAAAGCCATAGAATCCAAAGCATACGAGGAGCAAGAGGGCTATCGTGATGCCAACGATCGGTAGGGCCAGCTCTGCGAGTATCATGAGGGCAAGGATAGTTTGTACAACGCGAAAAAAAGTATTGAGACCACCGATAAGGGGAAAGCTCGGAAGCAAAAGACAAGAATTAGCAGCAGCATAGATCAGTCCTAAGCTAGGAATGCGAATCATGAGCTGGAGAATGATGCGTTGTATCTCTTCTCCCCAGAGGGCCCGCGTTTCAGTCATAAAAATGAAATCAAGGGTGCTGTGCAAGAACCGTGGGGTAAAAGATTTTGCTCTATAGGCTAAATGATGGCGAAGAATCCATAAAATGCCCAAGGCAAAAATCAGGGCTAGGGGACGGCAGATGATGGCGAAAGAGTATGAACTGAAATTTTGAAAAATTTCATTATGGATGGGCTCAAGCGGCTCGTGCTCTATCCAGCGTTCGTGAGCAAGGGCGAGGTTTTCCCAACAAAACAGCCATAGGAAAGCGCTGGTAACGCTGCAGACGAGCTGATCCCAAGCTTTTTTCAAGACTGTCTCCTTCCTTGCACAGGGGAGCATGGATCTCGCACAGGTTTAGGACGAAGACAATCTTAATTTGCGCATTGGGCTCATGAAAACTGAGGTTTTGACTGAAATTTAAGGTTTTAGACCCAAAGTCCTACCATCAAATCCAGCGCTATCTAAATACTTGCGATCTCCCACGCGGCTCGTTTTGAGTATCGTGATCTGTTTGCTTGCTGTTGCTGGAGTGGATTGCAGAGTCTCCTCGAGCACGGGGAGTTGTTCAGGTCCACCGATTAAAGCCTCTTCGACCACACGGCCCTGTAACTGGCCTTTGTGCTTTGACTGGAGTTGCAAGAGATGCGCTAAGGTTACCGGCCAGTCGGCATTGCTGACAGGTGCTTCATCATGATAGCCCTGTTTAAAATCTGGGCCTTGAGCAGCCATAAAATTGAAGATATCGCCGATTCCAAAACTTCCATGCATGCCCTGCCCCTGCTGCAGAGTTGTATCGGCAACGATCACCTGATGATTGGATGGTTGCGAGGAATCGCTCGTAAAACTTCTGAAATTCACGACAAGAGAGGGAACGGGGAGCAAAGCCTTGCCCTTAAAATGAATTGCGCTGAGCGGCAAGGCTCCAGGAACTGTGCCGTAGATATCATCGGCAAAGAGTCCGCTGACATAATTCTGCGAGGCAAGGAAGTCTGCGATGGCACGAACCAACTGCGGATCTTGCGAGGGAACGTAAATCAGATCAGAGCCGCCGTTAGCTGTGACCACAATTTTTGCATCATTCAAGCTTGCCAGGCGCCCTTGCCCTCCAAGGATGGCATTGCCGGCTTTGGGATATTGGGTGTTTGTACTTGAGCGGCTCTGTGAGGGGTCGACAGTGATGAGGCTTCCTGCTTGTCCTGAGATTTCGGTATCCGCATCGTAGAGTGGCAGCCCGAGATGGTGGGCCAGATCGATCGCTAAAAATCCTGGGGGAACGTGTCCGCTCATGATGTCCACGGTTCCTGCCGCTGTTTTATAGGTAAATCCAGCGGAATAGGATTGGATGCGCTGCCCTTCGCCCAGGTCTTGGCGACTGATAGTTGAGAAGCCATGATCGGCAGTGACCACGACATTAGTCTTGTCTTTGAGTTGAGGAATTGCATCCAGGGCTGCAAGGATGCGACCCAGGTTGGCATCGGCATTCTGAATGCCCGCAAGGCTTGTGGGGCCGTTGATACCAGGTACGATTTTCCCCAGACTGTCGCCATGATTGTGCTGACTTCCGTCGGGATCCCGCGACCAGAACACTATGACAAAAGGCTTAGCATCCTCAGCAAACTGAGGAAGGATGGCTTCGGTGAGCAGACGGACGAAGTAATCTTGCTGCTCGGTATTGGCTGCTAGAGTGCCTGGAGAGTTCGCATCTCCCGAACGTCCGTTGTCTTGACTGGTACCTGGTGCATGGTTGTCCCGACCTGGAGCTGTCGAACTGAGACCCTGTTTTTGCAGGCGTTGGAGGAAGGTTTCGGTCAGTGCCAAGCCGCCCAGCTTACCTGTACTGTCATCGACAATGATGGTCGCAGGAACAGGAACGACGCCCGCGTTGGGGGTTGCTAAGGCGAGATCTTGAAGGAGAGTCGGCCCAAGTTTGCCGAGGGCTGCCGTGTTGTAGCCTTGTGCACGGGCAAGGCTGAGGAGTGATTCTTCATTCAGATAGCCGCTAGGCTCAAAGTGGACATTGAGATCACCGAGGACACGATTGTTTTCAATGAAAGGTGTGAAGGTACCAGCACTTGTACTGGGAAAACTGCCAGTATCAAAGATTCCATAAGCTGTGTACAGAGTGTTGCCAAAGTCAGATGTGTCTCCGGGATCGTGACCTGTGGCGATGCTGGCCGCATTTGTCATAGTGAGAGTAGGATAGATCGAATGACTTTTTGAAAAGCGCACACCCTTTGTCTGCAGACTCGCTAAGTGTGGAGTCAGGTCAGGGCTTACCATTCCCCCACGAAGGCCATCGGCAACGAAGAGGATGACGTTGTGTGGCTGTTTTTGTGCTGTTTCTTGAGTGCTCGTGATCTGTTGGGAATTGTTGGGAGTCCGATCGCTCTTTTGTTGAGTCTGAGGGGTGCAAGCACCG
Source organism: Oligoflexaceae bacterium (assembly GCA_947454545.1). GTDB lineage: Bacteria > Bdellovibrionota_B > Oligoflexia > Oligoflexales > Oligoflexaceae > Oligoflexus. The sequence continues at coordinate 5,417 of CANGNB010000178.1, forward strand.
ATAAGCGTAAGAAGAGCGAGAGTCAAGGGAGTGCGCATAGGGGCTTCCTATCGTGTATCTTTCAAAAGGTTCCAAGGGTGTCACTGTTGGTCTAGCCCAGAGTCCTCGGGAAAATCAAGGCTATAGGCTTGCGCAGAGTGAGACGCAAACATCGAGGCGTCAAATAAATCTTTCTTAAAGAAGAGCGAGTTGCTAAGTCCCTGATGGGACTTGGTTTTGAGGGGATAGACTCGTGTCAAAAGTATATAGCTAAGGCTGCGGTGTTTTCAGCTTGGCTTAGGCTTTTCAAACCCTGTGCTGCAAAGAATTCGATCGCCTCTTGGGTTTGACTGTGGCAGCGTAGCAGCGTACCCCTAGAGAGGACAAAGACGCCATGAAGATGTCTCGAACCTGTCTCTTACTTTCGCTTTTTCTTGGGTCTGCACTTCCCACTTTCTGGCAAAGTATTGCGGCACCAAAGCAAGAGCTTATCATCGCAGCTGCATCGAGCCTTCAGAATATCGGTGACGAACTGAAGGCTAACTTTGAAAAGCAGTATCCTGACGTTCAACTGGTATTTCAATGGGGGGCCTCAGGGATGCTCCGTCAGCAGATTGAGCAGGGTGCGCCTATCGATCTCTTCATCGCGGCCGCCATGCCTTTAGCTCTAGACCTCAAAGCAAAAGGCTTGATTGATGCAGAGAGTCTGCAAATCCTTGTCGAAAATCGCCTGGTCCTCGTAGTGCCCAAGCAAAAGACCAAACCAAAAAGTTTAGAAGATCTTAAATCTTCCGAGTTCAAACGCATAGCTCTTGGGGAGAGTCAGACTGTGCCAGCGGGTCGGTATGCTGAGCAATGGTTACGATCGAATCACGTGTTTGAAGCTGTTCAAAGTAAGTTGATCCCTGCAGCAAACGTAAAGCAGGTGCTTCATTACATTGAATCAAGAAATGCTGATGCAGGGTTTGTGTATGCAACGGATGCGAAAGCCTCCAAGCAGCTCGAAGTCGCTTTGGAAGCCCCCTCATCGGCGCATGAGAGGATTCTCTATCCGCTTGCGATCGTCGCCGGATCGAAGCATAAGGCTTTGGCCAAAAACTTTGTCGAAAGTCTTCACCAGCCAAAGGTTCGTGAGATCTTTGTGGAGAATGGATTCACCTTGCCGGGGGTGACAGGGAAGTGAACCTAGATCCGATGACTCTTTGGATTTCTCTCAAGACTGCGAGTGTCGCCACGGCTCTAGCGGGAGGCTTTGGAATTCTTGGGGCACTTCTGCTTTTCCAATTCGAAGGTCGGATAGCCGCTCGATGGGTTGCTGTCTTCGAAGCCTTGATTATGGCTCCCATGATACTACCGCCTACCGTTGTAGGTTTTCTCTTACTCTTAGTTTTTGGCCTGCAAAGTCCTGTGGGACGCCTTTGGGAAAGACTGTGGGGAGATCCTCTCGTGTTTTCTTGGCCTGCGACGGTGGTGGCTGCTAGTATTGTTGCCATGCCGCTTGTCTATCGCAGCGTTCGCTCCGCACTTCAGCAGATCGACACTGAGCTCATTCATACGGCACGAACTTTTACCGACTCCTCCTTTGCGATCTGTCGTTTGATTCTCTTGCCTGAAGCTTGGCCTGGATTGATCGGAGGGCTTTTACTCGCGTTTGTCCGCAGTCTGGGTGAGTTTGGTGCGACCTTGATGCTAGCAGGAAGTATCCCTGGACGAACACGGACGATTCCCATGAGCATCTATCTTGCGGTGGAACGTGGAGATTACGTAGAGGCAGCACAGTGGACCAGCCTGATCCTTTTGTTTAGCTTATCGCTGATCTATGCTGCTGAGTGGGGGCTGCGTCGTCACAAGTCACGTGGTCCATTTATCGCCTCAGCGAGTGTGGGAGAACTAGGCTCTCCTCAGCCGACGACGGACGGACTTTCGTTGAAATTTTTGATCAATCTCGCCAGCTTTCCCCTAAAGATTGAACTGCAAACTTCGGGACGAAGGATCGCTATTTTAGGTCCGTCAGGCTCGGGAAAAAGTATGTTCCTCAGATGTCTCGCTGGTCTGGAGCGGCTCCATGAGGGATTTACCCAAGTAGACAGCATTCTTTGGTGCGACACGCAGAAGGGTATCCAGGTAACTCCTCATCAGCGAAAGGTAGGATTGCTTTCGCAGCACTTCACTTTGTTTCCGAAGCTTACTGTAAAAGAGAATGTCGGCTTTGCTTTATGGTCGGGCGAGAGAGATCAGATCATGAGCTGGCTGCAGCGTATGGGTTTAGCCGAGCTTGGAGATCGAAGGCCCACGGAACTGTCGGGGGGGCAGCAGCAGAGAGTAGCCCTTGCGCGCGCGTTGGCTGCAGAACCTGATCTCTTGCTTTTAGACGAGCCTTTTTCAGCCTTAGACCCTCCGTTGCGAGCTCAGCTCGAGAAGCTCTTGAAACGTGAATTAGAGACCTATAGTGGGCGTTTATTGTTAGTCACCCATGTATGGGAAGAGGCCTGGCGACTCTGTGATGAGTTTCTCGTCATCGAACAGGGGCAAGTCATTCGTCATGGCACGAAAGAGGCTGTCTACGCTCATCCAGAAACCAAAACGGTAGCCGAACTCACAGGCTGTCACAATTTCAGTCTGGCGCGAGATTTAGGCGCGGGCAAGATTTGGTTAACGGACTGGAACGTCGGCCTAGAGGGATGTTCCGCCGTGATGGGATATCCCCTGAAGTGGGTGGGCATAAGATCGCATCATATTATGCTCAGTCTATCGAGACCGACGGCCTCCCAAAATGTTTTGGAAGTTATGC
>CANGNB010000179.1 GCA_947454545.1 Oligoflexaceae bacterium
AGATTATCGGTGTCAAATTTTCGCAGTAAGCTTCAGAAAAAAATGCCTACATCTGTTTGCCCAAATAAGAACTCCATGCCGTCAAAACGCGGGTTTTTCGCGTCAATTTCTCATAAATTTGCTCTAAATTCTTTTTTTAGCCGACTGGCCAAGACTTTTCTTGCTTTCTCTATGTTACTGAGTTACAAAAATTTCAGGCACACTGAAAGCCGCATATCTCTGGAGCTTAGGCTCTTTTGAGGTGAGGGTTCGGGAGTTCGCCATTTATCCTTCAATAAAAGATGCTGGGTCTTTAGACGCAGCATCTTTTTTTGTTAAGGCTGGGCAAAAAAAAAACCTGACGGGTATCGCCAGGTTTTTCAGACATTCTAAATCTTATGGCTATCAGGAGCGGAACAGCTCGCCCATCTTCTTACCCAGGAGCAAAGACGCTCCCATGATGCACACCGTGAGAATCAGCATTCCAATGATGCCAAGGGCACTCGCCACGAGTTCGCCTGTTCCCTGTTCCAAAAAGAGAACATAGATGGCCTTGGTCAGAGGATAAAAGTTTTCCTTCATTGCCAAAATCAGACTGTCACTCACATCCAGCATGGCATAAGAAAAACAGAGCAAACCGCCCGCAATAAGGTTTGCTGTGACCAAAGGCACTGTAATCTTGCGCAGGGTATGAAAGCGTGAAGCTCCAAAGGTGGTCGACGCCTCCTCCAAAGACACACTCATCTGCTGCAATCCAGCTGTTGCCGATCGCACCATATAGGGCAAGCGGCGAATGGCATAGGCTATCACCAGCAGGGGAATTGGATTATGTAGGGGATCCAATGCGGTATCGGAATAGGTGACGACATAACCAAAGGCCAGGACAATACCAGGCAAAGCTAGCGGAATCATCACAAGGCTATCGAGCAAAGCAGGAAAGGGAATCAACTTCCGCACAATCACATAAGCGATCAAAAGTCCCAAAATGAGATCGGCAAGCGTAGAAAGCCCTGCGAAGAGGAAACTATTCTTGATCCCTATCACCGACAGGTCGGTACTGAACACAGCCTTGAAATGATCTAGGGTATAGTGTTCCGGAAGCACAGTCATAAACCACTTATCGCTAAAGGCGGTGATGACGACTGCCAAATGTGGGACTAAGGCCAAGAAGGCTATTCCGCCCACAAGAAGGTACACCAGTACCGTACCCAGAGGCGACGCCCGTTTCTGCCCCGAACTGACATGACCTTTCGCCATCATTTCATACTTCTTTCCGCCAAGCGCGAGTTTGGAGATAAGAAAGAAGGTGACGGTCAGTACGATCACAAGACAAACGAGGGCATAACCTACCGGATTTTCATTCACATCGGTGATCATGTTGAAGATTTGTACAGGAATCGTGTTGTGATAACCCACCAATAGCGGGGTGCCCAGGTCCGTGAGGGCCCAGATGAAAACGATGATCGCTCCCGCAAAGTAACCTGGTCGAGCCAAGGGCCACACGATATCAAGATACTGACGCCACTTCGGAACGCCAAGGGTGGTAGCCATCTCTTCCACACTGGGGTCAACGTTAGCCAAAGCAGCTGAAAGATTGAGGTACATGATCGGGTAAAGATGGAGAACTTCGAGCACAATCACAGCCCAGAACATATTTTCCGGTCCGAGCCAGTCGATCGGTCGGTCGATCCAACCAAGGTCCATCAGGCCGAGATTGATCGATCCACGACGTGCGAAAAAGCGCAGAATACCGATAGCGCCAACAAAAGGAGGCATCACCATCGGCACAAGGAGCAGGCCCGAGAGCAGGGATTTTCCCCGGTAATCGAGCTTGGTATTGACGAGAGCCAAGGGAAAACTGACTAAGGTTGTGACGAGGGTCGTCACCAGCCCGACGAGCACGCTATTCCAGATCGCACTCATCAGCAGTTCGTTTTGAAAAAGAAGCGGAAAGTATTGCAGGGTAAAACCACCCTGCTTCATGAAAGCGCGACTGACGATTACCGAAACAGGAAGGACAAGAAAGAAAAACAAAACGGCGAGTGTCGCCAAAACCGTGCCATAGCCAACGCCATCCAGCACACGTCGCTGCCACACGGAACTTGATTCTTGTTGTGACTTTGCCATCAGGTTCCTGGCCCCATCTCAAGCTGGGGCGGCAGCACGAGAACGTCATCTGCTGCGATCGTACAACCCAGTTCGTCCCCATCCTGAAAACTATGTTCAGGGGCATGATAGAAATTAACTTTCAAGGACGTCCCATCTTGGGCCTTCAAGGAAAACTGTTCCGATTCGCCGAGATAGGTCAGATGCTCGATCTTGGCTTTGATGAAGTTCGACCCGGTACCTGCTGCTTTCCAATCCACAAGGATGGCCTCAGGTCGCAAGGATACCGACACCTTGTCTCCCGCTTGGAACTTCTGAGCTCCTTGGGTGGAATGAAGGCGTCCCAGAGCCGTCTGGATGGTTCCCTGACCGGACTCCCAACTTTCGATGGTACCATCGATCAGATTGGTTTCCCCGATAAAGCCAGCGATGAAAGCCGTTTTGGGGTGCTTGTAAAGAGTGCGAGGCACATCGGTCTGGATCAAATGACCCGCGTGCATCACCGAAACTTTCGTTCCCATCGACAAAGCTTCTCTTTGGTCGTGAGTCACATAAAGAGTCGTAATCCCCGTCTGCTTATGAATACGAAGGATATTGTCGCGCATCTCCATCCGCAACTTGGCGTCAAGGTTGGAGAGAGGTTCGTCTAAGAGCAAAACATTGGGACGAATCGCGAGCGCACGTGCTAGCGCCACACGCTGCTGCTGACCACCCGAAAGCTGTCCAGGGAGCCGCTCCCTGTATTGCGTCAGACGTGTGATATCCATCACTTCATCGATGCGTCTTTTGATTTCTGCCGACGGCAGCTTACGGAGCTTGAGACCGTATTCGATATTCTTATAGACGGTCATATGCGGCCAAAGCGCATAGTTTTGGAAGACCATACCGATGCCACGCTCGACAGCGGGTTGCTCGGTGACGTCTTTTCCGTCAAAGAACAGCTTTCCTTCCGTCACGGATTCGAGACCTGCGAGCATGCGCAGGGTCGTGGTCTTACCACAACCCGATGGCCCCAAGAGAAAGTGCAAGGCGCCGCTCTCGATCGTGAGGTTTAGATCGTGAACAGCTGTCGTCTGACCGTAGCGCTTGTAAACGCCTTGAAATACAACTTCCATAGATCTCTCGTAAGAACAGTCACCCCTGAACGGCGGTGACTGGCGTTGGCTGAAGACTCAGCAATTCTTGCCCGTTTTCTCTGCTTTACTTCGCAGCGGCATACTTTTGCTTCGCAAAGGTAACCCAAGTTTTGATCGTATTGTTACGAACGAGCTCGTCGTCCCATTTGTCGACCAGAGCGTTGAATTCAGCTTCCGTCAAAGGAGCTTTGCCAAGGGCAGCAAGCTTTGCAGGGTCGACGGCTTTCTGACCTTTGCTCACTTTTGTCCAAGCTTTTTTCAGGTCTTCATGAGTATCGATCAAAAGTGCACCGATAAGGTCATTGAAGACTCGCTGCATCTTCACGGCTTGGCCTAGTTCAAGCTTCACCAAACTCTGCTGCTTGAAAGGATTGTAGGCGTCGATGCGCTTACCCTCGGTAAGCTCGTACGCTTTTGTGTTCGCTGCCATACGTCCTAAGGAAGACTTCACCGGACCGCCTTCGGCTCCTTTGGGAAGGAGCAGAAGCTTTTGACCATCGACGCTCAAGACAAAATCAACGAAACGTTCGGCAACCTTTCGGTTAGGCGCTCCCTTGAGAATAGCGATGGGATCGGGATCGAGAACTGTTTGTCCCTGAGGCAAGACAAAACCCAGATTGCTCGGGCCGAGATCGCCGATCTTGGCGAGGGCATAGAAATCAATCGCCATGGCCATGGCCACATCCCCTGCAACGACAGCCTTGATCGGGTCAGAGCTGCTATGGGTGAACGAACGGGTGTTGCCGGCAATGGCCGTCAGAAGCTCCCAGCCCTTTTCCCAACCGAGAGTTTGGATGATGATAATATTCATAGTGTTGGCCGAACCCGAGCGACGCGGGTCGGTGAGGCTGATGCTGTCCCGGTACTCAGGCTTGCCTAGATCTTGGAAAGTCTTCGGTTCGCTGAGGCCATCGAGCTTCATGATCTTCTTGTTAAAGAAAACTCCAAAGGAAGACATCGCCGAGGCGTACCAGGTTTGGCTTTTGTCGTAGAGGGAAATGCCCGCTGCTTTTTCTGGAATCTGAGCCTTCAGGGCTGCTGGCAACTTGTAGCTTGCCAGAAAGTTATCTTGCTGAAGCTCCGAAAAAGTTGCGGTACCGCCGCCCCAGAAGATATCAACGCCCGAGGTTTTAGGATTCGAACCAAATTTTGCCCGCATAAAGCGAACATCATCCGAAGTCCCACCCTGGTCTAACCACTCGACCTGGACGTCGGTCTTGAAGGTCTTCTTGTAGTACTCAGTGAACAGAGGAACGTATTCCTCCTGAATGGATTTCCGATGCGGCGAGAGAATGACCAAGGTGTCTTTGGCCAATGCGGTCAAAGGGCTGCAGAGAAGTGAGGTTAGCAGGAGCCAGAACTTCATGCACGTATCCTCTTCACAGGGTAAACCCGAACGTTGCGACCGGCTAAGGGGGCAGATTCGGGCAAGGCACAGAGGCCTCTAAAAAACCAGGGTTCAAGGAGCATCTAGGTAGAATTTAAGCGCAAAAAAAGCAAGCGATTTATGGATTCAAGGGGCCTCAGGCCCGTCTCTTCCCAGGTCGGTAGCGCTCGATTCTGCAACGAAAAAAGCGAGGACCGCCTCAGCCGCACGCTCAGCCAAATCACCATGAAGGCGGGCATGCAGGGCATGTAAGGCGAGCTTTTGGGCTGTCCTTTCAGGCCCAGGCTTAGCCAGAGCTTCAAGGGTTTTGGCTACCTCTTCCGCAGAGAAATTTTGGATAAATTCGGGCACCAAGCCAGCTTCAGCCACCAGATTGACCAAGCTAATATGGGATAGCTTTACGAAACGTTTGGCGATCTGCCAGCTGAGATTCTGCATGACGTAGACCACAGCCATGGGCGTTTCGACCAGGGCGCACTCGAGGGTTGCCGTACCCGAGGTGACAAGAGCGGCATCGACTGTTTTCATGAGGTGAATGCTCTCACCCCGCACCAGAGTCGTATCGCCAGCCTTGTAGATATCCCCCTGATCACCATAAGAGGCAATCGGCACTAAAGGCTCGGCAAAGATCCGCGCGAAGAGCTCAAGAGGCAGATGCGGGGCCATCGACACCACAAAGCGCAGCTCGGGATCCGAAGCCCGGAGTACGGCTCTTGCTGCCAACATGCGGGGAAGCAGGCGCGAAATCTCGCCAGGCCGGCTTCCGGGAAAGAAACCTATCGTCGGGCGCGTATCTAGCCCATATCGTTGCCGATCGGCTCGAGCCCCTTTGGCTCTATCCACCTGTGGGGTCCCAACGTAGGTATACCGAACTGAACGTTCGCGAAAAAACTTTTCTTCGAAGGGCATGATACCGAGGACTTGATCGGTCACCGCTCGCAGCGTCTTCGTTCGCTTTTCTCCCCAAGCCCAAAGCTGGGGGGCCACGTACTGAAAGACATAAATGCCACGCAGCCGCAGAGATTCTGCCAAGCGCAAATGAAAACCGGGGTAATCGATCAGCACAGCACAGCGCACGCCTCTCTGTTCGAGAGTGTACAAAAGCTGAGATTCGAGCTGTTTGATAAAGGGCAGATGCTTGATAACTTCGACAAAGCCCATGACCGAAAGCTCTTCAATCCCAAAGAGGGCTTCGGCACCCGCCTCACGCATCTTTGGCCCACAAATACCGAAAGCTTCAAGCTCAGGCATGCGGCGCTTCAGGGCTTGGAGCAACTCGCCACCCAAAAGGTCTCCCGAAGGCTCTCCGGCTGATATAAACAGCTGAGGTCGTTCCATGAAACCCTCAATTTAGGCGTTGGGGATAGCAAAACGAGGGGAGCGATCCCCTTTCCCTAGGGTTCCTCGCTCAAGGCTCGCTGTCAGCTGAGCTAGGCGCTGGGCTTCGCTCAAAAGGTCGACCGACTCGATCAGCTCTTCTCCATGGGCCAGCTGATGGGGCTGGTCTTGGAGCATCGCAAACACATGATCCAGCTGAATTTTAAGGCTTTCGCGGACAACGACAGGAACTGAAGCGCGCTCCAGCTGTTGGCCATCGCGATGACTTGTGAGGCCCAAGGCAGCCCATTGAGGCAAGCTGGAAAGATTGATACCGACCAGCTCCGCTGTTTGAGTGAGATAATCGACGTGAACCACGGCTTGAGTTCCTGTCACCCGAATCGTTCGCAGCCGCTGCGGGGTATGCCAGTTCACATGAATACTCGCAGACACACCATCCTGCGATAAAAGACTCAGCTCAGCCGTGTCCATGATCTCAGGATCACGAGTACAATGGCCCACGCTGTGGACGATACGAAGAGGACCTAGAAGAAGGCGGAACACATCGAGCTCGTGGACAGCAAGATCGACGATAACGTTATTGCCTCGCTTGACATGACGAGGCCAGCCTCCAGCTCTGACACCACTGACGTGGACGATGCGACCTAAGATGCCCGACTGAACAACGGACTGTAGAGCAGCCACGACGGGATTGCAACGTTCCACATGACCAACAGCCAGAGCAAGACCGCGCGATCGCGCCAGCTGCACAAGTTCGTAAGCTTTCTCAGGAGTCGAGGCAGCCGGCTTTTCCACAAAGACATGACGGCCCTGTTCAAGGGCTTGCTCGACGAGAGTATCGTGCCACTCGGTAGGAGCTGCAATGAGAGCCAACTGAAAGTCTAAAGCTTGCGCTTGATCTAAAGAGCGCAAGAGCGGAATAGCCGGGGCTCCCTCAGGCAAAGCTGCAAGCACAGGATCGACAACAGCAACGAGCTCGAAGCGAGGGTCCTCCCGCAAAACGCGAAAATGAAAGGCTCCCATGTGTCCCAAACCAACCAGAACCACCCGAATTCGTTGCATATATCTTACCTCAAGGACGTCCAACCACTGCGCCACAATACCGGAAATAGGTACACTTGAAAACTGTTTCTGGGAAAAAACATCGCAAGCTCTTAAGGCGCTCTCTGGAGCTCCGCTTCGAGGATGGCCGAAGGCCGTAAAGCGACTCGCTGTGCCGCCTTCTCACCAAAGGCATCCTGGTTGATCAAAGTCAGCAGGGCATTGATAAGATCCAGATTTAACAGCCCTTCCCCAGGTAAACTATCAAGGTTGACGTCGCTAAAGTTCAGGGGACAGACATCGCGCTGACTCCGTTCGGCCTCGTCGCGAAAGGACAGGGGCAAACCATGGCTACGACAGATCAAAGGGCGAACGGCATAAATGGAACAGGACCCGTCGGCTTTTAAAAAACTGCAGCGCTGAGACGCGAAGGGGTTTTCCTGTTCAAGCGCTTCAATCGCAGCGCGTTCGGGAGAGGATTGCAAAAAGTTCTGAATCGCTTCGGCTTCGACTGGAAACACGCTCAGATGAGGCTGGCAGCAGCTGTGACATGCTTTACGACACTGCAAAAACTTGCGATGACGCGCCTCAAGTTCGAGTATCTTGGCGTCTAATTTTTCTCTCAGAGCTGTGTAGCGATCTTCACTCATTTGCTGGTTTCCTTTCGTCGCAACAAAGCCCAATACATTGTATCGGAGTTCTCATTCGGGCATCCACAGAGCTTATCGCTGAGCTTTACAAACTCAGGATGCTGGGCTAAAAACGCGTCCACCTGAACTTCATTTTCCACAGCCAACCAGCTACAGGTTGCGTAGCACAGATAGCCTCCCGGGCGCACCGCTTGACTTGCTGCGACGAGAATCTGTTGCTGCAGAGCTTGCAGTTGAGACAGCTGTTCTAAGGAGCTACGAAATCGACTGTCTGGACTCCGCCGCCAGGTGCCAGAACCCGAGCACGGGGCATCGACCAAAACTGCCGCAAATCCTTTTGCCTGAGTGACGGCATCTGGAAAAGATGGGAGCAGACGCCCCTCCCAAGTCTGGATGGCAATATTTTTCAGACCGGCTTCGTCGGCTCGTATTTTGAGATCTTTAAGCTTATAAGCCCGGATATCAGAAGCCAAGACCAAACCTTTCGCTCCGACCCTCTGGGCCAGC
>CANGNB010000180.1 GCA_947454545.1 Oligoflexaceae bacterium
GACTTTTAGCTGCCGGTGGCCATGCGCTCAGCGTCGACCCGAAACAACGCATTTTTGTAGCTGCTTCTGCTGAAACCCAAAACGGAAGTCCCTACCCTGGCAAGAACAGCCGTGGGGAACGAGGCTTTTTCCGTGATGAAGCGGGCAATTCCATCTACTTCAAAGACTTTCAAAATAAATCCAACTTCACGGCTCAGATGTCGGTTGACACCGACCATGGCAAGCATTCCCTGCTCACCAACATCTTTCGAAATTCGCTGAGCTATCTCGGTGCAAAACCATTAGTAAGTCAGGGTTTAGGGAATCCTTATCAAGTGTCCGGAAAGTTGCTTCAGTACAATTTTCAGTACCCTCTCGAACATTCAGCTTTCAAGTTTTCATCACTCTATGATGCGAACAGCCGCGAATTCTCTCGCAAAGAAGACAACCGTGTCAAAGGTCGAATTCAAGGTCTTCGCCTCCTGAATCGAGCGCAGTGGAACGGCGATCTCAATAACTATTTTGATGCTGAACTGGGCCTTGATATCGAGGACCGCTCGAGCCAAAGGTTTGAGCTTTTCGATCCCCTCGATCAAAAGATTTTCCAAGACAATGAGATGTCTGGCCGCGTCAATCGAGAACGCTCTCTCTTTGCCCAGCTTGGCTTTCACGGCGACAAGCTTCCCAGTGAAATCCCGCTCAGCGCACTCTTGGGCATTCGTCAGACGAAGAATGATGCCTACGATCAGAACACGTCTCTCCGCAGCACACTTGTCTATCGACTCCATCCTGAGACCAGTATTAAAGCGGTGTATGGTCAAGCCTTCCGTGCTCCCTCGCTCTTTGAGCTCTACTATCAAGATTCGGCTGCGACCAACGAAATCTACGGAAACCCAGATCTTAAGCCAGAGACCAGTGACAGCTTCGAGCTAGCGTTTTTAAGCGCTCCCTCACAGAACCTTTTCTATCAACTCACCTACTTTCAAGATCGCTACAAGAATAAAATCGTACGCACGGCTCGCAACCCAGAGAGTGCCACGGACACCTCGCTGATCTTTGCCAACAGCGCGAGCTTTCAGGCTCGTGGCACCGAACTCGAAGTTCATTGGCAAGATCCTCAAGGTCTAGATGTCATCACCACCCTCTCCCATAGCACCGGGGACAGTGGCGATAAGATCAACGATCGTTGGAATTTTAAGTATATACCCGCATGGAATGGCCATCTTGCTCTTGCTAAGAAGATTGCTTCGTGGAGCTATACAGCCTCCGCCCATTACAGAGGCAAGACCGAGGGGCCGAAAGCTCCTATCGCTGCGACAGGCCGTGCTGACCTGAGTGCAAGTTATCAGCGGGACTCCTCGCAGCATTCCATCTTGATCAAAAATCTTAGCAATACCGAGCAAAAAGTCCCTGAATATATCCGTGGTGAACTCAACAGCCTGTCTACCGGGGAAGCTCGTGAGGTGATGTATGAATATACAACGCGTTTCTAATCAGAAAGCAAAGGCGGGATACCCCGCTTGGCCACTCTTCTTCATGCCGTGCCGCGGAGCCCTTCTGCTCACCTGCTTGCTGGGATTAGTGGCCTGCGAAGAAACCTATCCCAAGGTTACTGCATCTCCTGATTTCAAAGTTGGTCTTGTCAGCGATACCGGCAAGGTCTCCGATGGGACATTTGACCAATCCGCGTATGAAGGCGGGCTCAGAGCCTCGAAAGATTTCGCTGTACCCTTCGACTATGTAGAGAGTCAAAGTATCGACGAATTTCAGGCAAACATCGAAAACTTCGTCAGCAAGTCTTATAAAATGATCGTCACCGTCGGCTTTCTTATGGAAAACGTCACGCAAGCGATGGCCAAAAAGTTTCCTGACACTAAGTTTGCTATCGTTGATGTGAGCTACGAGCAGGCCTCCAACCAGCTCCTCGGCCTGGTTTTTGCCGAGGATCAAACGGCTTTTCTCGCGGGTGCACTCGCGGGCAAAGTGAGTATGCATAAACAGGTAGGCGTCATCGGGGGCCTCAACATACCACCCGTCAAGCGCTTCGTTCAGGGATTTGTCAATGGTCTTGCCTATACCTGCCCTGAATGCAAGCTCAGCTGCAGCTATATTCAATCATTCACAGCTCAAGCTAAAGGGAGAGCCGAAGCCGAGCGTATGATCCGCGACGAGCACATCGATGTTCTCTTTGCTGCGGGTGGCCCTACTGGCTCGGCTGCGATACTCAGAGCTGCGGCTCTTGGTGTCGGCGTCATCGGAGTTGATAAGGATGAGTACTACACCAGTTTTAAAGCAGGTGCTGAGCCAGGAGCCGAGATGCTTTTAGCTAATGCCACGAAAAGTATCGATGTCGCCGTCTACACGGCGATTCAAAAAGCTATCGACGACTCCTACTCTGCAGGCAGTCTTCGCTTCAATCTTTCCAATAACGGAGTCGCTCTCAAAGGCTTTCACTCCAGCCTTGTCTCTGAAGACCAACGCCGCGAGATCGATGCCATTGCCAAGGAGATGGCGGCTGGCTTTATTCGCACAGGTGTCGATGCGGATGGCGCAAACACAGAGCATCCTTCACAGGAATGCTCGCTTATAGAAGGAACTTAGAGCACCAGGCAGACCCCTGAGAAGCTCTCAACACAAAGGACAATCGCGCATGCTAGGGACAGTCTCATCGCTTAGGAGATCGAGTTTTACCCTCGCCACTTTCCTATGCCTCACGGTGGTCCTCTTTGGAAATTCTCAGGCCATGGCTGAGCGTGTGCTCATTGTCTCAGAAAACCTTCCCGATATGAACGAAGTGAAACAGTCCCTTCAACAAAAACTACGCAAGCACACCATCGATGACTTTATTCTTACTCAGCAGACGACCTACACCCAATTTTTGCAGCATGTTCAAGAACAAAAACCTGAGGCTCTTGTGCTCTTCGATAATAAGGCGCTTGAACTCGTGCGACAGCTCCGGAGCGAAAAGGATCCCGTTCTTGCTCGTATCCCTGCTTTTGCAACGATGGCTTTGAATCTAAGAGAATCGGCGCGGGATATCCCTCACGTGGCTGGCATCATCTACGAGGTCCCAGCCTTCACAATTCTCACTCAGTTTCGTGCCATCAGTGGCATGTCTCTCGAGAATGTCTTAGTTTTTTATCGCAAAAGTCGCTTCGAAGACACGATTCGGGAAGCCACTCTGCAGCTCGAACGAGAGGGCATCCATCTGATCGCTTTGAATGTCGAAGAAGCTGGTACCAGCGAAGAGGCCGTAGACAAGTTCATTGCTGATCATCTCGAGAGGAAGTGGCAGCAAAAAGACCTGCAAGCCGTATGGATACTCCTCGACAATATCATCCTAGCCCGCAGCAATTTCAAAAGCATCTGGCTTTCCAAAGCCAAAAGCCTTGGTATACCTTTTGTTTGCGGTATGCAGCCGTATGTGAGCAATGAAATAAAACTCTGTGCCTTTGCTTCCTATCCGGAATACAAAGACCTCGGAGTTCAACTTGGCGATCAAATTCTCGATTACTTTGAAGAGGGCAAGCGCCCCGAAGACATTGGCCTCGAACATATAGTTTCGACGCGGCAGGCGCTCAATGTGAGTCTTATGAAAGCTGCCGGATGGAAGATTCGTGACCGAGAGCTGGATGCCGTCCAGCTCATTCGCTAGGAAAACCTCATCGCTGGGCTATGCCGCTATTTTAGGTGCAATTCCCCATAGCTGCAGGCATTCCCAAAGTGGGGCTTTTGGGAGCTTTCGGAACCTGCTCCTCTAGGGTGGTGGTCTCGGCTGGAAGCTTACCCTGCTGAAGCAGGCCCTCCACAGCTTTTTTAGCCGCTTTTGGCTCTGCTTTCGGCACTATCAGAGCAGCAGCGGTCTTGTCCTTGCAGTCCTCTTTCCTCTGGCCGCCGCCTTCCGTAAGTTCGAGGCTCCCGGAATCTTTTTGCACAGCCGCATAGGTCTCCGCACTCAGCAGGACCAAAAGCATAGTTAAAATAAGCTGCATAAACTTCCCCTTTCGTCATTCTCACAACCCGTTAACAAAGCCTCCACAAGTCTGCAAGTCAAAGACTCAAACGCGATGCTTCAGCAGCGTATTTTTACAAATCTTGCCTCGCCAGATGCTAAGTAGGCCAAAATATGGGATACTTGGTGGAAGAGCATGAAGCTCTATCTAAGGATTGTGGCATGCAGGCAGAATTTGATGTGACCATCTTTGGGGCAACAGGTTTTACGGGGCGCTTAGCGGCCATCTACCTTTGCCGTCACTATCCCCAACTGAAGATCGCGATCGCCGGACGCAATCACGATAAACTCACTCAGGTCGCTCAAGCCTGCTCACGCCCTCCAGAAATTATCCTAGCGGATGCGAGCCAGCCTCAGCAGATTGAGAAGATGATCCTTCGGAGCCAGGTCCTTGCCAATTTTGCCGGCCCCTTTTCTCTTTACGGAGAGGCGGTTGTGGCTGCCTGTGTGCAACATGGTCGTCACTACTGCGACATCACGGGCGAGACGCCTTGGGTCAAGCAGATGATGGGCAAGTACCATGCCCAAGCCCTGCAGAGTGGGGCCTGCCTGATTCCCTTTGCAGGCTTTGACTCTGTCCCTGCTGATATTTTGAGCGATATCGCCCTGCATGAGGCGGAACGAAACGGCATCCTTCTCGATGAGATCGTCCATCACTATCAGATTCGAGGTGGGCTCAACGGCGGGACTCTCGCTTCAGCTCTCACGATAGCCGAACAAGGCCAAGCTCATGAAATCACCGATGGCAATCTGCTGATCAATGATCCTCAATGGCCCGAGAACAATCCGCCGGTGAATGGTCCTCTGTACGAGCCTGTCATCGACCGCTGGACAGCCCCATTTTTCATGAATCTTATCAATCGGACAGTTGTCCGCCGCTCGACTTATCTCCGTAAGCTCCGAGGCGATGCAGTTCAAGCGTTTCATTATGAAGAGCGAATGGTCGTCGGCCCAGGCATTGCAGGTCGGCTGCAAGCTGAACTAGCTCTCCTGACCCTCTGGATGTTTTCGAGTGTCACACGGCAACCGTGGGGACGAGCGGTCTTTCGCAAGTTAGGACCACAACCAGGTGAGGGACCGACAGAACTTCAGAGAGCTGGTAGCTATTATCGCGGCCGACTTATCGGGCGTTCCCAAGGTGTTCCCAAGGTCATGGTCACAGCTGACTGCCAGGGCGATCCCGGCAACGAGGTCACGGTAACTTTTGCTGCGGAAATAGCCAAACTCCTCAGTGAACAAGCTCAAGGCCCTCACTGCAAAGGCTTTAGCACTCCGAGTGTGGCCTTCGCTGCGCCGCTCATCGAGCGCCTCAAAGCCGCTGGCGTGGGCTTTAAAGTCGAACTCCTCTGACTCTTATTCTCGTCGCACAAAAAAAGCCCTCTGAGAAATCAGAGGGCTTTTCAATATTCAATCTTAGTGAGGCCTCGCTTGGAGAAGCTTGCAGCTCCGAACTCGAGTGCTTAGCGCTTCAGGTTTTTCAAGAGAAACGCGCGGCTTTCGGCAGAGGTGAGATCTACGTAGCGACTCACGGCTACATCTTCACCGCTTTTGAGCTGAGCAAAGCCGCCGCCAGAGGTGACGCCTGTGAGCTTGCCGTTGACGAACAACGGACCGCCTGAATCGCCAGAACCACTGAGTACATACTCGCCCAGGGGAGCTTCATTGCTTGATTTTTCGGGAATACCAACGAAAGTGATCATACCGTCAGCAACTTCACCGATTTCATTGCTGCCCACACGCTTGACGCCAGCGCCTGTGCCTTCGATACCCGAATCCCCAACAGGATGCGTTTCGTTGTTGCCGTAACCCACGATCGTAAGCTTGTCGCCAGCTTTAGGATTAACGGTCGCGACATTGGAAGTCGCCGGAGCCGTTCCCTCTGGGAAAGTCACGACGGAAAGGTCACTATTTTCGACGCCAAGGCTGATAGTGTAGTTCGGGTTGCGCACGAAGCTGATAGCGCGGGCAACAGCAGCCATCTTGCCAGAAGAAGTCTGGGTCGCATAATACATCTCAGGCTTGCTGCTGCTGAGACCTTCGACGCAGTGACCGGCCGTCACAACTTGCGAAGAATTCACGAAGGTTCCTGTGCAGATCGCTTGGCCTTCGGAAAGGTTAGCCACCAAGAGGACCACAGATGGAAAGTCTTTTTCCTTAATTTCGCGGCCATTGGTCACACTGATAGAGCTCTGCTCATGGCTTTGCTGACCACAAGCGGTCAAGACTGCCATCAATGCAGCGGCTTGCATGCTTTTCAGACCCAATTGCTTTGCGAAAACTTTCATACGAACTCCTTTCACCGTGATCGAAGCGGAACATAACCCTATCCTTGACTGACTAGCCAGGAAAAAATGCAGGGGTCTTCATTTTTTTTTCACAATCCCCACGGTAAATTGGCCTGAGAGTGAACCTTTTCCTCCTCGCGAGCGTCTCACTCTCTGAAAGCAAACTTTGGAAGGAGTGTAAGACTATGAATTGGAAGAGTTTATTAGTTTTCGTAACACTTAGTGCGTCAGGATCGACAGTTTTAGCCCAAAATAGCGCCCCACAGCCCAACGAGGGGCATTCCCAGACTCATCGCGGCCCGGTTGTGCCCAATGGCAAGGTCTTCCAAGAAATCTTAGACAAACTCGATCTGAGCCCCGAGCAAAAGGACAGCATCAAGGCACTCCGCAAATCTCATCGTGATTCCATCAAGCTGCTGCGAACCAGCGCCGAACAGGCACGCGCTGAACTGGACCAGAGCCTAGAGAAAAATCAGGATCAGGAGTCTCTCAAAGCTGCCTTTGAAAAACACCTTCAAACCAAAGAGGCTGTCGACAGGGAGCGTTTCAAGCAGATGCTGGCGATCCGTGAGGTCTTGACGGATAAGCAGCGCGCCCTCTTTGCTAGTCTGCGTCCGAAGGGCAAAGGCTTAAGTTTAGAACCAGAGGTCTCAGGTGACTGAGACAGGGCTCGAATTTCGTGCCCTTTATCGCGAGCATGCGCCCACAGTGCGGCGCCTGCTCGCGCGGCTCCTCCCCGCCTCCGAAGTTGATGACGGGGTGCAGGAGGTCTTTTTGCGTATCTACCGGCATCGCCAAAAGTTTCGTGGCGAAGCTTTGCTGACAACCTGGATCTATCAGATCACGGTCCATTGCGCCCACGACCTCTATCGACGTCAGCGCTGGCGTCGTTGGCTGCAGCTGGGCGCTTCCTATACCGAGGAAAGGCCACACACAGAAGACGCGAAGGGACAGGAAGAAGCCGAACGGGTGCACAAAGCCATGCAGCAGCTGAGTTTTCAGGACCGCACTATACTCGCTTTGTTTTATTGGGAAGAGTTTCGTCTCGAAGAGATCAGCAAAAGCCTCGACATCCCTTTGGGCACAGCCAAATCCAGACTCTCGCTCGCACGCAAAAGGCTCAAAGTTTATCTGAAGGAGGACAGCCCATGAGACACGAGGACGAAGACAATCTAAGGGCATTGCTACAACGCCATAAGCCAGCCGTTCCACCCACGCCCTCGGATGAGTGGGCTAAGATTCAGGATCGTACACTGGGGAAAAATCCTCAAAAAAAATGGCTCGCCTGGACCTTGCTGGCCAGCCTTGCTTTGGCTCTCTTGCTTTGTGTTCCCCAGCGGAAAGCAAGGGAAAGCGACGAATGGAACGAGCTCTGGCAAGACGACATCAGCCTCAGTGCAAACCCGCATGCCTATGACGATTGGCTGCAGCTGACTGATAGTTTAGACTCCCAGGAGCTCTAGCTTAATCTCACTGGCACAAGCTTTGCTCTCTCACTCTTGCTAGGGACTAGGGGTCCTGAGGCTCTTAACGTTCTCCCCACGGAGGTGTGAGATGAGCTACTTTAAAGACCGATATCACGCAGGCCGTCTTCTCGCTGATGCCCTTCGTTCTTACAAAGCTCATCCCAAAGCTCTGGTCCTCGGCATTCCGCGTGGGGGAGTTCCGGTAGCTTACGAGATAGCTAAAGCCTTAGGGCTACCACTCGATATCTTTCTTGTTCGCAAACTGGGTGTCCCTGGGCATGAAGAATTGGCAATGGGGGCCATTTCCAGCGGCGGCGGTCAGTTTTTGAATATACCGGTGGTCGATGCCCTTGGTCTCGAGCCCACAACCATC
>CANGNB010000181.1 GCA_947454545.1 Oligoflexaceae bacterium
AAAACTTAGCGAAGTTTTTGCTCCTGCCTACTCTCAAGTTTGAGCCTCTGCTCTCAAAAGCGGTCATGCTTTGGGGAAAGCGTCGCTGATTTGCGGCAAGTTCACTTACAGGGCAGCTTTTACGTAGCGAATGTGTCGCCCTAAGGCCCTCTTCATTGAAATTTTATCTGGATTTTCTGCAGGTAATCCCCGTAAAAATAGAGTTCTGTCTGAACGTGTATTGGCTTCTGCTCAGTTTCCTTAGATGCTGCAGAAGGAAGTACACCTCGTCAAAAAGGAAAAGACCTTGGGACGCCCAACTCTCGCAAGGACCGCAAAAATCGGGATCATTAACCGGGGAGAGGCTGCCGTTCGCTTTATACGCGCAGTCAAAGAATTCAATCTCCTCCATGGAACACAGTTTTCCACTGTCGCCTACTATATCGAAGCAGAGTCTGACGCTCTCTTTGTGAAAGAAGCTGACAGTGCTTACAATCTTCACGAGCTCCCTGGCTACGGAACATTTACCGGTAGCCCGTATCTCAACTGTCCTTTCCTCGTCAACGCTCTCCTTTCCCACGGCTGCGAAGGCATTTGGGTGGGCTGGGGCTTTGTTGCTGAGAATGCTGACTTTGCAGCCTTGGCCGAAGAAAAGGGTCTCGTCCTTATCGGCCCCACGGCACTCGCCATGGATTTGCTCGGAGATAAGATCAAAGCCAAGGAACTTGCCGATCAGTCGCGCGTTCCTACTTGCCCGTGGAGCGGCGGTCCGCTCGAGAGCCTCGAGCATGCCCAGAAGATGGCCGAAAAGATCGGCTATCCTGTTATCCTCAAGTCTGCCAATGGTGGCGGAGGACGAGGGATTCGTAAAGTTTTCACAGCCGCCGAACTCCCCCAGCAGTTTCAATCTGTGTCGGATGAGATCTACCGTTTTTATGGCAATCGCGTGATTTTCATGGAAGCGCTTGTTGTGCGTGGACGCCACCTCGAAGTGCAGTGCTTAGCTGATATTCATGGCAACGTCCATACCTTCGGCGTCCGCGACTGCTCCGTCCAGCGCAACAATCAGAAGATAATCGAAGAAACGCCTCCGGCCCACCTGCCTGCGGACTTTCTCAAAGAGGTCGAAGCCTCGGCCGAGCGACTCCTCAAAGCTGCCAAGTACCATGGCGCAGGGACCGTCGAATACCTCTACGATATCGATCGCAAGCAGGCCTTCTTCATGGAAGTCAACACCCGACTCCAGGTCGAACACCCCATCACAGAGCAGCTCTTTCAGATCGACCTCGTGCAGTTGCAGCTGCGCGTCGCCATGGGCGAAGTTCTGCAGCATCTTCCTAAAGAGCCCCACGGTCACGTTATCGAACTTCGCCTCAACGCCGAAGATCCTGATCAAAAATTTGCCCCAACCCCTGGCCAAATTAAGCGCTTTATTTTGCCGAATTTGCCAGGTATTCGCATCGATTCCGGATTTGAATGGGGAAGCCGTATTCCCTCAGATTTCGATTCGATGATAGCCAAAATCATTGCCCACGGCCCCAACCGTGCCGCCACTATAGCCAAACTGGTTCGCACGCTTAATGAGCTGCAGATCGAAATCGAAAATGGTTCGACCAACCAAGGCTTTCTCCTCGAGCTTCTCTCAAACGAAGCCGTCAAGGCTGGTGGTGTTCAAACCGATTTTGTCGAAGGCTTTTTGGTAAGTCCTGAGCGACGCAAAATTAAGACCAACTGGAATATTGCAGTCGTAGCAGCAGCCATCTATCAGTATGAAAAGCGCTATGCTGAAGAATTTGAAAACTTCACTGACAAGGTTCGCCGCTTTAGTGCCCCGCGGGTGATGCCTGAGCTCACGGCCGAAGTCCAGCTCAGTGCTAATGGTCAGCAGATCACAGCTTTGGTCCGCTCGGTTGCCGACCATACCTATCACATCCAGATCGGCGAGCAGCTGGTCGAAGTGGAATATGTGAGCTGGGGAGATGAGATTATCCTGAAGGCCGGAGGCCGCAAGCATAAACTCCAGATCGTACCTCGCGCCGACGCCCTCCAGTGCGAAGTCGATGGTATCCCTTACTTCCTCCCGATCGATTCGGGCGGTAAAGTCAAGGCCCCCTCGCCCAGTGTCGTCCTCACAGTTCAGGTCAAAGAAGGCTCGAAAGTTAAAAAGGGCGATCTCCTTCTGACTCTCGAAGCTATGAAAATGGAGATGACGGTCTCTGCCATCGAGGACGGAACTGTCACCGGCGTTATGGTTCGCCCAGGTGAGCAGGTCGCAGCCGGCCAGGTTCTGATTGATATCGAAGCTGCAGGCGACGGCACCAAAGAGGAGGCGAAAGTTCAGGAGCAGCAGCCAGCGATCAGCTTCAGTGCTCTTGAAATCCCCAAAGTACTCCCGCAAGACAGCTATCGCCAACGGGTCTGGCAAGCGCTACGCAGAGATTATTTGGCTTGTTTTCTTGGCTTTGACTACATGAGTCCTGTCGGCCAAAACCTGCAGCAGATCGAGCAGTTTCTAGAGGAGCATGAAGACTATCGTAAGACTTGGTCGGCGCTCCTGATCGATTCGATCCGAGCCTTCATCAAGGTTCAGCGCCTCTTTACCAACGATCTTTACGAAGCTGATGGCACACGCAGTGCAGATGTGCATGAGTGTTTCATGCATTACCTCTTGCGTCGTGAAGATAGAGAAAAGGGTTTGCCCGCTCCGTTTCTGGAACGCATGACGGCTGCCATCCATCTCTATGGTTGGGGCGATGTCAAAAATCATGAAACGACCACCCGCGCTCTTTTCCATCTCTACAAAGCCTATGCAAATAAGAGTGATGCCGTCGAGCTGCTCCGTCTGAGCCTGCTCCTTTTGCAACGACACTTTAAAACAGCTGAAGAGTTCACTAGCCCTGAGGAATTCTCAGATCTTCTGAACGAACTCGTGACCGTTGGCAAGAGTGGTGTCCTCATCGATTCGGCGACGTTTACACGCTTCGAGCTTGTCGATCGCGTATTCCAGCAGAATGTACAAAAAAGTCGCCAGGAGCAGATTGCAACCCTGCTCAAACCTTTCCTCCAAGAAGGCGAAAAAGATGCGAAACTGATGGCCGAAATCATCGGTTCAGGTCATCAGATCGTCAGCCATTTGGTTTCGCTCTATGATCGCAGCTCTTCACGCTCCAAAATTATACTGGAGCTGATAGCCAAACGCTTCAACAGAGATCGGACTATTGAGTCTGGTGAGCTCTTCGAAGAAGAGGGGATTCAGCTCTATAAGCTCCGCAGTCGTAAGCACAACGATCACGTGCCGTTCGTCGTGAGCATCGTCGAAGAAGATGAGTTCTTCAACAGCTTTGCTAAAATTCAAACAGCGTTCGAACGTCACAAAGAAGATCGCCTCGAAAGCGTGCTTCTGATCCGCTGCAGCAGTCAAAACCCAGAGCTGGTCTATGTCCATCATCTGGCCAAAAACCCGCTCCCTGTTAGCTTTTGTAGCCTGGGTCTCTGCCGCGAAGAGGACTACTCCTACCGGACCTTCCATCATGCTCAAGGGCAATGGCAAGAGAACATCCGCAGACGAGCTTTCAGCCCGCTTCGCTATCGCGAGATGCGCCTCGAGCGCATGGATGCTTTCGATCTCGAACTCCTCTACCACAGCCGCTATGTGCATGTCGTCAAACTCGAAGCTAAAGACAATTCGAAAGATCAGCGCCTCTTTGCTTTCGTCGAGGTGCCTGAAACGCGCTTTGACTTCAGTGAAGATCAGCTCATCCAACGCATCAACGCCTTCGAATTGGGTATTCTGGAAGCTGCCAAGGCGATTCGTGAGCAGCAGGCTCGCCACAAGAAAGCCTATTTCTGGAACCGCATCATCGTCCACATCGGCCACACACATCCGCTGAAACTCGAGCAGGTCGGTGAGTATCCGAAGAAGATCGCTGGCATGGTCGAAGGTATCGGTCTTGAAAAGATCGTGATCTACACCCATGTCGTCGGTCGTCAAAGAGCAGCTATCGAGGTTGAAGTCCTTGTCGAAAAATTCTCGACACGCTCGACAACCCGAGGCCGCATCCCTTCGCGCGAAGCTCTCAAGCCGCTTGATTCGTATGCAACACGCCTTGTGAACTCGATGCGCCTGCAGAGTCCCTATCCTTACGAAGTCATCAGCATGCTGACGACTGCCAACGAAAGCGAATTCCCAGCAGGAGAATTCACCGAGTATGACATCAGCTTCGATGCCAATGGCCAGCAGACAACAGTCTCGGTCGAGGGACGAGCACCTGGTCAGAACCTGAGCAATGTCGTCTTTGGTAAAATCCGAAGTCGCGATGCTGATGGTTTTGCCTACGAGCGCGTGCTCCTTCTCGGCGATCCGTCTAAAGATCTCGGTTCACTCGCTGAAGCGGAATGCAGACGCGTAATGGCAGCGATTGATCTTGCCGATCAAGATGGTATTCCTCTGGAATGGGTCCCCATTTCTTCGGGGGCAGCCATCGATATGCAGACGGGAACCGAAAATCTCGACTGGACTGCACGCGTCTTGCGTCGCCTCATCGAGTTCACTCAGGCTGGTGGTGAGATCAATATCATCGTGGCCGGAATCAACGTCGGTGCCCAAGCCTACTGGAATGCGGAAGCGACCATGCTCATGCATACCAAAGGCGTTCTCATCATGACAGAAAATGGCTCGATGGTCCTCACTGGTAAAAAAGCCCTCGATTTCTCGGGCAGTGTCTCGGCCGAGGACAACATTGGAATCGGTGGCGTGGAACGCATCATGGCCCCTAACGGCCAAGCGCAGTTCCGCGTTCGCGATCTTGCGGATGCCTATCGCCTGCTTTATCGCCACTATCGACTCAGTTATGTGTCCAAATGCTTGCCCTACGGCAGCAAACGTCCGAGCCTCGATCCAAGCGATCGGGATGTTTCGATCTATCCTTATCAAGACAAGCTCAATCAGGGCTTCCGCAGCATCGGCGACATCATCGGTCCAGCCAATGCTGAAAAGAAAAAACCTTTCGATATGCGCCAAGTCCTTCACGCAGTGCGGGATCAGGATGCGGACTTCATCGAACGTTGGCAAGCCATGCGCGATGCCGAGACAGCTATCATTTGGGAAACTCAAATCGGTGGCTATCCCGTGGGCCTCGTAGGCATCGAAAGTCGCCCCCTCAAACGCTATGCTGACGTACCCAATGACGGACCTGAATCGTGGACTGGGGGTACACTCTATCCTTACTCCTCGAAGAAGGTTGCTCGTGCCATCAATGCTTTCAGCGCCCAGATGCCCGTCGTGGTCTTGGCGAACCTCTCGGGTTTTGATGGCTCTCCAGAATCTCTACGCCGCTTGCAGCTAGAGTATGGAGCAGAGATCGGAAGGGCTGTCGTAAACTTCCAAGGACCTTTGATTTTCGTGGTCATCGCGCGCTACCATGGTGGGGCCTACGTGGTGTTCTCGAAAACTCTGAATCCTAAGATGAAGGCAGTCGCTCTTGAGGGAACCTTTGCTTCGGTCATCGGGGGAGCACCTGCAGCTGCTGTGGTCTTCCCTCGCCAGGTGATGAAAAATACCTTCGACGATCCCCAGGTCGTCGCTTTACAGGGCCAGCTCAAGCGTGGTGAAATCACTCGTGCTCAGTACGATGATATCTTCCAGACGGTCCATCTGGAGCACCAGGCAAAAGTGGCTCAAAAATTTGAGAAGATCCATTCGGTCGAGCGTGCTCTCCAGGTCGGATCTATCGATGACATCATCACGGCAACCGATCTTCGCCCCTACATTACCGAGCAGCTCAAACTTGGTATCGAAGATTTCTTGCAGAATCCTAAACCTTAAGTATCAATGGGGGTAGCCAAGCCCCCTTGACTCCTCCCTCCTCATTGCTGCGTAAGTCTGCTACACTTGAGGCAGACTTTTGCAGATGAGGATGTTTACCATGAACACTCGAGATGGAATTGCCTCTGGCCTTTGCCTTGTCCTCGCTTTTGTCCCTAAGATCCTCAGCGCTGCTACGGTGACTATCGTAGAACCAACAGGTCGCGTCGAAATCGATGCAGATAGCGAGGAAGGCTATAAGACTGGAAGTACCGTCTGCTTTTTCAATGCTCAGCAAAAGCCAGTCGCCTGCGGCATCGTCCAAAGCATTGAGGCAGAATCCATACTTATAGCTGTAAAACCAGATTTCGTTCCTCGTCTAAGTCCGGGTATGAGTGCACGCCTCATCACGCGCCTCCCTTCTAATAATCCAGCAGCATCGACCTCAAGTCCTGTTCCTCCAAACCCAGCCCCTGCGAGTCCCACTCCTAGTAGCCCAGCACCCACGCCTCCCATGGCTCCATCGGCTGCTACGGCAACAGTTCCCAGCAAAAAGACGGCCAAGAAGGCTGAAGCCATACCTGCAGCACCAGAGCCAAGCGTGCCTTCGCGGTGGTCGTTTCACCTCGGAGGGCTTTATATTCCAAAGCACCTCGTGAGCTTTCATCCGGTGTCCTATGCCTATCCGATCAACAGAGATACAGTGCCCGTGAGCTTGGGGCCAACGAATACTCTCTGGAATCAAGAGCAGACCATTAACCAAGGGCTCACCAGCAACTACTTCGCTGAAATTTCTTGGAAACGCGACTGGCAATACAACATTGGTTTCCGGACAAGCCTTTTGGGCAACTATACTTACCAATCCAACTACGACCTCGAGCGACAAAGCTCAAATCCCAATGCGCTTGCAAACTACGCAAGCACCGATATGAGTGGCCAAGATTACGGTGGCTATCTCGATCTCTACCCCCTGCATATCGAAAAAGGCAGTTTCTCCTTCGCATGGGGCACAGGATTGGACATCAATCAGTCTCGCCTGCTCATGGCCATGGATGAGTTTGTCGAGGTGAAAGGCGAACAGACTCGACTCGCTCAGTACACCTCAACCATTCGAACTCTTTCCTTGCGTATTCTGAGCTCGGCGACCTACCAGATAGGGAGCTTTGCGCTCAAATCATCACTCATTCTGCTGAAACCGATACAGTCGAGCTTTGACACTCTGATCACGGTCAGTGATCCCCAGATGACAAATTACCTCAAGGGCAAGACGGGACATGACGATTTAGAAGCAGCGATCAAGCACGATATCACTGCTTTTTCAGCACAGGTCGCCTTCAGTCTCGGCTACATTTTTTGATAAATTTGAGATAGACTCCTGGTTCTATACCGAGGGAAAGCTTTGGTCGCAATCGATACAAGGAGTGAGCAACGGGTTCTATCGTAAAATTCTTATGAAACAGTGCCATGAACATGAGTGCCATGAGCTGCATCAGGTCTGTGCTCAGGTGTGTACGAGTTCCCACACCAAAAGGTAGATAGGCTTGCCAAGATTCGGAGCTCTCAGAAATCCCTTCAAATCTTTGGGGCAAAAAGCGTTCAGGATCTTCCCAGAGCCGCTGATTCCGATGCACATGGTAGGGGCTTAGCATCATCAAAGTGCCTGCAGGAAACAGCGTGCCTTTCCACTCTAGATCATCCGAAAGCACTCTCCCCATACTCCAGACGACAGGATAGAGCCTCAGTGTCTCAGCATAAACCTGTTGGGCAAAGTTAAGTTCTTGAAGCTCAGACGGATCCTCTAGAGGTCTATCCTTCACCTCAAGCCACAGGAGCTCAGCTGCATCAGCATCTCTTGCTAGATGCTCACAGCAAAGGCTGACGAGGGCGGGAAGTGCCCCTTGAATTTCAAGCAAACAAGCTAGCACCTCTTCACAGAGCTGGGATTCGCTCAGAATGCGACCTGTTTCTTTGTCTCGAATATCCATGACCAACGAAAGGAAATCTCGATTCGTTTCGGGTGCGTGACGTCGTTCCAGGATCTGCCTTGCAATAAATGCTTCAATCAGACTCAAAGCATCCTGCGCATTTTGATCGCGCGAATGAGGCAAGCTCAAGGGGAGTGGTGCCAAACCATAAAAAAGCGAGGGAAATGCCTTCTGAAGGCATTCGAGTGCTGTGCGCAGAGGCTGCCAAGCCTCATCAGTCTCTAGAGAAAACAAAACCTTACCAAGAAGGATCCAGACAGCCTCCTTCAGGATCGATGAAATCTCCAGCTCAATTTCGCTCTGACAGCGCTGAGCAAGCTGCTGAACTATATCTCTGACTTC
>CANGNB010000182.1 GCA_947454545.1 Oligoflexaceae bacterium
CATGTCGTCGGCGTCCTCAAAACGTATACGCCCGGGGTCGTTCTTACGATACGGTGGGTTTTAGGTCAATCGTCATTCCATCGAAAGCCAGCTCAATTCCAGGTGGAAGTAGGAGATTGTGGCGATCGTAATCAACTTCATGAGCCAAATGCGAAATAATGCCCCGTTTCACACCCAAGCTTCGAAATAATTCAATGGTTTCAGGTATACAGGAATGCGTTGAATGATGACCGAAATGGATCCCACTTGCGATCATAACGTCTATTTTATTCTGCCAGCTGCGCACACACTGCTCTGGAAAAGTCTTAAAATCAGTAGCATAGGCGAAGTTACCAAAGCGAAAACCACAGGTCTCCACGTGCCCATGTGGAAGCCTCACTGTCTCTACATCAAAATTACCGACTCTGAATTGAGAGGAACTTATAGCATGTAGTCGCACCTGCGGAATCGCGCCATTATATCCGGTGTTTTCAAAAGCATATCTAAATCGATCCCTAAGCTCAGGAATCATTTCAGGGAGCAGATAAATATCTAAAGGTTCTCTTGATTTGAAATAAAAAGCCCTGAGATCGTCAAAACCGTGAACGTGGTCTGCATGCATGTGGGTGTAAAAAACAGCCTTCAGCTTCTTGATTCCAGCCCTCAAGACCTGAATTCGCATTTCTGGCGCAGTATCAATTAGTATTACGTCTCCATCTTGTTCTAAAGCTATTGACGCTCGAGTTCTCTGATTTTTTGGAGCATAGCCAGTACAAACCGCACAATCACAGCCTATGACTGGCACGCCTGTAGATGTTCCGGAACCTAGAATATTGACCTTCAATAATTTTATTCCTTATCTACGACAAGATCACGAACCTAAGCATCACTGAAAGTATCCTTCTATAAATGCAGGAATATGACTTTCACCGGCTTTGATTAAATTAAGCATCGCTCGCAACTTTTCCAAGCGCCATTTAACTTGTTCTCGCTTTCGCTCTAAAATCTCCGACAATTCGACTCTTTCAGCGGACAAATGCCAAGAGGGCATTACTTTACCAGAGAATTGATCCACAATTGCTTCTTGCTGAAGAAGGTTTTCCTGATAAAGAAAGCCAAGCACTTGACTCACTTCTTCACCTAACATAAAGCCAGCCTCTTTCAAGTTAGTCGTAAGTTCACTGAGAAGAATGGAATCACTTCTTTCTAACATTGAATAGGCTGCCGAAACTATGGCTTCAAAAACCGAATCTTCTGGATAACTTTTTTCTATCATGAATTTTTGCAAAAAATAGTCACGAGGACCGTAATGCAATTCACACACAGAAGGCTCGCCGTCACGGCCAGCACGACCAATTTCTTGAACGTAAGATTCAATTGAACACGGCATTCCAGCATGAAAAACAAATCGAATACCTGGAATATTTAAGCCCATCCCAAATGCCTTTGTAGCTATCAATGTACGAGCTTTGCCTATCGAGAATTCAAACTGAGCAGAATTTCTATCTATTGAGTCCAAACCGCCATGGTACAAACCCACTGAATGACCCGCAGTCTTCAGTTGAACGTACAGCTCATCAGCAATTCGCCGCGTTGGAGCATAGATTATTCCCTGTCCCTCTGTTTCCGAAACTCTTGCAACTAATGTCTGCATGCGGTCTTCAGCTTTTTTATATTGCATGACTTTCAGAACCAGATTCTCCCTTGGATTGAATTTGGCCAATACGACAGGCTCTTCCATCCGAAGACTTGTAATAATTTCTTCTCTCTCTTTTTTTGTAACAGTGGCCGTTAGAGCCATTCTGGGAGCATAAGGGAGAGAATCCAAGTAAAAACCGAGACGCCTATATTCGGGGCGAAAACCATGCCCCCAATGGTGCACACAGTGAGCCTCATCGATTGCTATGAGAGCCATTGGCAAACCTGCCAGCAATTCCCGAAAACTCGGAACGGCCAATCGCTCAGGCGAAACAAACAAGACTTTCAGTTTTTGCTGCGCAATTTTTTCACGTACGAACCACCTATCTTCTTGGCTCAGAAGGCTGTCATAGGTAGCTGATGGTATGTCAAGATCCTCTAAAGCTTTTTGCTGATCCCGCATGAGCGCTACAAGAGGGGAGACAACTAGAACCAAACCCGAAGACACAAGAGCCGGTAAGAGATAGCAAAAGCTCTTACCGCCGCCAGTAGGTACGGTGAGAAAGGTGTCTCGTTTTCCAATAGTTGCTAGCAGGGACCGCTTCTGAAAATCATGTAACGAACGAACTCCGAGTCGCATAGCTAATTGGTCAAACATAGGCAGATCTAGGCGATCTCTATCGAGCTGCGAAAACATTGAAATTTCCACGCTTTAATTCAATCCTTTCTGAGACAGTAACAAGATTGAGTAAACAGAAACAAGACCTTCATAGGATTTCAAACGTGGCTATCTGTACTTGAAGCCCAATTGCTGGTATTTTGGCACGAACTCGTTCCTTTGGCGATGAGGTTTCTAACATTGGCTCTTTTCGTACAAAAATATGGCGGCACCTCCGTCGGCACACTCGAAAGAATCAAAGCTGTAGCAGAGCACTTATCCTCGATTCATAAGGCTGGCCACAAACTCCTTGTGGTCGTAAGTGCGATGGGTCAACAAACGGATGAGCTTCTCGACATGGCGCTGGACTTGAACGATCAGCCCCCTCAGCGCGAATTAGACATGCTTCTTTCTGCAGGCGAGAGAATTAGTATGTCGTTATTAGCTATAGCTTTGTCTAAACTTGAAGTGCCAACAGTTTCATTTACTGGATCACAAAGTGGCATTCTTACGGACAATGTTTTCGGTAACGCCAGAATCATACGGATACTAGGCGATCGAATCAAAAGAGCATTAGAGTTAGAAAAAATAGTAATCGTCGCTGGTTTTCAAGGTATGTCGGAGCTGGAAAAAGAAATAACTACCCTCGGTCGAGGAGGCTCGGACCTCACCGCAATAGCTCTAGCACATACATTGCAGGCAGATCGCTGCCAAATATTCAAGGATGTCGATGGAGTTTGCTCTGCCGACCCACGTCTCGTCCAGTCAGCGAAAATTCTTCCGTTTCTAAGCTGGGATAGCCTAAATCATTTGACTTGGTTTGGATCTGGTGTAGTCCACAATCGAGGTGTTCATCTGTCGAAAAAATTTAGAATCCCGCTGGAGATTCGTTCTAGCTTCAACTTAAACACTCAAGGAACCTTAATAGGGGGACGAAAAGAGGTGGAAAATGCCATCGTTTATGCTCTCACTCATCGCACAGATTTAATATGGCTTAAAATTTATAATCTCTCTCAATTCAGTAGCCATCTCACATTCAAAGCATTGGCAGCGATGGGAGAGCACCCGCTCTATTTTATACACAGTCGTGTACACAATAAAGATTGCTTGGATCTCGTTATTAGCCAAAAGCATCTGGCGAATCTTCAAGAAACACTCAATCAATCTGAAAAAGGACTTGTTTATGAAACTCAGGTGCAAAATCTTGCCTGCTTAACATTGGTCGGGGATGGTTTTTGGCAAGACGCTACGATTCTGAAAAAGAGCGCTACCGCCTTAAGTAAGTCTCCTGTTTTGGTCGATTATAAAAACGCATTTTTGAATCTCTTTATCGAAAAAGAAGGCCTAAGTGACGCCATTGCTGCTCTACACGCGGAATTCTTTAATTGACGTTAGCAGTGATACCCATAAAAAGACCTGGGCTATTCGATTGATGAATATGTGTATATGTAAACCCTAACTCGGGCTGAATTCCGTCTCTTCGATAAACTGCTGAGGCTAAAACGCGAGCGTAGAGATTTGATCCGTCAACGATTCTGTTATTCAAAACTTTTTTCTCATCAAAATCGCCGCTGAGTGTCACTGTATCCGAACTGATTCCAAGATCAGCTCCAATTTTGATAGAAAATAATTGTAACGGAGCAACTACTTGAGCAACCCCTATACTTGCACCATAAGCTGTTACCGAAACTGATTGGACACCTGCATCACCCAAATTATCTGAGGCTTTACCACTCCCACTAAGATAGTGGAGATTAGCTGTTAGATAGAGGGATCCTGTCAGCAAATAATCCAGCTCCCCCCCGAAAAAACTGCTGGTAAATGTGTCTCCAACCCCCAATGTGACAATACCCAAACCTACTCCCCAAGCCCATTGAGGCAAGGGGGTATAAGACTTAAAATATTGAAGTGGGTTACGATATTCGTTGTCTTCGACAAAATCCATGGAATGATTGCGAAGCAATGTTCCCCACTTCTGGGTGATCTTAACAATGCGATTATTTCCCTTTATTTCTACAACCTCACCAAGAGCAACTAGCTGCTTCTCCTCATTAAATACACCTATTTTGTCCCCTACGGTCCAGCGCTTAGCCTGTGCTTCACACAGTGTTTGATTCTTGTCACATTTAAAAGTAGCCGCATAGGATTCGATCGAAAAAATAGAACAGGCCAGTATAAAACTCAAAAAACATCGCATTTCGTTTCTCCCGATGTCTGATTAAGGTTTTGCACCTAACTGTTTCGAGACAGCTCTTCAAGTCTCTTTTTCACGATAGAATCTACCTCCAACACGTCAACATCATTCAAATGCGCACCTGCCAAATACTGAAATGCTTTATTATAAGCTAATCTCATGGGACCTTGCGATAAACCTCGCATGAAGCTCATAAATGTAGGCCACTCCGATGGTGCCTGGAAACTATCTCTAGCGATTTTTGCAACCAAGACCATGGTAGGGTCTTTACCTGGGATCGAAAATTGCGGCTCAATGAGGCTAATAACTTCAACTTCGTTACCAAGTGCAGGTAGTTTAAGCCTTTCAGACAGATATTTTTGTACATTTTTAGACACAGGGATCGTTGGATCCAATTGAATTGTCAATCCAAAGTATCCCTGATCATCTATTGGGCAACGAATAATGCCTTGTTCATCGAAAGTCTGTAAAACTATGGTGATATAGAGAGTTCGAAATGGCAGCATAGAAAAGGCTCCAATTTATTTACCAAACTCATCGAGAATGAGACCGGTTATTTTGTGAATTGTCTCAAGAGTGCCAATATGTTTCGTAGCTACAGCTTCAATGTCATGAAGGCCTGTAGGATTTAGCTCTTGTCTCAGTGATTCTATAGACAAAGCCTCTTCGTGATCTCTTTTATTATATTGAATCACACGAGGTAAGGCTGAAAAATTATATCCTTCCATGGTCAACATGTCCCGAACTTGAAGCCAACTATCAACATTTTCCTGCAAACTACTGAGTCGACTATCAGCTATAAAGACAACACCATCGATCCCCCTAAGGAGAACCATATTGAAAGTTGGATATAGACTGTGCTCTGGGGTCGTGAAGATATGAATTTTAACGTGAAAGTCACGAAGTTGGCCAATGGAGAGAGGAATAAATTCAAAAGGCCCAAATCTACTATCTTCGAAATAGATTGTATCTTTCGTCAATCGAACAGAACTTCTTTTATAAACAGATCGAAGATTCTCTGTTTTTCCAGCTCCTGGTGGCCCGCAAACCAATATTTTGCAGTGAATTTCCTTCGTTTCAAAGTTTGCATAGGCCATCAGGCAACCCTTGTTTGACTTGAAAGCAAAGCCCCACCAAACAAGCCTAAATGACTTACTTATTTTTATGGGAACTCAATGCTTTCAATTGTACCACCAAACTTTGAAATCAACTCCATCGTCAATGGATGCTCCTGAATTTGTTTCTTGAGCTTGTCTTTTGCTACCTCACGCTCGCGCTGCTTTACCTCAAGGAGGCTTTCTCCAAGCGGTTTTGCATCATTCTCACCAATTGAGTTTTCAGTACTTGCCTCTTGTGGATTTTTTGCTTGAATGTCAAAAAACCCCAAAAACCCAAACATCTGAGCTAGTTGTTGCTGAACTTTTTTCCTAGCTTCAGACTGCAGCAACTTTGCTCCGGCCATAGTCCCAGGGTCAACAGCGATGACAATTTTTTCTGTGCTGTAGTGTATTACGTAGGTTTCTTCTAGCACTCTCGCTTGAAGTGGTTTTAATTTTTTCCATTCGTCTACGAGTGCGCGCCAGCTATCTGGAAAGGGTTGAGCATCAGATGATTCTGATGGAACCGGGGCGGGGCCTTCAACAGCAACAGGCAATTCAGGCTCGCCTATCTTAGTTCCTCTGCTTAATACTTTGGCTGGTTCGAGATTTACCTTAACATCTGTTTTTTCAATTTCTGGAGCTTGAAGATTCGACGTTTCCTTATGCTCAATAGCTGGTATGTCTTGCTTTGGAGAGACTATGCTTTGTACATGCTGATTCGGATGGGTTAGCTCATGGTCTGGGACTGACGCCTTCAGCTTTTGATGCAAGTCTTCCTGCTGGGTACTCTTCTTCAAAGTCAGAGACTCGTGCTTCACTGGAGCCGTTTCTGCATGCGGCATCGCATTTTGGGACGCACTCACTGCCGGAGCAACTTCTGGGCCCTTCTGTTGCTTCCAGCGATCCTTTAGTCCTAGCTGGACAGCTGCAGGACGTCCCTGGGACTGATTTGATTTCGGTGAATCAAAACCATGCTGTGGAGCTATTGCCCCCGACAACATTCCCATCATGCTTGTAAGATCTGGCAAACCAGGATCTAAGCACCACTCTAGCGCATAATTTTCAACAACGTATCGATCTAGGTCTGCGTTTCGCAGGTCGTCTAAACACTTGATCCAGGTTCTAAAGAGACGATTGAGATCTAAAGGATGAGCGTTCTGAGCAATCTCAGCAATAGTACTGCGCTCCTTATCCTCCAGATCCAATATTTGAATGTCTAGGGATTCATTCTTTAAATCACGCATGATCATCGCATTGCGACAGGAACGTGCTAAACCCTCACAAAGAGACGAAAAGGAGTTACCCTCCTGGTCCCACTGAGCGATATTTCCAATTACTTTTTCTGCATCCCGACTCAGTAAGGCGACGAGTAGATCGTGGACAGCGTGCTGGTGACTATGGCCTAAAATACTGTGTATATTTTTGGATTGAACACTTCCGCCTCCCAATGCGATTGCCTGATCCAAAGTCGTCAATGCGTCTCGCAGGGAACCTCGCCCCTCTTTCGCGATAAGCGACAATGCCTCAATATCGTAAGGTATTTCTTCGCTATCAAGGATAAAGGTCAGCCGATTTAAGATAACCTGGCGACTTATCTTTTGAAGGTGAAATGTTTGGCAGCGACTTTGAATCGTTTCTGGAACCTTGTGGAGTTCCGTCGTGGCAAAAACGAATACGATATGGGATGGAGGCTCTTCGAGAGTTTTCAACAAGGCGTTAAATGCGCTCGTAGAAAGCATATGGACTTCGTCTATGATGTAGACTTTGAATTTCGAACGTTGAGGAACGTACCCCAATGTTTCCTGGAGAGCCCTCACATCATCGACACCAGTATTTGAAGCACCATCTATTTCAAGAACATCTTCGTGATTTCCAGCTTGAATTGCAGAACAACTCTCACAGACATCACAAGGGTCAAGGGTCGGACCGCTTTCACAATTGAGAGCTTTGGCATAAATGCGAGCTATGGTAGTTTTACCAACCCCTCTCACACCAGTAAATATGACACTATGAGGCTCTCGACCAAGCTTTATAGCATTCGCTAAAGCCTTCGTGCTGCTCTCCTGGCCGACCATGTCATCGAAGCGTCTAGGCCTATACTTACGTGCTAAAGAAAGATATGACATACCCCTCCTCCTCTGAGCTCCCGATCTTTGCCAAACGCTCCAGACCCCCACACCGCCTACTGAGGTCTTCGAGTCACTCGATACATATTGCGTTATAGCTGGAGCTTCCTGTGGGAAGAAATAAAAAAGCGCACCGTGATAGCTAGATGCACCAGACACCTACTGAGTCCCACTACCGTTGCTACCTTCCGGTCCTGGCGGGGTTCACGGGGCAGCATCATCTGGGATCTAGCTATCACGCTACGCTTAAAAGTGGGGGATTCTATACTACCTTTTCCGCTTAGAATCGGAGTAGAATACAACACTTTGACTTGCTCTGGCGGAGAGAGAGGGATTCGAACCCTCGAGGCAGTTTCCCACCTACACGCGTTCCAGGCGTGCGCCTTCAACCACTCGGCCACCTC
>CANGNB010000183.1 GCA_947454545.1 Oligoflexaceae bacterium
CTCTTGACTGGTATAGGTTATTCGGTGAATGACGTGATCGTCGTCTACGATAGGATTCGCGAGAATATGGCGGCGAAAAAAGTTCGTCCTTTTGCCGAGACTATCGAATTGTCCATCAACGAAACTCTGGTTCGTACGGTGAAGACCTCGGTTGTAACAAGTTTGTCGCTGCTCGGGATTGTCATCTTTGGTCCTGAGACCATTCGCAACTTTGCTATAGCGATGGTGATAGGTATCGCAGGAGCAACATTCAGTTCGATCTTTATTGGGTCGGGTTACCTCCTCTGGATAGATGCATTCCTGAAAAAGCGGGAAGCCCAGGAGCTGAGCAAAGCTCGTCCAGCAGGTCAAAATTGAGAGATTGAGAGTTTAAATATAAAAAGCCGTACCCTAGCAGGTACGGTTTTTTGTTTTTTGCTAAGCTAAAGCCATGGGCATGAGGAGGAGTCGGAATGGACAATGAACGCGTTGGTGAGTTTGCGCGTGAATACTCTGACAAGCGCTTTGTGAAAAAATTGCGGCTCTATAGTCAGGTTGCAGGGAATGAAGTCCTTGATAAAGCCTTTCGCCTTTACTTTGTGCTGCACAAGCCTGAGACACCCAAATGGGTCAAAGGCACGATAGTCGGAGCCCTTGGCTATTTTATTTTCCCTTTTGATGCTGTGAGCGATTTTTTGCCTCTGATAGGGTACTCTGATGATCTCAGCGTACTCGTAGCAGCTTTAGCGATGGTCTCGCGTTATGTGGATGATGAGGTTCGTGCTAAAGCGAAGTCTGCAGCAGAGCGCTGGATCTCTCGCCCGAAGGATCAGGTGGCTTCCGAGGATCCCATCATCATCGACGTTGAAGGCGAGGGGCCGAAGCGTTAGGAGTCCTCTAGTCGAACACTATGGTCTTGTTATGATAGACGAGCACTCGGCTTTGGAGATGGAGATAGACAGCACGCGCAAGGACGATCTTTTCAAGATCCTTGCCACGGCGAATCATGTCTGCGACGGCGTCACGATGGCTGACACGACTGACGTCCTGTTCGATAATGGGACCTTCATCGAGATCCTGTGTCACATAATGAGCTGTCGCCCCGATGAGCTTAACGCCGCGTGCAAAGGCTCTTTGATACGGAGAGGCTCCGGGAAATGCTGGTAAAAAGCTATGATGGATATTGATGACGGGAGGCAGGGCTGTTAAAAAATCCTGGCTCAAGACCTGCATGTACTTTGCCAAGACCACGAGTTCGATTCTATGTTCCTTGAGGAGCTTAAGAGTGTCTCGCTCTTGCTGAGCTTTGATCTCAGCGCTGATCGGAAAGTAG
Source organism: Oligoflexaceae bacterium (assembly GCA_947454545.1). GTDB lineage: Bacteria > Bdellovibrionota_B > Oligoflexia > Oligoflexales > Oligoflexaceae > Oligoflexus. The sequence continues at coordinate 1,313 of CANGNB010000183.1, forward strand.
AAGAAGGGAACACCAAACTGGGCAGCGATCGGAGCGAGCTCGCGATGATTGCTCACGATCAGGGCGATGCGGCCACCGAAATCTCCGGAGCGCTGACGAGCTAAGAGATCGATAAGGCAATGATCCTGTCTGCTGACAAAGACGGCTATCGGAGTCTCTTTTGGTCTAAGATGGAGAGTCCACTGGAGCTGGAGAGATGCAGCAAGCGGTGCAAGTCGTGAGTGAATCGCATCAGCAGCAATGCCAAAGCCATCAAGTTCCCATTCGATCCTCGTGGCAAAGACTCCCGCTTCATGGTCGGTGTGCTGATCAGAATCAACGATGTTGCCCTGATGTTCGTAAATGAACTGGGAGAGCTTCGCCACAAGACCCTTTTGATCCGGACAGCAGGCTAAAAGTATGGCTCGATTTTGAGATTCTATCGACATCGCTCACATCCTTTTGGCCTTTAGGGAAAACTCATCTCTTCACGCTGATGAGCTCGTAGCCCGCGTCATCGATAGCCTCTTTCAGCTCGGTGTCGCTGAGGGTGCTATCGACCTCGACTCGCCCTGACTGCACGTCGACAGTGACCTGAGCTTTGCTATCCTTAGCAAGGATGGCAGAAGTTACGGCTTTTTTACAGTGTCCGCAGGACATTCCTTTGACCTGAAGAGTCAGCATTGTAGGCTCCCTTTCTGAGGCATGGCTCAGAGTCTTGTCTTAGTTTTCCAAATGCCGCTTGATCCAGCTTCGGCACCAGGCTTTGGCTTTTACAGTATGCTGGGGAAAGAGCAAGCATTGACCTTGTTTAGGCTGATCAGAATCGTCAGCGCCAACAAAAAGTTGGCAGTTGCTGCAGTTTTGCGCAGTGCCGGCAACTCCCATCTTTTCAGGGCGGTCTTTGATCTTGCTTGGAACTTCCGTGTAGTCGAGCTTTTTCGCCATAGGATCTTTATCGGTAAGGGCTGGTCCAGACTGATTTTGAGATTCCATTTTCCATCCTTTCTGTAGCAGGATAGGCTCGTGTTCACTTCAGTGTAAAGGGGGACGAGCTATGAGTCCAGCACCACACGAACAAAAAACGTTGATCATCGAAGGCATGACCTGTGCTGCGTGCGTAAACCGAGTCGAAAAATCACTGAAAAAAGTTCCAGGTGTGAGCGATGCGAGCGTGAATTTGGCGACTGAAAAAGCTGTTATTCACTTTCAAGGTGCTGAACCCCCATTGAACAGTCTTCTGCAAGCCGTAGAAAAAGCTGGTTATAAAGCCCACGAAGAGGTGCGTGCGTTCACTCAGTCGACCCAAGATTCAGGGATGGATCGTGAGCTCATCTTTGCTGTTCTAGCGATGCTGTGTGCGCTTCCTCTCCTTCTGCCGATGCTGCTTATGCCTCTCGGCATACATCTAACCTTGCCTGTAGCCCTCGAGTGGGGTTTGGCCACCCTCGTTCAGTTGGTCTTTGGAGCTCGCTTTTACAAGGGAGCTTACAAAGCACTCCGTGGTGGAAGTGCGAATATGGATGTCCTTGTCGTACTCGGAACATCAGCAGCCTATCTTCTCAGTGTGTACCATGTTGTGCAGGCCAATCAAGGCGAGTCTTACTTTGAAAGTGGGGCTATGGTCATAGCACTCGTTCTTTGTGGAAAGTGGCTCGAAGCTCGTGCCAAACGCACGACGAGTTCAGCCATTCGCGCCTTGCAAGCTTTGCGTCCGGATACCGTCATGAGGCGTCGCCACGGGGTAGAAGAAGTCGTTTCCATTCATGATGTCCAGGTGGGGGATCATGTGCTTGTGCGCCCTGGAGAGCGCATTCCTATGGATGCTTGCGTTCAAGAAGGGATAGCGGGATTAGATACTTCCCTTGTTACCGGCGAGAGTGTTCCCCGAACTGTCCAGCCCGGAGATGCTGTGCTCGGAGGCACTTTGAACCTCGATGGGCTTTTGGTGTTGGAAGTCACACAGATCGCCGATCATAGTCTGCTCGCGCGCATGATTCGGATGGTGGAAGATGCCCAGGCCGTGAAGCCACCCATCCAAAAGCTTGTGGATAAGGTGAGCGCAATCTTTGTGCCTGCCGTCTTGGTAATAGCGCTCGTCACCTTCGGGGTCTGTGTTGGTCTTGGTCTGGGTGTGGAGACAGCCCTTTTGCGTGCGGTCGCTGTGTTGGTCATCGCCTGTCCTTGCGCCTTGGGTCTCGCGACACCCACAGCCATCATGGTGGGAACCGGCATCGCAGCACGCTATGGGATTCTCATCAAAGATGCTGTGGCGTTGGAAAAGACTCACGAAGTCCGGGCGATCGCCTTTGATAAAACGGGAACTCTCACCACGGGACATCCGATCTTAGAACAACAGTTTTGGCGAGGCCTTGAGGCGCGTGAAGGACTGCGTATAGCAGCTTCGCTTCAGTCGTCGAGTCGTCACCCCTTTGCTCTTGCCATACTTGAAGCTGCCGCCTCTGATCAGCTCGCATTATATCCCGTTCGCGAGGTGCAAAATATCCCAGGCAAAGGCTTTGAGGCTATCGTGGAAGACAGGCTGTATGGAATAGGCAGTGCTCGTTATGTTGAGCCCTTAGGTCTTGATCTTGACGCTTGGGCTGCGGAAAGAGCGGATCTTGATGCAAAGGGAGCTTCCTATTCTTTTCTTGTCCAAAAATCCCCCGAAGCTAAAATTATGGGTTTGCTAAGCTTTCGTGATCCCTTAAAGCCTGAGGCACCGACGCTGATCACGGCTTTGCGAAAGCGTGGCATCTATACTGTGCTCTTGACGGGCGATCACCGCGCTGCGGCTCAGCCGCTAGCGGATGCTCTGGGTATGGATCGCCTCATGGCTGAAGTGCTTCCCGAAGCAAAGCTCCAGGCTGTCCAGGCCTTGCGCAAGGAACATGGACTCTTAGCTATGGTTGGTGATGGCATCAATGATGGCCCCGCGCTTGCCGCTGCTGACTTAAGTTTTGCGATGGCTTCGGGAGCGGATGTGGCGATGGAAGCTGCAGGTGTGACCCTGATGCGCAATGATCCCTTGCAGGTGCTCGATGCGATGGAAATTTCCGATCACACCCTGCGTAAGATCAAGCAGAATCTTTTCTGGGCTTTTCTCTACAACACGCTGGGCATTCCAGCTGCTGCATTTGGTCTCTTGAATCCTATGCTCGCCGGTTTAGCCATGGCCCTAAGTAGCTTTAGTGTTGTCAGTAACTCTCTGCTCCTCGGGCGATGGCGTCCTCGTCGTTCTTAGGAACTCACTGAGGCGGAGGTGTTCCTGGAGGTGGATTCAAAGGCTTCATCTTGGCAATTTCTTCAGGTGTGATCCCCCTGCGATCGGCTTCGGTTTTAAAGAAGGCTTTAAACCGTTCGACGTCAGTGGTTGGGGCTCCCGTCTGACTGCGATCGAAACCATTGTTTTCGGATGCAGCAATGTCACCAAAGCCCGAGGAAGGCAGTTGACCACTCATGATCACGATACCGCGATTGGTCATCTGAGCAATCCATACAAAAGGCTTATTGATATCCCACATCGCGAAATCGCTCAGTTTCGATGTGTCGTGGCAGCAGGCGCAGCCACACGAACGGACCTGACGCGTCACCCAACCGAGTTCACCCATGAAGTCAGGGTCTTCAAGCCTTGCATCTTGAGGATTGGGGGGACGGGGAGCTGGGACCTTGCGGAACGGACGGCCCTGATGGCGAACTGTTTCACAGCTCACTTCTTCGGCATAGTTCGCGCCTTCGACACTACAGCCAGAAATAAAGACATTGGTGCAAACTGGTTCTCCCCCTCCTTCCGGCGTTCGACAGACGCGCGGATAGGCAAAGGCAGAGTTCGCGACGAGAACAAGTAACCCAATCAACTTGCGACTCATAGCATTCCTCTTTCTATGGAAAATGTTCAGGCTTCAGAATAACCTGTTTTTTCTACCGAGCCTATGAGAAAAGGCTCGGTAGCTGGGCGGGAATGCTCTGGGGTTCAGTACTTCTGAATGCTTTAGGAGCAGATGCGAACCTTGAGATGGCGGGCATTATGCACTAGTGCCAGAAGGTCAATCCCTCGCTGGCGATCTTTTTCTGAAAGTTCATAGCCACAACGGAGCTGAGGAACGGATTGTCCCTCTTGAGCCACACGAAAGCTGCTTCGCAGCTTCAGAGTGACGCTTGCATCGATATCTTCCGTCGTCAGATGAAGCTCTTGAAGGTGTTCCTCTTCGAAACCTGGGGGAATGAGGACGGCGAGTCCGGATCGACTGACATCGACAGGGAGGGGTTCTAACTCAGTGTGTTGAGTGTAGAAGCGAAAGCCATCAAATCGTCCAGCTAAGCAAAAGCGAAGCTCGCGCCTGCGTTCCGAAGACATAATATCTCTCCCTAAAGCTTATACTCTTAGGATCGCAAGACAGCTCTAAAACTTTACTGAAAAGGCAGGCACACGCAAACAGAATATCGAAGTAAGAAAATTGGCTCCCTGAAAGCTCGTGAAGGATCGCTGGTCTTCCTCAGAAAAAGCATGTCCATCAAGGGTTTAGCAGAACTTGTCCAAAGACGTTGGTGGAAGCCGCGCAGTAAATCTGATCTCTACTTTCGCGTAAGAGTTTACGCAATTTTTTAGGAATTATTCTGACCTAGCGATTTTTTAGGCAGAAGGAGTCCGTTTGGATTCGGAGCCAGTAGCCGGTGAATTTTATTCATCAATTCCTGGAAATCAATGGGCTTCGTACAGAAATCATCGAAGCCATGTGCGTTGATTTCATCCGGTAAAAAGACTCCTGCCGTGACAGCTATGATGGGAAGGCTAGCAAATTCTGATTTCAGAATTTTGGTCGTCTCGATCCCGTCCATCACCGGCATATTAATGTCCATCAGGACAATGCGTGGCCTATCTTCAGGAGACAGAGTCCGCAGTTTGGCCAAGACTTCCTCACCATCAGAGGCATCCATGGTTGCAAAGCCCTCTCGCTTCAAACGTCGAGCAAGAAGAACTTTGTTCATCTCTTCGTCATCCGCAATGAGCAAGACTCCACGTTCGGAGCTCATAGCAAAACCTTCCCGGACGAAAGAATTCATGTTCGGAGTGCTGTCGTCCTCCACACTTCTAGAAGGTTTTACGGCGTAATGGAGCGAAATATTTACAGAGAAACGTGACACTTGGGTAAGAAGCCTGTGCCTTTTAGGTATTAAAACCTATCACTGCGCGTTTGCTGCAATTTTCTTTGGTTCCTGATCCTCGAACTCGGTCGTATCCATGGCCAGCTCACCAGAAAGCAGGCGGCGCGCGATATCCCGCTGTTCGTTGAGGATCTCTTCCAGATGCTTGATTTGGGTGAGAGGATTAGCTAAGACGACGCGAAATACGTTAATCAGCTGTCCTTGATAGGTGATCGGTTCGAGTGCGGTTCGTGATACAAAAGAGGAACCACGGTCGCGCTGCTCCTTTTGAATCGTGATGGTGAGCCGGTTGAGATGATTATTGACATTCTGCAGCTCGTCGCCGCTGCAGCTATTCAAAAAGGCTCTCACATCCGTGGGAACGTAGCGGTAAGTAAGGAGATTGAGCTCTGGTTCTGTGATGAGTTCAAAATCCTCAGCAGCGCGGATCATCTCAGCAAAGTGACGAGCCTTTTCTATGCCCATATCGATCAGCATTTCATAGCCCCGTCGACCTATGATTTTGAGACCTGAATGCACCAGCAGGGCCATGCCAGGGCGTGAGCCTTCAAGAGTCATGCGACCCAAGTCACGAGACCCTTTGCGGATGATGTACTCGGCATAGTGGGCGACCAGGGACAGGGACTTGTGGTTCTTGAATAGAACCATCCCAGCACCCATGGGCACATAGAGCTGCTTATGAGCATCGAAGGTGACCGAGTCTGCGCGCTCGATGCCCGCAAGTAAAGTGGCATATTTGCTCGAAAAGAGAGTCGGCCCACCCCAAGCGGCATCCACGTGAAAGTGGAGGTCTTCGCGCTGACAGATTTCTGCCAGTTCGTGGAGCGGATCGACATTGCCAGTTTCTGTAGTGCCGGCGATGCCGACAACAGCAGCAATGGCTATTTTTTCCTGACGGCAACGTTCGATGGTGGCTATCAGGTCGGGAATCTTCACTTTGTTATTGTTGTCCGTGGCGACGGAAATCAAATTCTTCTTGCCGATGCCTAGGATGTTGGCAGCTTTTTTCAAAGAGTAATGGCCACGCTTAGAAACGAGGACGCAGACACCCTTGTAGCCATAGTGCTGAAGGGCTGCAAACAGGCCCTCTTCCCCTAAGCCTTCGAACTCTCCCTGCGGGGGGAACCGTCGATTGAGTGCGACCCAAAGAGCGGTGATATTGGCGATCGTGCCATCTGAGCAAAAGGCACCCAAGGCACTGTGGATACTTTGAATATGACTTTGGTAAAACGTGTCGCTTTCTTTATAGATCAAGCGATGCAGCATACCGAGGACCTGGCGTTCGAGCGGGGTGAAAGCCTTCGACGTCTCAATTTTGACCTGATTTTGATTGAGAGCTATCATCACTTTCGATAGTGGTAGCATGAAATAGGGCAGTGCTGAGGTCATGTGACCGATAAATCGCGGGGAAGCGGTGTGCACGGACTCTGCCACCACATGCTCCAGAAGGAACTGCGCCTGATCGGATACAAATGTGGGCTCTTCGGGAATCTGTGATTCTAGAAAATTGCGTTCGAGGTCCGTGGGCGAGATACCCGAGGAGACGATGTGTTCGCGGAGAAAACCCATGAGGTTATGTGAGATCTGGGCTTCAATTCGACCGAGCGTGCTGTCCTCGCGCTCTGGGACCGTAA
>CANGNB010000184.1 GCA_947454545.1 Oligoflexaceae bacterium
ACCCAGAAGCTAAAGGGCTTCCTGGCGGCCTCTACAATCCTGAAGAAGCTCTGGTCTTGATCAATGAAGCGAGCGAAGCGGAAGCCTATCCTGGCAATCTTCCGGGAGCCCTCTTCTGCGAGAATGCACGCCGTAAGATCATCACACTCAATGAGCTAAAGCGCGCGGATGAGGCTCTTGCCACTGCAAATCAAGCCTTGGCAGATTTTCCAGGCTATCAAGCCGATGGTCTGATCCCTGAATTTTTGCGCGCCGAAACCAACGATTGCCTGGTGACCATAAAAGGACTTCAGCAGCAAATAGTTGACGCCAAGCGCTAAATTGAGTTTTATTCAATCTATACCTACTTACACGAAAAAGGGGGCATATGCCCCCTTTTGTCTATGAGGGCTTCGCCATGCGTACTGCTGTGAGTTTGGGACTGACGATGACCTTGGCCGCCACGTCAGCCTCAGCATTTGAATCCACGCGGACTCTGCCCCAAGGCGTTCGCAATCTTAACCTTAAGGGTGTCTATACGACAGCTAACGAGAAATCCAATCCCGAGGGCAAGGCTATCTCTTTGGCCGAACCGCTGTGGAAGCCGCTGAAATTTAAAAATATCCTTTCGACCGAAGAGGATCCCCTGAAGCGAACGCAGCTCGAAGGCTTTCTGCTACAGCAGGGCTTGAGCAAGGAACAATCGGTCGGCGATTTTCAGGCCAACCTCAGTGCACGCATCAATGTGTGGGCTCCGATTTTAGCTTGGGGACTCACTGACAAGCTGACTCTGGCAGTGGCAGTGCCCTACTACAGCACGAGCACCGATATCCAGCCCGGCTTTCGGACCAATGCTGGAGCGAACGATTTTTTTGCCCGTCTGACCACCCCATCGATGAACAACTATGCGGCAGCACTTGATGCGCAAGAGCGCTTTCAAGATGCCGTGGGACGTTTGAATAATAAGCTTCGCAAGTACAGCTACCAAGAACTCAGCTACTGGAATCAAAGCGGTTGGGGGGATACAACGCTGGCCCTCAAAGCTCTAACTGTCGATCAGGATGTCCTGAAGATGGCCGTGACAGCAGGCCTTGTAGCCCCGACAGGTCGCAAGGAAAATCCACGTATCCTCACCGATTTGCCCTATGGCGATGGCCAGTGGGATCTGTTTTCGCAGCTGACTTTTGATCAAAAGCTGGGCGCCGATTTTTTTGTGAACCAGTTTGCTAAGTATACCTATCAGGCTCCTGATAAACGCGTCATTCCTTGGAAGACAGCTGAAGAAAGTATCGAAGTTCCCGTGAATGCGACGCGCTTTAAATACGGCGATAAAGTTGATGCAGGGGTTTCGGTCCAGATGGAACAGGACAGCACAGGGGCTACAGGAGGCCTGGGTCTGCTGTATTTTCGTAAGTTTGGGGATCGCTTCACGGTCGAGGATCCAGCCGTCAAGAGCGAACTTCAACGCTGGTCGGATCAGCAGTCGCAGTACGCTCAGGCGAAAGTGGGCTACACGACAGTGCCTGCCTATCGTCGCAAGGAATTTGCGGCCCCACTCAGCGTCAGTCTTGAGTATCGTCGGCAGCTCGTGAGCCGCAATATGCCGATCAATGATTTTGCCCAAATGGATTTTAACCTATTCTTCTAAGAAGTGAGGCGAGCATGAACTTTCCCAAAAAACTGTTGCTGGGCACCAGTCTGCTCATACTTGGGGCTTGTGGACGCGGTGCGAAGGCTCCTTCCCGTGATGTGAGTGTGACAGCGATTCCAAATTTTCCCAGCATCAACGACAATGTCTTCGCTCTGCAAAATGGTAAAACTTCGGTCAGCTATAAGAGCACCATGCTGATCATGAACCCTTATACCCAGCCGGCTCTACTCGCCGATATCATCGGCAAATCCGAGCTGACACGCATCAAAGCAGCCGATGCCAAAGCTTATGTTGGTGATGAAAAAGAATTTGACCGCGTCTACGGCGACTCGGGAATCAAAAGCACTGAGATTAAGCAAAAACAAGACGAATTGCGCATCTTTCTCAGTGCTGCTGAAGCGCGGAGCCAACCGATTCCCATCGCGGAACGCCATCGTCTGATCAGTGCTTGGATGAAAGATGAGTTGGCGTCTTTGGGCCTGAGCCCTGATATGGATCTTCAGCTTCACGATCACCTTGCGACGTACTGCGATGCTAAGATCTTAGAACTCGCTGCGCACCCTGGCTTTGCCAAGCTGGCCCCGAGCGGCTTTCTCTCGCGGCCAAGCCCTCACCAATTTTGTGAAGATTACTATGCAGAGCAAAAGTACTTTCAAGGCCCAAGCTGTCAGCCAGGCGGTGATATGTTCAGCTGTCTTTGGCTTGAGGGTGTCAAGAAAAGCGGAAGCTTTGCTGGGGCAAACGGGAGCAGTGTTCTCGCGAGTCTCGACGCTATCTTTGCTGACAGCGAAAAAACAGAGATCTTTCGCAAGATCCTGACGGCAGACGAGCAGCTAGCGGCTCCCTATGTTAAGGTGAGCTCGGCGATCTATAAGGACAGCCTCTACAAAAAGAAGACCTATTTTTATGTCGGTCTCCTGAGTGGCAAACCTTCCTTAGGTCAGGAACCTGCCTGCAAAGCTATGCTTGATCCGAGCTATCAGTTCATCTGTGGCCTCCTCGGACAAAACTGGAAAGCGAAGAGTGCCGAAGCGACTCTCACCGACATCGAACTAAATTCCGGCCTTATCCTCATTCCAAACCAAGAGCGTTTGGTCGAACTCTCGCAGGCTCTGCGTTACTTCGGAGTGAGGGCTCGTACGGGTGGCGTTCAGTTCAGCAATTCCGATTACTCCTTTCACGAGCGCTCAGAAGGCACCACTATCGCTCAGCCGAATGCAGCGGCTACCGGTCTCTCTCAAGAGGCTTTGATGCAGGTGACCAATCAGTTTTTGGATAAAATCTTTGTGATCGGGCCCGAGGATAAGGCGACCCAAAAGCAACTCGAGCAGAGTCTGTCAGCGCTGCAAAAAGATTATAATCTCCATCGCAGTGAACGCGATCGTCTGACCGAAGAGGCGGGAGCCGCTCTTATCGAAGGGATTAAGGCTGCGAATGCTGGCGATGTCGGTCTTGGTTTTATCGCCTACCGGATGACAGTGGATCATGCTGCCGATATCATGCGCACGCGCCTCAGCTTTGAAGGTCACAACCAGGACGTTTTTGAAGCCTGCTTTGATAAAGTTCGCCTGGTGAGCACAGACTGTGGGCCTCATTCGATCGCTTTGGAGGCCGCTGTCAACGTACATACGGCAAAGCTCATGCTGAACCCTACCAAGGGGCGCATCGAACTCACTCTGCCGTTGGAAAATCCAGGGGAAGTGGGACTCGGCTTTGTTGCCAAAAAAGAGGCGAGCCCTGATTACTTTATGCTGATACCCGAGCAGCAGATCCAAGGCACAGATCTGGTCTTTGAACTCTATCCCAATCGTCTCGAAAACAGCCTGGATATCCTGACGGGAAAAGCTCAGTTTCGTCGAGGTGCCGACAGCCTTTATGAGGCTGGAATCTCGATGTGGGAAGAGTGAGCCCACACCGACGTGTTCCAAGGCTTAGGAGGCTTTTTTCCAAGTCTTGCGAACGGACTCGGGAATCGTAATCGCAAAGTAGAAGCGGAGATAGTCGCCCTCAGTCTCGATGGGGACGACTTCGATATTCGAGCCGTTTTCCTGAAGGAAAAGCCGCACTGCATCCATCCCCACGCCACGACCCGAGATCTGATCGACGGCTTCTTTGGTGCTGATGCCACTTTCAAAAATCATGGCGATGAGGTCCTGGGTTCCCTGGACCTTGCGTCCGAGCTCCTCAGCTTTGGCCTTGAGGCGGGCGAGATTGAGGCCAGCGCCGTCATCTCCGAGAGCCAACCGCCCTTGAGGATCCCAGTAGGCCCTGAGTGTTCCTACCTCGGCTTTACCTTTGGCGCGACGCACCTCTGGTTTTTCAAGGCCGTGATCCACACTGTTTCGGACCAGATGCACGAGCGATTTTTCAAGAGCTGTGTAAAAGGCCTCGCCGAGAAAGAGATCGTCACCACAGTCCCAGCGAAACTGACAGCCGCCCTTGCCAAGCTCTTTGGCGAGCGTGTCGAGAGCCTCGGGCGTATCGCGGAACAGGCGTTTGAGAGTCCAGCCGTCGCTTGGATTTTCCTTTTCATCGAGCTGATGGCGAAGGGCTAAGATAGGAGCTGCAGCTTTTTGATAGTTGGCATAGGATGCAAGGACCCTCTCAAAGGCTTCCACCAGTTGGGTGTAGCCTTTGCCCTCAAGCTGGGTTTTGCCCATGACCAGATCTTCGGCAACATGAATCGCATCACTCAGCTCGCTGAGGCCGAAGGCACGTGCTCCACCTTTGATCGTATGGAACTGGATATAGACGCGGCGGATGTCTTCTTGCGGGAGAGTTTGGGAGCCCTTTCCATGATCCAAAAAGCTCTGAACCTGTTTCCATGCTTCATCCATTGCTTTGGAAAAGCGCTCGTAGCGAGTGGGGCCGACATGGATGATCTCGCCGAGGTAACGAAGGTTGCGACGACCTTCCTCAGCCTCTTTGCGCAGGCGATTCATTTCTGTGACATCCCGCAGACTGATCAAGATCTTCTCGACTTTGCCATCGTCATTGAGAATGGGTGACCAATCGATATCGATAGACTTCTCTCTGTTGGCTATTTTGATGGGCATTTCATTAGGAAAGCAGCCGGCATTGGCTTCAAAGAACATCTCATCTTCGCCCATAGAATACTCGATGGCGGTCATGATGCGCTGTTTGCTGTCAGGACCAATGTGAGCTTTGGCTAGCAAAACTTCGAGAAAGGGTTCGCCCGCGACGTTCTTATCTTCCAAAATGGTTTCGAGGTGACGGGCGTAATCTTTGTGGACCGAAAGGTCTTCGGTCACTGAGAAAAGGCCGATCTTGGTGTACTCAAGCATCCCGCGGATGTCACGGGTTTGTTCGGCGACTTTGCGTTCAAGAGAAGCATTGAGCTCGATGACTTCAGCTTTGTGTTTGGCCTCTTCAAGAGCATGCTGACGATCACGCTCTTTAGCGGCCTCTTCAATCATCCGCATCCTATCGCCGAGAGCCAGGGACATGAGTGTCACCTGCAGGGCACTTCCGAAGGGAAGGGCAAAGTTGAGGAGTGTATAGGGTGGGACGACGCCCAGATTTTTCAAGACGAAAACGGCAACACTGGCCAGCAGGACCGTGAAGGCGAAGATGTAAAAGCGGGCAGCTTTTTGGCCATTTTTAAGGGCAATCAGGGCGACAACAAGGATGGAGACTGAAGTAAAAAAAGTGCTCATATTGCTGATCTTATTGTAGGTGACCCAGCCCGCCGTTGGAATGATCAGCATGATGGCTAAGACCGCCAGAGTCAGCCCTTGGAGATAGCGTTGTGCACCTAAACTATAGCGTTTGAGACTCAAAAATTGTGAGGTGTAGGTGAGCAGAAGGATCAAGGTCAGAGCCGAGTATACATTGGTAGCTCGGGTGATATAAGGAGAAATCTGGCCAGCTATCTGATAAAACTGACCCTGAAGGGCCGTTTGACTGATGAGGTTCATCAAAATATAGGCCGAATACCAAAGATAGATCGAGTGCCGCATCGACCACCATAAGAACAGGTGGTAGAGGATCATCACGATCATCACGCCCCAGCATAGCGAAAGCAGAGTGTGATCGACGATCAGGTTGGAGGTGAACGCTTGTATCGTCGCGACCTCAGCATTGCCCAAGAGTGCAGATGTGCTCTGAATGCGATAGAGAACGAATGCCTCCTGGCCTTGGGCTAGGGGGAGTCTATAGTTGGGACTTCGCGAGGGCGCGTAGCTGTTTTCGATAAGCTGTTCGTCTCCCTGCGGGGGATAAGCAACGAGTCCCTGCTCGCTGATCATCCAGAGCTTAACCTCATCTAAGAACACCGATTTCAGCACAAAGGCCAGCTCGGGCTCCTTGCTCTCGTTGCGAACACGCGTGAGCAGCCAAACAGCATTCGGGCGAAAGCCAAAGTTAAGCCCCGCTTTGGCTGGACCTTGGTGCCGATCGCTGCTCAGCAGCTCTAAAGCTGCTTCAGGGCTTTCGATGGGGCGACCAGCTTCCTCTTCAATCCAAACTGTCTGCTGGCTGGTTTCTACAGCGGTATCGTGAACTGTGATCGGAAGTAAGAATGAGAGTTTTACGATGAGTGCGCTCAACATAGGACCTGCTACCTCTTGATCTGGTGTGCAAAGCACGCCTGGGTCACACACTATGGACCGACTATCGGGCCGAGCTCTCAGCGACTCAAGGGCTCGTTTCAAACTCCTAGAAAAGCTCAAGAGGAGAGCCTCTACCTAAGCCCTATGGGTAAGGGACTCTCCAGAAAAAAATCGGAGGTTTAAATCCTGGGGAAAGGCTCCAAGCAGCAAAACCATACACTTTGGTATAAGACAAGCAGAGGAGGCTTTTGAAAACTTGAACTTGAGTCTGAGCGCCAAAGCGTGCAGAGTTTTCTAAAGCCACATCGAAGTCTGAGGAGTCTCCCCATGTTTTCCTTACTGCGCCTCTTGCCTTTGGTCTTCCTAAGCAGCTGGGCTTTTGCCGCCCCCTTACGCACCCAAGGACCCTATTTCGTCGATAGCGAGGGTCGCGTGGTGCTGCTTCGCGGCTTGAATGTCGCCGGCCATGCGAAGGTTCCCCCCTTTGTCTCCATCCAAGAGCCGAGCGAGCTCGATCCGCTTCGCGATTGGGGTATGAATGTCATGCGCCTGCTGTTTACCTGGGAAGCTTACGAGCCCAAACCGGGTGAGTATCGTGAAGACTACCTCGAACACATTCGGCAAACTCTGCAGTGGGCCGAAGAGCGCGGCATCTATGCGATCGTAGATTTTCATCAGGATGCTTACTCACGCTATGTACTGGGCGGCTGTGGCGAAGGCTTTCCGATCTGGACGATAGCTCCCGGAATTCCCATGGCCTATCCACGCAATGATGAAGGGTGCAAGGCCTGGGGCCTAAGGGCTGGTCTGTCGCCGGGTATGCATAAGGCTTTTTCCGAGTTTTATCGCGATTGGAATGGGGTGAAAACCCGCTTCATGCTGATGGCTGAGCGCGTCGCCAGATCTCTGCACGGCACACCGAATCTCATCGGCTATGATCTGATGAACGAACCCTGGGGCAAGGGTCACGAACTGAAAGCTTTTCATGAAGAAGCTTCCGCCGCAGTCCGCAGGGGTGATCCCGAGTCGATTATTTTCATCAGTCCACAGGCTGAAGCCAGCTCGGGACTTGTAGATGTCAACTTTGATAGGCCCGCGCTCGAAAACTTTGCCTACTCTCCTCACTTTTACGATCCAGCCCTTTTCCTGGCGAAACGCTATGTCCCTTGGGTTGCACATCAGGCCTTTGCACGAATGGAACAGAGGGCCCAAGCTTGGGGCGTGCCTATGATCCTTGGTGAATTTGGAGGCACACCACAGATCCATGACATCGAAGGCTACACCGATCTTCTCTATGCACACCTTGATGAGGCTTACAACTCGGGGGCTCAGTGGGATTACACGACCAAGTGGGATCCCGAGGCGAAGGACGGTTGGAATCGCGAAGACTTTAGCGTAACCGATGACCAGCAACAGCTGCGTTCTAACTTTATCCCGAGACCCTACCCGCAGGTGCTAGCCGGTTTGCCCGAGAGCTTTCGAGTTGCGCCACGAGCTAAGGCCGGCGAGCTTTGGCTAAAGTTGATCTTTTCCAGCGAGCCCGAGAAGGGCGCGACGGAGCTTTACATTCCCGGTAACGTGCCCTATACCTTTCGGACCAGCGAGGGTCTCACCTGTGAGCCACGCGCGCTGGGCATGAGCTGCGAAGCAAGCAGCAAAGGCCTGAAAACGCTAGAGCTCTGGCGTGATGGCCGCAACCCCTGAAGGGTGAGGGATGAGGGCATGACGAGCGACCGCAATTTTGACCCGGTCTTTGAAAAGTTTCAGCGGCGCATCAAAAACAGCGACAAGGGTCGCTTGCGCGGGATCCTCATCCGTGAGGATCTGGAAACTTATGTGCCGGGTTTTCGCGAACGCTCGCTCGAGGTCCTTGATGCCGGGGCAGGACT
>CANGNB010000185.1 GCA_947454545.1 Oligoflexaceae bacterium
AGATGCAACTCTTCGTAGGCCTTGAGAACGGCCGGTTCGTCACCGACAAAGTCCATCACGGGGAAAATGCGTGCTGGCTTGAGCTCGTTGAGATGGTTTTGCAAAGCATTGAGCATCTCGCCAATTTTCATCACTTCTTTTTTGCCTGTACGCAGCAGCTTTTGGTAGCGGCTGTTCGCACTTTCGACAGTGCTCATGTCGGCTAAAACCAGCTCGGTATTGATAATCTCGATGTCGCGCAGCGGATCGATGTTGCCCTCGACGTGCGTGATATCACCATCGTCAAAGCAGCGAACGACATGGGCGATGGCATCGGTGGAACGAATATGACCGAGGAATTGGTTGCCCAAACCCTCGCCCTGAGCCGCCCCGCGCACGAGACCTGCGATATCGACGAACTCCATCGAAGCGGGAACGATACGCTGCGCTTTCACGTAGCGGTCAAGTTCCTGCAAACGCGCATCTGGGACATCGACGCGACCCACATTGGGGTCGATGGTGCAAAAAGGATAGTTGGCCGACGCGGCACCAGCCGACGTGAGGGCATTAAAAATTGTGGACTTCCCCACGTTAGGCAGACCTACGATACCGCACTTAAAACCCATAAAACCCTCAGCTCCGCATGTTGGTGAATTGCAATGGTAAACCGACTTCCGACGACGAACGCAGAAGGGCTATCACTGCTTGCAGATCGTCAATCTTCTTGGCCGTAACCCGGACCTGTTCGTCCTGAATCTGGGCTTGAACCTTCAGTTTCGAATCTTTAATAATACGCAAGATCTTTTTGGATTCTTCCTTATCGATCCCGTTCTTCAGCTTGACCGACTGCCGCAGCACGCCCCCGGATCCCTGCTCTTCCTTCTGGTAATCCAACAGGCGCAAATCCAAACCACGCTTGACCAAACGCTGCTCCAGCAGCTGATGAATGGAACGCAGTTTGAAGTCATCATCAGCGACGATCTTGATCGTCTTCTCGACCTTGTCGAGCTCGAGGTTTGACTGCCCACCGCGGAAGTCAAAGCGCGTTGCGATCTCCTTGGCCGTTTGATTCACGGCATTATCGACTTCCTGAACGTTGATCTCATTGACGATATCGAACGATGCCATACTAGGCCCTCCCTCAGCGGAATGGTGATAGCAAAAATTCAGCTTCCCACAAACAAGGCTTTTCACTAACCTATATCATTATGGGACAAAGCCGCAGGAACATCGTCAGTCACGCCCTAACCGCGCTTTTATCGCTGGTTAAAATCGACGCGTCTTGGGCGCAAAAAGCTCCCATCACTCCCCAGCCGCCCCTACGTCCTTTGGAAGAGCGCGAAGATTACCAGCAGTGTCTGGCTGCGGTCATCAAAAAAGACAAGGCTTCCGCCACTGAAGATGCAGGAAAACTCAGAAGCAAGCGGGGGATAGCCAACTGTCGCGATCGGTATCCAGCCGTCTCGCTCCTCATCGACTGCAAGCACGACATGACGATCGCCTACCGCGATGATCCCCAGGACCTGAAAGCGGCCCTGGAACAGTGTCGAAGCGATTACCTTAAGCTCAGCTTCAACCCCAAAGACGATGTGCCCTTCAACCTCCGTGATAAGTTGATTTTCTTTGCAGGAGCGGGGCTTAACCACAGCGTTTTGCTTCGCGAACAGGACGATGACAAGCAAATCGATGCCCTGTACATGGGCGAAAATTTTGGCAACTATTCGTGCACGAACCTCCGCGATACCATGTTCGAACGAAAACCCCCGGAACACCTACTCTTTGGCGCTGATCTGCAGAGCTATCCCGCTCTCCGCCATGTCGACCACGACAAGCTTTTTAAGGCCTTTGCGTGGCCGCTTCCCAAAACGCCTGGAGGCCCTGTCCCTGCGATCACCGATCGGCTCTTTGGCGAGCTCTTCCTGAACCCAGCTAACGGCAATGTCACCAATTACTTTCCCAGTGCTTTTTGCTTTTACAATCGCAAGCTTGGCCCCCGCTACGAAGGCATCAAGATCTACTATCTAATCGATAGGCAATTTCATCAGGCGACCCCTTACTTTGGCATCGCCTTTTTCAAGCCCAAGCAGGGCCCAGCCTTCGAGGAGCTGACCCAAAAGGTGAAACACCTCCTCGGCGACTCCTATCAGATCCAACAGCCCAAAGCTGACACGCGCCTTATCACGCCAAGCCCTATCACCCAGTTCGACGATGAGAAGGATCCAAAAAATATCTGCCAAGGCGATGCACCGCCTTCCCTCGTCGCTCTGACTCATCAAGCTGCGGGTTCTCCCGAAGCGGACTATCTCATCTTGGCGAACGTCGCGAACCTTTGTCGTTTTGGCGATCGCATGGCGAGCCGCTTTCTGAAAAGCGGCCTGAAAGCCGTACCTAAGCCTCTTTAGACAGGCCTTTCTGCCTTCTAGGCACCCACCAGAATTCTTGCTAAGCTCGCTCCCCGAGACTTCGATCGTCTCCATCGAGGAGCCCCGCACCTATGTCCACTGATGTCGCCAAACAACGGATCCTTCACCGCGTTCCGCTCTCTGAGCTGATCGGTGAAAAGGTGAGCCTGAAGCAAAAAGGCGGCCGCTACTCGGGCTGTTGCCCCTTCCACGATGACAGCTCGCCGAGCTTTTACATCTTCGACGATCACTACTACTGTTTTGGCTGCCATGCAAAAGGCGATGCCATCACTTTTGTCCGGGAGCAGCAGGGCCTTAGCTTCATGGAAGCCCTCCGCTATCTGGCGCAAAAGTACGGCATCGAGGCCCCCGAACTGGACAACCCGTCTCAGGATCGGGCTCAACGCCAAAGCGAAGCCAATCTCTATAAAATATGTGCTGCAGCGCAAAAGATATTCACCGATCGCTTGCAAAGCAGCGCTGGTGAGAAAGCTCGCCATTACCTCGAGCAGCGCGGTTTTTCTGCCGAATTTATTCAAAAGCATCAGTTCGGCCTGAGCCCCAGCGATCCGCAGCAACTCGTGAATCAGCTCCTCAGACAGGGATTCAGCGTCCCCGATCTGATCACCTCTTCGGTGGCCAATGCGTCCCAGTACGATCATAGGGCCTACGATTTTTTCACACAGCGCCTGATGATTCCCATCTACGATCTCTACGGACGCGTCGTAGCCTTCGGGGGCCGTTCGCTGGGTGACGAGCAGCCTAAGTACAAAAACAGCCGAGAAACTCCGCTTTTCGATAAATCGCACATCCTCTATGGCCTGCACAGTGCCCGGGACAGTATACGCAAAGAGCGAAGGGCTATCGTCTGCGAAGGTTACATGGATGTGCTTCAGCTTTGGCAGGGAGGGATACCCTATGCCGTCGCCTGCTTAGGCACGGCCTTAACGGTGCATCACTTGCGCCGCCTCGCTTCGCTGACGCCGCGTGTGTACCTGATTTTTGATGGCGATCGCGCAGGCCGCGCAGCAACCTTGCGGACGGTGAGTCTGGCTTTGGAAGTGCCGCAGACTGAATTTAAAGTCGTCATTCTGCCCCCCGAGCACGATCCCGACACCTTTATCCGGGCCCATGGCGCCAAAGCTCTCGAAGACCTCTTGGATCAGGCCCAAAACCTCCTTGAATTTGCGATCCAAGCGCGGGTGAGCGAGACTCACGAACTCGGTATTCCCGATCTGATCTCAAAAGAATTTGTACCGTGGCTCCTGACGATTCCGGACACGATTAAGCGCACCTATTTGGCCAATAAAATAGCTGAACTCACAGGGGTGGAATCCATCCAGATCGAGCAGACCGTCAAGCACGAACGCATCGAATCCCAACGCAAAGCTAAGGAAACACCCGCAGCAGCGCCCCAAGCAGCAGCGAGTCCTGCACCCCGCGCCCCGATGCGTCCCCTCAAAGGTCCCGAACTGGAATTCATCGGACACCTCTACTGGTCCCGTCCCGATGAGATCGAACTCGACAAAGTCGAAGAGATGCTGAAGAGCCAGCTCGAACTGGATGAGCTGTGGCAGGATTTCGCCCTTGAGATGCTCAAGGCCTTGCGCAAAAACCTAGCACCCTCCGAGCAAAATAAAGCCGTATGGACGGCAAGCACGGCTCCTGAAACACTCCAGTTGCTCGAGCAGCTGGAGACACATGCCCCTGCGTTTGAAACCGCTGTGCGGCAGGTTCAGATGGGCAAATTGGCTCACGAAATCCGTCGCCAGGCACTCCGTGATGCCCTGGCCCGACTCAAGCAGACGATGCTCCGCGCCAAACCGGAGGAGCAGACTGAAATATTGGCAGCGGTCGCGAAAATCAGCCGCGAGCTCAACCAAAGAGCCGCTCCTTCGACTTGAGATAGGCCAAAAAAAGGTGGAAAGAGTCTCATTTAAACGATAGCTTGCAATCTTGGCTTGCTATCTTTATAGTTGTAAGTTAAACGTCTCGACCCCTGCGCCCACTCCGCAGAGGCCGTGTCTTTCCTTGCGAAACCCCACTTAGTTCGGAGAGTCTTTTCACGTATGGCTACTACCAAAAAGAAAACAGCCACGAAGGCGACAAAAGAAACTGCCGCGAAAAGCAAAACCGCTAAAAAGACGAGCGTTAAGAAAAAAACGACGACTTCTGCGGCTCCAGCTAAACCTGCGGCTCCTTCTGCAAGCAAAAAAACGACGACTAAAAAAGCTGCTCCAAGCTCAGCAGCTGCTGACACTGTGAGCACCGCCGCGAAGAAAAAAGAAAAAGCTGTCGCGAGCAACAAAAAAGCCAAAGACAGTTCCAAGGCTGAAGACGCCGAACTCGACGAGGCCGAACTCGAACTTTCCGATGATGAAGACGGACTCGACGATCTTGATGACGCCGAGCTCGATGATATCGTCGACATCGAAGATGACTTTGACGACAGCAAAGCCGCTATCGCCGAAGATCTGGACGATGTCATTCCCGTCAAGGTCAATAAAAAAGAACAGAGCAGCAAGCTCCTCAATAAGCTGACCAGCATTTACCAAAAGAAAGGCTCGCTCACCTTCCGTGATGTCGATGCCGCGGCTCTCGATGAAGACGCTAGCCCAGAGGTCATTCAAAGCCTTTTGAGCGAGCTGAAGAACCGTAATATCCAAGTCCAAGACACCGCGCAAGACGACCTGAGTGATCTCAAGGTCATCGGTGGCAGCAAGGGCGAAGATGATATCCTGATCACCGACGATCTCGATTTTGCCGGTGGTGATGAGCTGAGTCTCGACGAAGACATCGAGATCGACAGTGATATCGAAACCGATGCCGAGCCCGACACAGATAGCGACGGTCCTGCTGACACTGAGAAAAAAGAAACGCGCGTCACTGGCAGCGATGACTTTGGTAAATCCAACGATCCTGTTCGTATTTACCTTAGAAAGATGGGTTCGGTAGCCCTTCTGAGCCGCGAAGGCGAAGTTGTTATCGCCAAGAAAATCGAAGCCGAAGAAAATAAAATCCTCGAGCAGATCCTCCGCATTCAGATCGGTCGCGACACGATCGTCGATGCAGCGCGCCGTTTCGCTTCTGGCGAAATCCGCATGAAGGGGTTCATCAAAGGCTTCGACGATGACGAAGCTTCGAGCAACGAAGAAGCTCACAGCGACAAGCTGAGAAAATCGACGGAACTCTTTTTGATCGAGTACGAAAAGTATGAAAAGCTTTTGCTCGAGCCCGAAAAGCCTGCCGCTAAAGGCAAAGCCAAAGGCAGCTCTTCCCTGCAAACGCAGCATGAAAAGATCTTTGAGATGCTCAAAGAGCTGAATATCAACAGAAAGCTGATGACCGGTGTCATCGAACGCCTGGCTGGCTTCGCAAACACCTTGCGTGAAGCTGATCAGGACATTCATTACTACTCTAAGCGCATGAGCACCGATCGTCTCACTCTCACCAACCATGTTCAAAAATCACCGAACGTCCCCTACGGCACGGCGAGCGAACGTGAATGGTAGCGCGTGGTACGTAATGTCAGCACAGCGATCGAAAACATCGACCGCGTCCGTAATGAATCCAATATGATTCCCGAGGAACTCTCGGAAAGCTACCGAGCCCTACACTCGATGCAGCAATCGGCCGAATCGGCGAAAAAAGAACTTGTCGAAGCTAACCTTCGCCTCGTTGTTTCCATTGCTAAAAAATACACCAACCGTGGTCTGCAGTTCTTGGATCTGATCCAAGAAGGGAACATCGGTCTGATGAAAGCTGTGGAAAAATTCGAATACCGACGCGGTTATAAGTTCTCGACCTATGCAACCTGGTGGATTCGTCAGGCGATCACGCGTGCGATCGCGGATCAGGCCCGCACGATTCGTATTCCAGTGCATATGATCGAAACGATCAACAAGCTCATCCGTACCAGCCGCTACCTCGTTCAGGAAATGGGCCGCGAACCAACTCCTGAAGAGATCGCAGCCCGCATGGAGTTGACCGTCGATAAAGTCAGAAAAGTTCTCAAAATCGCCATCGAGCCCATCTCGCTTGAGACGCCGATCGGGGAAGAAGAGGACAACAACATCGGTGATTTCCTCGAAGACAAAACCCAACACAGTCCTTCGGAATCTGTGATCGGTGGCAGTCTCGAAGAGCAAACCCTCAAAGCTCTCGCGACCCTTACGCCACGCGAAGAAAAAGTCCTTCGCATGCGCTTTGGTATCGGTGAGCGCTCTGACCACACGCTCGAAGAGGTCGGCCAAAACTTCGATGTTACCCGGGAGCGGATCCGTCAGATCGAAGCCAAAGCTCTGCGCAAACTCCGCCATCCCTCACGCAGCAAAAAACTGCGCGCCTTTATCGAGAGCTAATCCCCGCAAACGACTCAGGAACAATGGATTTTCCCTTGTTCCTGCCTGCGGGTTTTGATAAGCACTAAGTTCCCTTCTAGGGGCTCATAGCTCAGTTGGTTAGAGCAGCGGTCTCATAAACCGCTGGTCCCCCGTTCGAGTCGGGGTGAGCCCACCAAAAATCCCTGAAAAATTTGATAGTTACAAAAAGGTTTGAGGCAATTAAATTGCTTGAGACTGACCTCCCAGGTCAGTCAGGGAACATTCTGTAACTATTAGTGTTTTTCAGCAGCGAGTCCGCCAGCCTACTTGACGCATGTTATGATTAACTATCGTCAGGAGAAACGGCATGGCAAAGTGGGAGTACAGGGGAAAGAAGAAGGACATCGTATCGGTCTACTACTTCGTGGACAAAAAGCGCATACGATTGCCACGCACCAAAGTGGAACACCTAGATCGCCTTCGCCCCGACCAAATAGATGAATGGGTGGCCGCCTGGTCCCGCCTTCACGAAGTCCATAAGCGCCGAAAAGACACCATCAAACTACCCGCAGACTGGGAACTTCTGCTTAAAGAATTCGAAAGCTACTTGGCAGAAGAGCGCCAATTGGACCGCCGTACCATAAGTGACCATCTGCGACACTTAAAGGTAGCTCTACCTTTTTTTGTGGAAAAGGAATGTCGCACCTTCAACGACTTTCCTGCCCACTCGCGCCTTCTAAAAGACTGGCTGAAAGATCACATGGCCAAAACCCAAAGAAGGATTCGCTCCATCAATATTTCGCTCAGGGTCTTTTGGAACTATCTGAAGACGGAAAAGGACCTTCCGCTTACCGATATTCATCTAAAGGCTGATAAGGCTAAAAAACGCCATACCCCCCTAAAAGTTACAATAACTCCGGACGAAGTGCTGGAATTTTGCTCCACTGCCCTTAGGGAAGATATTAGGTTGATCGCACTGCTAGGGTACTTTTTCTCACTTCGTCCACAGGAAATATTGGCGGCTAAGCCTGAAAATTTCATGGCCGGGAAAAAGGCTGCGGAATTGGACTCTGGACGGGCAATGGGACAGGCCGGGCTATACGATAGGCTGGCATTTTACTGCGGTGTGCAGCAAGCCTACACAGGGACGAAGGAACCTAAGTCATCCAGTAAGGGCTGGGTAAGCTGCTTTGATGAAAGGGCGGCCAGGCTTATCGTGGCCATGATCAAGGATAGGGATAGGTCGGAACCTCTGATCCAGGCGTCTCTAGATGTATTCATAAAGCTTTGGCGAAAACACGGATTCCCGAATACGAAGTCAAAGG
>CANGNB010000186.1 GCA_947454545.1 Oligoflexaceae bacterium
AATAGAAGCTGAATTTAGTTCTCTCCTGGCGCTTGTTCCTGACGCGAGCACAATCATCGCAAATACGGATGACCCTGGGGTCGCAAAACTTTTGGAACAACTGAATTTAAAAGATAAAGTGACTTCCGTAGCTGCAAGAGGTCAAAGCCAAACGGCACAGGTTCGCCTACTGTCTCTGGAAGCCCCTACAAGCAATCAAGACGGATATTGGAACGTGACGCTCGAGGTTGCTGGACTTGGTAAAGGCACTATCCGTTCGCAATTAGCAGGTCCTCACAACGCCGCCAACATCTGCCAGGTGGTTGCTTGCCTCTGGTCACTCTCAAAAAATGGGCTTTTACCCAAGCTTTCCTTCGAGGCCATCGCTCAAGCTATCGCTTCTTTTACAGGTGTGAAGCGTCGCCTTGATAAACTTGCCAGTGTCTCGAATATCGATATTTATGAAGATTTTGCTCATCACCCAACTGCTGTGAAAACTGTGATTGAGTCGATGCGCAGTCTTTACCCTAAAAACCGACTTCTCGTTGCCTTTGAGCCCAAAAACGCGACCAGTCGTCGCAATATTTTCATGAAGGACTTTGCGGACAGTTTAAGTCTTGCTGATGGCGTCTTCATTGGCCCTTGCCCCGTAGACCAAAGAATACCGGCAGATTTACGCATGGACACTGCCGAAATGGCCAAACTCATTGGGACCAAAGCTAGCGCGTTCAGCGACAACGAAACTTTACTCGACGGATTGGTAGGATTAGCGCGCCCAAATGACACTATTTTGTTCATGTCTAGCGGTAGTTTTTCAGGAATTCAATACCGCTTGGGAGAGAGGCTAGCCCATAAAATCCGCTAAGATACGAGAACACCCCAAGGGCCTCAGAGAGCGCACCCAGGAGCTAAAAGCGGGTTGCGTTAGTAGGCCTTTCGTGATAACGATGGGCGTTCGATATTGTCACTGGTACGTGTTCGTTTGATTATACTCTCAGGAGAAAACAGGATGATTTTCAAGTCACGCAAACCTCTTGCTGCTCTCGCGATGGCACTTAGCCTTGGCGTCGTTGCTTGTTCGGAAGACGAAAAGCCAAAAGAAGTGGTTCAACCTGCTGCAGCTCAAGAACCAGCTACTCCTCCCGAAGCATCTCCAGCTTCCGGCGAAGCAACTAAAGCAGTTTACTTCGCATTTGATGATTACTCTCTGAATAGCGATTCACAGGGTCAACTGAACGTTCTCGGCAACTTCCTCAAAGGTCACGCAAGTGCTGTCGTTCAAATCGAAGGCCACACTGACGAGCGTGGATCGGTTGAGTACAACTTGGCTCTTGGCCAACGCCGCGCTCAATCTGCCAAAAACTACCTTGTTCAACTTGGCGTTGATGCAAGCCGTCTTCCTACAATGAGCTATGGCGAAGAAAAGCCAGCCGTTGAAGGCCATGACGAATCTGCTTGGGCAAAAAATCGTCGCGACGAATTCGTCATCACGACTCCCTAAGTGATCCCAAGGTCCTCCCGGCGACAGGCCGGGAGCCCTCCCTCCGCCCTTTCTTTACTCCCCTCTCTGCCTATGCCTGAAAGTTCACCTAAGCCAAGGAATTCGGAAGCTTGGGGCTAGCCGCACGTTGTTTTTTTTCTCTGATCGGGCTACGATCTCGAGTTCTGTGGGACTTATAAGTCGGCCCCCATTCGGCTCTTTTGGATTCATGAAAAACCGGCAGCTAAACAGAAGCTTAGGGTTTACAATGGAAAGAGCATAAGAAGGGAACCTTCTTTTCCCTCTGCCAACAGTTAGACTCCGGAGACACCTAACGTGACTATTCTGTATATTGCCCTTGGATTGATAGCAGTCGCTGCTGTATTTGCACTCAGCATTGCTGTGAATAAGAAAAACTTTCGCAAGACCTTTGAATCAGCGCAAGCTGACGCAGAGAGAATTCTAGAAGAAGCCCATGCGGAAAAAGAACGCATCCTTCGCGAAGCGAACAACGAGGCGAAACAGGAAGCCAAAAATCGCCGGACACAGTTTGACCAGGAAGCTAAAAAACGTCGTTCCGAACTTGAAAAGCTTGAGTCGAAGGTGAAGACTAGAGAGCAAACGCTCGAAAAGAAGATGAGCCAGCTCGACAAAAAAGAGCAAGACCTCGAAAAAATGTCGACTCACTTGAATGTGGAAGAAGAAAAACTCAAATCATTGGCCAAAGATTATGAGAGAAATCTTGAAGAAAGCCGGAAAACTCTCGAAACTATCGCCAACCTTTCTCAAGAAGAAGCTAAGCGAGAACTGATACGATCTCTCGAAACTGAAGCCAAAAATCAGGCTCGTGAGGCGCTAAAAAAGATTGAAGAAGAAACCAAATCGGAAGGTGAACGCATAGCTCGCTCGATGGTTAGTCTCGCTGTTCAGCGGGTCTCATCTGAGTTTGTTAACGACTCGACTGTCACTGTTGTAAGTCTGCCATCGGATGAAATGAAAGGTCGCATTATTGGGCGAGAGGGCCGCAATATCCGAGCTATAGAGCAGGCAACAGGGGTAGATTTGATCATCGACGATACGCCTGAAGCCATTATCATATCCTGCTTCAATCCAATCCGACGTGAAATCGCTAATATTGCCCTGCAGCGACTCATAGCTGATGGCAGAATTCACCCTGCGCGTATCGATGAAACAGTAAAAAAAGTCGGCGAAGAGTTCGAACAGATCATTCAAGAAAATGGTGAACAAGCTGCTTTTGATACAGGTATCACTGACCTTCACCCTGAACTCATCAGACATCTGGGTCGCTTAAAATATCGTACAGCTGGGTCTCAAACAGTCCTTCAGCACGCCGTTGAAGTCGCTCATATCTGCGGAATCATGGCTGGCGAGATGGGCCTTAATGTGAAGAAAGCCAAGAGAGTCGGTCTCTTGCATGACATTGGTAAAGCTGTCGATCAAGAAGCTGAAGGTCACCACTCCAAAATCGGTGCTGATCTTGCAGCAAAGTATAACGAGCCAGCAGAAGTCATCGACGCAATATTGAACCATCATAATGAAGATTTGAACTATGCATTCCCTCTCACAGTAGTTGTTCAAGCAGCAAACATACTGTCCGAGCGTCGCCCAGGAGCAAGACGAGAAGTGCTCGAAACTTACGTCAAACGCTTGCAAGACATGGAAACTTTGGTCAACGGATTCCGCGGCATCGATGAATCTTATGTAATCCAAGCAGGTCGTGAAATTCGAGCCCTAGTTTCTCCAACAGGAGTCAGTGACTCTGAAGTCATAGATATAGCAAATGAAATTGCTTTGCGTCTGCGCAAGGAATTGACCTTCCCCGGACAAGTTAAAGTTACGGTTCTTCGTGAAAGTAAGTACGCGGAATTTGCAAAATGATCAAAATTATGGCGATAGGGGACGTGATCGGTAAGCCCGGTCGGCGTGCCCTAGCCAAACTCTTGCCTCTAGCTCGTCGTGACATCTGCCCGGATATCGTTCTCTGCAATGGAGAGAACTCCGCAGGCGGATTTGGGATGACAAAAAAAATATATGCCCAATTCACGGAAAATTTTGGGATAGACTGCGTGACAATGGGAAACCATTGGCATGACAAACCTGAAATCCACTCCTTTGCTCCGCAGGCTGATCGACTCGTCCTTCCTGCTAACATGATGAACGTGGACGAACTCCAGAAGGGCTTTCGGGTTCTTAAATCGAGTTCCGGAGTTCCCTATGCCGTCATAAATCTGATCGGCCGAGCCTTTATGCATCCAGATAACAGGGACTTTTTCGAGCCAATTGATGCCATTTTGAACCAAATACCGAGCCAGTGTAAAATTCGAGTTCTGGACTTTCATGGAGAAGCTACGAGCGAGAAACAAGCGATCGCTCAGTACCTCAAAGGTCGCGTATCCCTTTGCTATGGAACGCACAGCCATGTTCCTACTGCTGATGAGCGTATTCTTGGCCAATTCACCGGATTCACCACTGACATTGGCATGACTGGTCCTTATGATTCTGTCATAGGAATCCGAACAGAAGCGGCTCTCCTAAGAATGAGAACTGGGGAACGGAAAAAATTTGAACCAGCAACTCACGATCTATGGTTCTGCTTTGTTGTCGCAACGGTTGATCCAACGACTGGCCAGTGCGTTAAAATAGAGCGTTTTCGTTGGGAGTGGGAAAAGATCAAGCATGAGCTCGATCAAAACTCACTTGAAGATGACGACGTTTAGGACCTGCATCTCAGCCATACCGAATGTGTCATGTAAAGAAGAACTAGACGTGAATTGACAACTGGCGAGGGACCGCTTACCATGCCAAAGTCCAGGGGTCTAGCCATATTCTGGCTTTCATCCTTGGCGCTGATTCACACGCTTGTCGATAAATGGAAATTTTTTCCTCTATAAACAAGAGCGGTGGCAGTCTCGTTGTCCTCTCTCAAGGAAAGAATGCACATGATTTTTCGTCCGCATCGCATCATCGCTGGTTTGGGGCTAGCTTCGGCTATCATGAGCACCAATGCTTATTCTATTTTTGTTGATGGTCATGGCTATTACGGACTTCGTGGCGAGACCAGGACTAAGCCTGAATTTCAGAATGGATCAAGTGCTCACCAGGCTATCGACCAGTTTTTCCGTCTAGACACAGAACTGAGAGTTAACGACCAATCGAGTGTTTTCCTAGAATTCAAGCTCTTTGATGATGAGAGAGACAGTTATTTTGGCGACAAAACTAAGGCTCAGCCATGTCCCACAGGAGCTTCGAATGCTTCTGACCCTAACTGTAGCATCAAGGCTCAAAGTACTGGCGAGCCAAGATACGAACCGTACACTCCTAAAGTAACAAAAGCTTATGCCGTCTACTCTATGGATTACTGCCTCCTTACTATAGGACGACGTGGTAGAAATTGGGGAATGGGCATTTTTCTCGATGATGGCTCGAAGCCGTTTTCGACCGACGCTAGCATCTTTGACGGCGTAACCTGTGACATTAACATCCAAAAGACGCAAACCCTCGGCTTTTCTGTCGGATACGATAAGATCAGTGAAACGGGTGCATCTATCCTCTCGTCGGGCGCATCCAATCAAATCTACGGTCCAACCAATAATGGGGACGATCTCGATCAATTCTTTTTCACTATCGAATACAACGACCACAGAGCCAATGTTGGAAAGAGCTTTTCTAAGCAAATTGGCATCTACTTCGCCAATGTCGTTGGCGGCAACGATACTAAAACCGATTTAAAATTTGCCGACCTTTATCTCAATTTCTTAGTCCAGGACTTTGTATTTCAAAACGAAGCTATGTTCCGCCTGGGTCGTTCAGCGGATCCCAATTTTTCAAGATTGGGCGCAGCAAGAACTCGAGATGCTGACGAAAAAGTCGATAGTGAACTCCAAGGTATCGCTCTTGCAGGATCTCTTGAATACTATCTCTCTCGCTCAGGTGCTTACCTAGGACCGAAGGAATTCAATCAAGGAAATGCCAGCAGTCACTCCCTCTTCCTGGGTTATGCCTTCGCGCCAGGAGATTCGGACGGATATTATCCTGAATATCCTAACGATGAAACGGCAAGCAAACGCGACAAACAGGTCCGGGCTATTGCATTTCATAAGAACTTTAAACCTGCACTCCTCCTCTTTAATGGCCGCAAAAAGAGTGACAGCTTGAGAATCGATGGAGTTTTCGATCCTTACAGAGTTATGAATGCCAGCGTTTACCAGGCTGGGTACCGGTATAAAAGTGTAGAAAATGGCGATTTCGAAGCCAAAATTGTCTCAGCGAAACTGAACGAACTTATGCCCTCTGATCTGAAAACTAGTGGGAATGAGAAGATTGGTTACTTCGGTAACGCCCTCGGCTACGAACTTGACCTAAGCTATTCAAGGCTTTTAGGACGAGACTTTGAATTTGGTGTGGCTGGTGCTCTTGGACTTGCAGGTGATGCATGGAAAACCAGCGCAGACAAAAAGCCAGAGAATAGCTATCTCTTGCAATCTTATGCTGCCCTAAAATTCTAACGGTTTCGCCCATAGGGAGGGAAGATAAGGATGAGCATATCAGAACCATCTTCAACACATAGGTTTGATCCGGCTTATGCCCTTCCCTTTCTCACTGCAGCCACAGCATCTTTTTTAGAGCTTGGCTGGATCTCGGAATTGGAGGCCGATCAATTTCGGCTTTCTCTGAGAGACCTCGCTAAGATTCGTAATGAAGAAAAGCTGCCTGAATCAATTGTGTCTGAATTGCATAAAGATCCGTCCTCAGTGGTTTCCATTTTTCTGGCCACTCAAGGTGAGGCCGCCTTCCACTACGCTTTCATGCGTTGGACTTTAAGCCATGCTCTAGAGGAAATTCTATTCACACTGAGAGAACTCACTCAGTGTCTGCTGAAAAAATCTGAGCTTCTCTTTCACCAGAGATTTTTCTATTTTCAAAATGATAGATGTGAAAAGCAGAGTTTTTTCTCTTTTTTTCTCATCGATCAGGCCCAGGATTTGTTTGAAATCTCGACGAAAATGGAGTCGATTATCAGCGAATTCAAAGTCTTTCTCAGTCCAGGACCATGGAATGGAGATAAGACCGCACATTTTTCGAAGACTTTTGCTCAGCATATTGGCTTTAGATACCTAGAAATCGACACACCCACAGACCACAGGTTCGCAGATGTGTTCGATGCAGCTACGCATCTTCTCGAGACATTAGGTTTCACCTTTAAGAGACTTGCTGAGCAGCTCAGTCACAATTTGGATGCAAATACTCTGATCGAGAAAATGGAACTGATTCATGAGGACTGGAGCTCATTAACCGAACAGCTACGCACCTTACCGACACGTGGCAATGGATCTCTTGAAAAATTGGAGCATCGACGTAACTCCGCTACTCATGTGATCCATTCCTTCAAAGGTTTGCTCGAACAGCAGCTCACTCTTGTATCCGAGGCCCTCAAGACCATATACCTTTGCAAACAGAGCACTATCCTGCTTCCTGAGTCAGATTGTCGAGAGATTGTCGGTTTGCTGCTCGCTAAGGGTATAAGGCTGCTAGAAGCTCAAAATGCTATCGAGAAACTCAAATCATACTGTCGCACCCATAAAGTGCATCCATCAGAGCTCTTAGACAGCGAACTTCAGCGTATTCATTCCAGCTTTGACCAGGACCTTGCGCTGGCCCTTAAAACCTTTTCACTCGATCGATTTAGCACAAGTAGATTCTCTGAAGAAAAGCAGTCCGTTGTCCGTCAAAAAGACAAGATTTTACATCATCTCAATCTTCATCTTTCTCCGCTCATATTGATCCTTCTGATTCTCACCAATTCGTTAGTTGCCTGTGGGATCAAGACAGCTCCGCGTTCGGACGTCCTTGACCTACGACCAGCTGTACCCTACCATGCGGGACAGCTCTCACACCCGCAGGCTGAAACCCTTAAAGCTGCTCCGCCCCCTGAAAAGTAGGAGTCTACATATGTCAAGAAATCACGATATTCAAGGCGTATATACCGCACTTGTAACACCTTTTACGCGTGACGGTGCCATTGATTGGAATGCCTTTGATAAATTGCTCCAAGTTCAAGTGTCAGCAGAAGTAGCTGGAGTCGTAATCAGTGGAACTACTGGCGAATCACCTACGCTGACGGTTGATGAAAAAATTTCCTTGTTCAGACGAGCTCGAGCGGTTCTGCCGCGTTCGATCCAAGTCATGGCAGGTACCGGGGGTAACTGTACGACTCAATCCATAGAACTCTCGCGATTGGCTCAAGATGCGGGAGTGGATTCCCTTTTAATCGTGACACCCCCTTACAATAAGCCGAGTCGTTCAGGACTGATGGCTCATTATGAAGCCATAGCCAAGGCAGTCAAAATTCCCTTGTGTCTCTATCATGTCCCAGGAAGGACAGGACAACGTTTGAGCGCTGAGGACCTAGCATTTCTCTGCCAAATTCCTGAGATTACTGCTGTTAAAGAAGCAAGT
>CANGNB010000187.1 GCA_947454545.1 Oligoflexaceae bacterium
ATATTCAGGTATTAAGGTCCAAATGCGATTGGAGATACTTCCAGGAGTAAGTGAAAGGGTTTGTGCTAAGAGAATAATTTTTTTCTTCGTAACCTTACATTTGATTCTTTCGGAGATTTTTTCGATTTTAAGCAAGATATATTCAGTAGATTTAATTCCATTTCTTAATAGATTAAGAAATGAATTAAAAATAACAATTTGGCATTGACTTAGATGGAAGTGAGCGATGTCGTCAGTATTCCTGGACTCCTCTAGGTACATGAGCTCAGCTATGGTCAATTTTCCAAGCCGATAAAGCAGAATTTTTACTAAGTGATCTCTCAAGGATTCTCTTTCATTCCTTGGATCGCCAGAGTACGAACAAAGGAGTTCTAGAGCTTCCTCGAATCTCTTTTCATCACAAAGTCTTTCAATAATTCGGTCTGCAGTTAAGCAGGCTAATTCTCTGTCAAAGAGTGGATCACTTAACACGGATTTGACAAATTCAATTTGGTCTGTTGACACCCCAGAGCGATGAGACAAGCAGTCGATACCAATGCGGAGCAAATCAGGAAGATTACTTCTGCGTGAAAGTTTTCGAGCTAAGGTTTCTGCTTCGTCGGTGTAATTGAGAGTGGCAGCAAAATAAAGTGCTATAAAAAGCGTCTTAAAACCCAAATTTTTTCGTGTCGATATTTCTTGAATATTACTAAGAGTTACAATTGGTTGCGCGTTATTTAATGTTTCAAGGATTTGGTGCTCTAAGGTCTGAGGCTCTTCTGGCAAACTGTGTTTGAGATCCTGATCTTCGCAGGGTGTTTGGTGCGTCATTGTGGTGCTTTCGGGCGTTAATTACTGGCTGGACCTTACCTCGATCGGGGACTTTTTCCAAGAAACTTGCCAGATGTGCAGAATTAACTCTGATAGTTGCTAGGTAAGAAATCCAAGGACACCACAACCTCGATCAAGGCAAGGGAAGATAGGCCAAAAAAATTGACTTTGAAGGCTACCCCTGATAAAACCCTCCAGGATCACCCTAGGGTGACTCGATTTCAACGATCATGGTTCTAATGTGGCTTGCTCACCGTGATGGCTGGTGCAAGCTTTTTTTATTTTCAGGAAGTCACTTATGGATCGCGTAGCGTACAATAAAGCCATTGCTCTTATTGACGAGCTCATAGCCCCGATGGGTTATGAGTGTGTTGAGGTTGAGTGGGATGCGTCAGAAGGTACGCTTCGGGTCTTTATCGATGGCGAAAACGGCATTGTAATGTCCGACTGCTTGAAAGCTAATTCCGTATTGGTCGAAAGCACTGACTTGGACTTGCTCGTTAAAGGGGATTACAGACTGGAGATAAGTTCTCCTGGGATCGAACGTCCTTTGAGAAAGCCAGAACATTTCACTCGGTACATCGGGCAAAATATAAAAATAAAATTATTTGGGTCTATTGAAGACCGTGGACACGGGACCGGAAAGCTTTTGGGCGTTGATGCTGAGAACGTCGTGTCTTTGCAGTTGGCTACCGGGGTATGGTCAGTTCCTCTCCAAGAAATCCGCAAGGCGAGGTTACTCTACGAGTGGTAAGGGGCCCTAGTGATAACGAGCGCTACTAGGACACTTCTCAAGTTAATTAAATCTTCCATAAGGATCGACGGACGATGACTCTAATCGACAGTTCAGAACTGGAATCAGAACTCCGCAAAGTGATCTCTGGTGTAAGTCGCGATAAGAATTTAGATAAAGCTGTGATTATTGATGCTCTGCAGCAAGCCGTAGTGCATGCTGCACGGAGAACCCTTGGTGCTACCGCAGATCTGGAAGCTCACTACAACGAAGAGTCTGACGAAATCGAGCTTTACCAATTCAGAACAGTTGTCGACGATGATGACGTGGCAAACGAAAACTTGGAAATCGCTTTACTAGATGCCAAGAAATTAGATCCAGAGACCGTTCTTGGAGATGCTATCGGTGTTAAAATTGATACCTCTAAGTTTGGCCGAATAGCCGCTCAATCTGCCAAGCAAATCATCGTTCAGAAAGTAAGAGATGCTGAACGATCACAGATTCACGAAGAGTTCCGCGATAAAGTTGGAGAAATTCTGAGTGGTTACGTGAGACGATTTGAACGCAGTGATATCATAGTCGATCTCGGTCGTACAGAAGCTGTGATCCCTTACAAAGAGCAGGTTCCCACAGAGAAGTTTCGCGTTAAAGACCGGATTCAGGCTTACGTGTTGGATGTCAAGAGGTCGAGTCGAGGTCCTCAGGTCATCATGTCGCGAGCTCACTCGGGCTTTCTTGTCGCCCTCTTCAGTCAACATGTGACAGAAATATACGATGGAGTTGTGACCATCGAGGCCGCTGCCAGAGATCCAGGCTATCGGTCTAAAATAGCTGTGTATTCTAGAGATTCGACAGTTGATCCGGTAGGTGCTTGTGTAGGCATGAAGGGGTCTCGTGTCCAGGCTGTCGTAAACGAGCTGAATGGCGAAAAAATTGATATTATCCCCTACGACCACGATCCAGCCAGGCTTGTCTGTAATGCTTTGGCTCCAGCAGTCGTAAGTAAAGTTATTGTTGATGAAGAGAGCCACAGTATGGAAGTCATCGTAG
The DNA here is from genome assembly GCA_947454545.1 of Oligoflexaceae bacterium. Taxonomy (GTDB): domain Bacteria; phylum Bdellovibrionota_B; class Oligoflexia; order Oligoflexales; family Oligoflexaceae; genus Oligoflexus. The sequence goes on from CANGNB010000187.1 coordinate 2,594, forward strand.
CTGATGACCAGTTGTCTCTCGCCATCGGTAAAAGAGGTCAGAACGTCCGTTTGGCAGCTCAACTTACCGGTTGGAGGCTTGATATCAAGAGCGAATCCTCGGTAGATGAAAAGCTGGCAGGGGCAAAAGATGTACTCGCTGCTATTCCTGGGCTTGACGAGATGATGGCCGAGCTTTTGATTCAAGAAGGCTACACAACGCCAAACGAGATTGCCCAGCTTTCTCCCAGAGCGTTGAATCGATTGCTAAATTTGGATCAAGAGCAGGCTTTAAATCTTATTGAGAGAGCCAAAGAGGCGGCACTGCACGTCTCTCCTAGCCGGCCTGAAGCCAGAAAAACCTTAGCTCCGAAGAATGAGCTTTGGGCAAATTCCTCGGCATCACCCGTAGCGCTTGACAATAAGGCAGAAGACTCTCAAATTAGCGAGCGAGTTAAGATCTTCCTTGAGCTTTCTGGCGTCGGAGAAGCAAATGCTCATGCGCTGGCAGAAGGTGGTTATGTCACGATAGGTGACATTGTTGCTGACTCTGTTGAGGAAGTGGCTCAGAAGACAGGGCTTTCGATCGGTGTGGCCCGGACAATTCAGATGGCGGCAGATCGCTATTTGCAGTCTGAATAATCGATTTTGATTACTGTGAGATGTACTTTGGGGGACTGATAACGAATGTCCAAAATTCGTGTTTACGAGCTGGCCCGTGAGCTGAAAATTGAAAGCAAACTTCTGGTCAATAAGCTCAAGGAGCTCGGGATAGAGGTGGCTAGTCATCAAAGCACTTTAACTGCTGATCAGCTAACAAAGATCAGGAAGGAAATGGGTGCAGAGATTACAAAAGGCCTACCCAAGTCTAGTCCCTCGGTTATTCGGCGCCGACGAGAAGGTCCTGAAGAAGGGCAACAAACTTCTTCAGGCAGTGACACCTTAGACGCTGAAGAGCCAATACCACCTACACACGTGGAACAGGAGCAGGTTCAAGAAGACGAGCATCCTAGGCTAGCAATTGCCGAGGAAGCAGCTCCTGAATCACTTCCTGAACCTGATAACTCAGTGCAAGCTTCGGACGAACCGCAGGATGCTGTTTTGGCGCAAGATCAGCTTGTGGGGGTTGAATCGTCAATCCCTGCTTCAGAAGAATCCAGCACCAAGGAAAAAGCGGCCCCTCCAAGGCAGGTAGCATCTGCTGCAGTATTGAAGAGTTCCACCCAAGAACCTCAAAAAAGTTCTCAGACAATTGAGACAAAGGTCCCAATGCAGCCTCAGAGCGCGGGGGCGGAGCGCAATATGGCGCGGCCTCAAGACGGCTACGAATCAGCAAAAATTGTTCGACGTGAGCCTGGAGTGCCGTCTCCAGTCGTACCACGGCCGACTTCTGGTCCTGGGATCAGTGTTAGCCCCATCCGTAGGCCAATGGCTGACGATGGAGAGCCTCGTAGAACTATTTCTCCAGTGAGAATAGGTGGGGGCGGTGCGCCAGCGGCGGGTACTGGAAGGCCAAGTGGATTCCCTTCTTCTCGTCCTGCCCACGATCGTGGCGAAGTTGCTTCTTCCATGCCTGGTCGTCGAGTCGGCGAAATGAGTAGGAAGCCTCCTGAATTGGACGTTGCTGTCGATCTTGTCGGCGGTAAAGGTGCCTGGAGGGGTGAAGACGGCCTGAAGGGTAAGGACAAAGAAAAAGATAAGAAACGTTCTTTCCTTAACTTGGAGTCTGACGAGCCGGTACTCAAAAAACTGCAAAAAGCGAAACGCGATCAGGTCAACATGCGCTCCCTTCTGAATCAAGTGGACTCGCTAGATGAGGAAGCGCTGGACGTTGAGTTGCCTGAAGTTCCAGAAGTCGAAGACCGTACCAAGCGAACTGTCTATACTCCACAGGTTGCAGCTGGACGGAAGAAGGATATTAAGAGACGCAAGGATCTGAAAAAGACCCAGCTAACAACTCCTCGAGCTTCCTATCGCGTCGTTAAAATGGGTCATGAAATCACTGTTGGCGAGCTTGCAAAGCAGCTAGCGGTTAAGAGTACCGACCTGATTAAGAAGCTCATGGGCCAAGGAGTCATGGCAACAATCAACCAAGGCGTTGATTTAGATACAGCAACTTTGATTGCTGGAGAATATGGCTTCGAAGTTAAGAGTAACCTTGTTTCGATTGAAGATATCTTGGTCGAGAAGCGCAAGGCCCAAGAGAGTGCTGAGATGGTGGAAAGGCCACCGATAGTGACAATCATGGGCCACGTTGACCATGGTAAGACATCTATCCTGGATGCAATCAGGAAAGCTAAAGTTGCAGCTTCTGAAGCAGGCGGCATTACTCAGCACATCGGAGCTTACACAGTCGAAAAAGATGGCAGACAAATTGCCTTTCTTGACACCCCTGGTCACGAGGCATTCTCAGCCATGAGGGCAAGGGGAGCTAAAGCGACTGATATTGTAGTTCTCGTTGTAGCAGCTGACGATGGAGTCATGCCTCAGACGGTTGAGGCTATTGCTCACGCACGGGCAAGTAATGTTCCAATCATTGTCGCAATCAACAAGATCGATAAGCCTAATAAGAATTTCGATCGCATCTATGCTGAGTTGAATCAACACGGAATCCAGTCGGAGGAATGGGGCGGCCAAGACCAGTTCGTAAAGGTGTCAGCCTTACAAGGTCTGGGTATCGAGGAACTCCTCGATGCGATCCTCCTTCAAGCAGAAATATTGGAATTGAAGGCGCCAGTTGGTGTACCTGCATCGGGTGTTGTTGTTGAAGCTCACTTGGATAAAGGTCGTGGACCAGTAGCGACTATCATGGTTCAAAAGGGTCTCCTAAAAGTCGGGGATTTTGTCGTCGCCGGTACCACCCTCGGTAGAGTTCGTGCAATGCACGATCATACGGGCAAAAGGGTAAAAGAAGCCGGACCGTCAACCCCTGTTGAAGTTGTTGGTTTGTCTGAAGTTCCCATGGCGGGCGACCTTGTTGATGCGGTAGAAGATGAAAAAACGGGCAAAGAAGTGTCTGATTGGCGCAAAGATGCTGAGTTGCGAAAGGCTCAATCCAGATCCTCTGCAGCATCATTGGATCAGTTGCTTGCAAAAGTCAAAGCAGCTGATACGCCTGAAGTACCTATCATTGTCAAGGCTGATACCCAAGGTTCTCTAGAAGCAATATCGGAAGCTGTCTTGAAATTGAATTCGGACCGTGTTCGGAACCGAATTGTACACAAGGCTGTCGGTGGCATAACTGAGTCTGACATGGCTCTTGCAGCGACTTCAGGAGCCGTAGTTGTAGGATTCAACGTTCGGGCAGCCCGAGGACTCGACGATGCATCCGAGAAGCAGGGAGTACTCATTAAGTACTTCAGTGTTATCTACGATATCGTTGATGCTCTTAAGTCTATTATGGCAGGCCGTCTGCCTCCCATACAGAAAGAAGTTATTCAGGGTCATGCTGAGGTGCGCCAGACAATACGTGTGCCGAAGTTTGGTACTGTTGCAGGTACCTCTGTTCTGGATGGTAAAGTAACTCGTAACTCGCAACTGCGTCTTATTCGGAACGATGTTGTCATCTATAGCGGAAAGATTGGATCTCTACGCCGGTTTAAAGATGATGTCAGAGAAGTTTTGCAGGGTTACGAATGTGGTATTGGTATTGAGGGCTATTCAGATATCCGCGAGGGTGATGTGATAGAAACCTTTATTATCGAGGAACACGCGCCAGCTCTTTAATCCAGGCTGCGATTTAGAAGTTAAAAACAAATGCATGGTCTCGAAAGAGGACCGTGCATTTGCTTTTTTGCCAAGAAATTATGGCGTTGTTGTGAATTTTGTGGTAAGCGACCCTGTGAAGAGTTTCGCTCGTTTTCGTATTACACATTCCTTTTGGTCTCACTAAATTTGTGTGAGCTAAGTGGATTTAATTATTCATCTGTTTCTGGGTCTAATCGATAAAAAAAGAGGGTTCCAATATGGGTTTAAGACAAGAGCGGATGGCCGATGAGATTCGCGATTTATTGGCTCTGAATTTTCAAGGTGGAAAGCTAAGCGATCCAAGACTTGAATTTGTAACCATCACAGCAGTCAAATTGAGTGCAGATTTGCAGGTAGGCACTGTCTACTTTAGGACATACACAGACGAAGCTAAAGATAATGCTCTCAAAGGGCTCCAGTCGGCGGCGGGTTTTTTCCGTAAGCAGTTGGGCAGAGAGCTTGACATTCGTCGAGTTCCGGAATTGCGATTTATTTATGACAATAGTCTAGAAAATGCCGCAAATATTGAAACTCTTTTGGGAAAAATTGCTTCGGAGCAAGGTGATAGCAAAGACTGATGGCCAGCAAAACATTCTGCTTAATCAAATTTTACTTCTGGAGATGATCTGGTATGAGCCGTCAGGGAGGTCTTGAGACAAAACAGGGCGCGTGTGGTGGTGCGGTAAAAGACGGCCTACTTCTGGTATATAAGCCCGGAGGCATGACTTCTAAAGACGTTTCCAGATGGTTTCAGTCCCGATTTGGAAAATGTAAGATCGGACACGTAGGTACCTTAGATCCTTTGGCTGAAGGACTTTTGCCGATTTTGTTGGGTAAGGCTACGCGATTACAGGATTTTTTGTTAGCTGGCCAAAAGCGATACGAGTTCGAGATAACTTTTGGTTACTCAACGACTACCTTAGATACCGACGGCGAATTGGTTGACCATGCTTCCTATGCCGAAGTTTCAAAGGAGTCACTTGAGATCGTATGTAGCCAAATGGTTGGTGATTTTCTACAAATCCCTCCTATGTATTCAGCAATCAAGTTCGAAGGCCGGCCTCTTTATGACTATGCCCGTAAGGGTCAAGCAGATAAAGTTCCCCTCGAATCATTAAAGAAGTTAGTCAAAATCTTTGAGCTGACATGCTTGAATTACGATCAGGGAAAAGGTCGATTTCAAGTTCTTTGTTCGAAGGGGACTTACGTTAGAGTGCTTGCCTCTACAATAGCGGAAACTCTCGGGACACTAGGTACTATATCTAGATTGATTCGCTTGGCGAGCGGATCTTTTGAATCGAAGGGCGCATGGACTCTCAATGAGTTGGAATTAAACAAAGATTCCATAGATCAATATATCATCCCAACGAATGAAATACCTTATGACATACCGGTTTGGCGAGCATCAGAGCCAGCGCTTGTTGACAGGCTTAAAATGGGCCAAGAGATGCATGTAGATATGCGTTCGTTTGAATCTGGTCTCGATCAGGCTGGAAGTCAGAGAGCTAAAATTAGTTCGCTTGACCGTATGATATTATTCGATAACAATGGTCAGTCTTTCGGCATTGGAAGTGCCACCATATTAAACAC
>CANGNB010000188.1 GCA_947454545.1 Oligoflexaceae bacterium
GCAAGGCTCCCACCATGGCTTCCATCATATCGAGGAGCGTAACCAATCCTGCTAAGCCACCATACTCATCGATCACCACTGCAACGTGCGCACCCTTTTCCTTAAAGCTTTCCAGCACATCGAGTACCGATGCTGACTCAGGAATCATAAAGGGTTCGAGCATGCACGAACGGATATCCCATACCTGATCCGTTTCTGACATCGCATAGAGAACGCGCTTGGCCGAAAGCAAACCGACGAGATTATCCATCTGCCCATCGTAAACGGGAAAGTAGGTGTGTCGCGTTTCCCGCAAGCGATCCAGAATCAAGGTCAACTGATCGTTGATGTCAAAGCTTACGATTTTGGTCCGCGGCGTCATGATATCGCCAGCGGAAAGACTTCCGAGACGCAAAGTCCGTTTAATGATCGTCTCTTCACCCTGTTCAAAGACGCCGGCTTCTGTCCCCTGCTCGACCAAAAGCTTCACTTCATCTTCCGTGACCTTTGTCTCTTGAATCTTATCTAGATTCAAAATGCGTAGGCAAAAATCGGTCGAGTAGGACAGAGTCCTGACCAAGGGTTTAGAGATCCTCATAAACATCTGCACTGAATTGGAAATAGCGCTGGCCATGCCCTCAGGGTTAGCGAGAGCCAGACGTTTGGGTACCAATTCGCCAATGATGAGCTGCAAAGCAGATGAGACAATGACGACGAGCCCGAGCCCCAACATGGAAGCGTAGGGAGCGATGACAGGAAAAGCTTCTTCCAAGCGCACGCCCACTTTGGAGGCTAAGCGGGTACCACCAAAGGCTCCGATAAACACCCCGACGACAGTAATACCAATCTGAATCGATGCCAGCATGTCCGAGGGGGAATCGAGCAGCTTCAGGGCTGCCTTAGCCCCAGCATTGCCCTGATTTGCCAGGGATTGCAGCCGCGGACGGCTGGATGAGACGATCGCCATTTCAGAAAGAGCAAAGTAACCACAAATCAGAATACAAGCCGCAATCACCAGTATTTCAAAGGTCACTGATCGCCCCTTTCGTACTTCATCAGGATCAGATTAGCCTGACACATAAGGTCCCAGGACTCAAGTCTCTTGCAACCAAGCAGCGAGGAGCTGTACAGCCTGTCCACTCCCTCCGGCCTCTCGCAAAGCTCCACGCTCGGCATCAGCCCAGGCATAGATATCGAGATGGGCAAAGGGATGCGCCTTGGCAAATTCCGCTAGAAACAGCGCCGCGGTCACAGCCCCTCCGTAGGAACCTGTCGCGCAGTGATTGATATCAGCCATGCTCGTCTCTAGCTTCGGTCGATAGCCATCAAACAGCGGCATCTGCCAGAGCGGGTCGGCAAAGCGCGTACTCAGCTGCTGCAAGCGATCCGCAAGCGCATCATCATTGGCAAAGAGCCCAGCGATATCAGCTCCCAATCCCACTTTGATCGCACCCGTAAGTGTCGCAGCGACCACGATCGCCGCGGGTTTGTCAGGACCAGTTTGAGCGGCAGCTAAAGCCAGTGAGTCCGCTAAAACCAAACGCCCTTCGGCATCTGTATTGTGAATTTCGACAGTCATGCCATTGCGAGCCCGGATCACATCACCCGGTCGGTAGGCAGAGCCTGAAATCGCATTTTCCGCCAAGGGCACGTACACATCCAAGGGTCGATTCCCGCATTGAGCGAGATAGCTGTAGAAAGCGCCGATGACCGCAGCTGCTCCCCCCATATCTTTTTTCATCAGGCGCATGCCCGCTGCATCTTTGATATCGAGCCCACCCGAATCGAAGGTCACGCCTTTGCCAACGAGAACGACGGGTGCCTCTTTCGAAGCTTTAGGCCGATATCTGAGATGCAAAAGGCAGGGGCGATGCAGGGAGCCGCCTCCGACCGCAAGATGCAAGCCCATGCCCTCAGCCTTTAAGCGTCCAGCATCCCAGATCTCGACAGACAGATCCGGCATCCCACTCAAAAGTTGATTCACTTCATGTGCGAACGACTCCGGATAGAGCTTATTGGGAGGGGTGTTGACCAGATGACGAGCTATGTTCACACCGCGCGCGATGGCCACTGCTTGAGTGAGCAAAGAGGCCTCGACGTCCGTCTCAAACTTGGGCCAAGCCCTTTGCGCTGAGGTCTGAGCATGACTCTTGTACGTGTACGCCGCAAGATCGAGGCCGACGAGGGCTCCCAGCTGAGCTTCTCGCTCGACTAAAACAAAGCGAAGCCGCAGCTCCGTTACCTTCCACTTGCGCGCCTCGCTCCAGACGCGCCCCATGAGATCTCTCACTTGGCCGTAGGGACTCGGTGCCAGACGTCCCTTGTCACGCTTTTGAGCTTCAGATAAAGCCTTAGGCTTCACTAAAAAGAGCGGTCTCTGGGCGAGGGGCAGAACCCAAAAATCACCCTCATCGAGTTTGACCTGTGCGAGAACCCAAGAGGGAATCTCTTGGCCCAAGGATCCTAAAAATGTTTGAGCGGCATCGACCGAGCCACAGACAACGATCTCTGCAGGAGCAGCTCCTAAGGGCGCGCGCGCCTCCTCGAGAAAACTCCCAAGATCCCAACCAAAGAGCCGACGATTTGCCCGATCTAGTCCCATATTGTCTCCACCCCTGAACCTGTTGATCCCTATTCCCATCCAAGGAGATGCCAATCCCCCGAAGGACATTCGGGTCTTCCTCGAAGCTGAGCGCTTCTATCAGTCTCTTCAAGCTGTAGGAGACTTTCAGTAAGCTTATGATATATATAGATTATTTATAAATTTCTGACAATGCTGATTTTTCTCAGCAGAAGCACGGATTGGCACTAGACATTCAGCCTCAGGCCTTTATATTGAAGACCCCGAGGACGCACGCATCCTCGAGTCCGCTGACAGGAGAACATATGCCAAAAGTTACCATTACAACTGACAAACTGACTCTCGATGTCAAAGATGGATACGCCCTGATTGACATGTGTGAAGAGCATGACACATCCATTCTCTTCGGTTGTCGTGATGGCGCCTGCGGCGCTTGCATGATCCGAGTTATCGATGGCGCCTCCAATCTGAGTCCTATGCAAGAAGACGAAAAAGACTTCTTGGAAACGATGGCTGCCGAGCCTAACGAGCGCTTAGCCTGTCAGTGCAAAGTCCACGGCGATATAAAAATCGAAGTTTCGGACTGAGTTGCCTGTGCCTCCTCTCGTTGCCAAAAAGAAACGATCCGCTCACACCCGCGCCATCCTTGATCGCCTTCAAGAGGCTATGCCGGACGCACGCTGTGAGCTCACTTACCAGACACCCTATCAGCTCCTGGTGTCGGTCGTCCTCTCTGCGCAAACCACTGACAAGATGGTGAATCGGGTGATGGAACCCCTGTACGAACAGGGTTTCACTCCCGATACTGTGCTTAAGCTCGGGGCCGAGGGTTTTCTTGAGAAGATTCGCTCCATCGGTCTAGCTCCCACCAAGGCCAAGAATGTCTATAAGCTTAGCCAGATCATTCAGGACCGCTATCAGGGAGAGATTCCCAGGACTCGGGAACAGTTGGAAGACCTGCCAGGAGTCGGGCGGAAAACAGCCAACGTGATCCTAGGAGAGATCTTTCGCGAGCCGACTCTAGCCGTAGACACTCATGTCTTTCGCGTTGGCCAACGCCTCGGACTTCATGACGAAAAAACCCCAGAAAAAGCTGAACTCGAACTCTTGCAGCTTATCGATCGTTCTTATCTCCCAGCGGCTCATCACTGGCTTATTTTGCATGGCCGCTACACCTGCAAGGCCATCAAACCTCTTTGTGATCAATGCTTGCTCTCGGATCTTTGCCCCAGCGTGAAAAAAGCGCATTAAGCTGCCTTTAGACTTCTAAGAGACTCCAAGGTCCACGCGGGTGGGTCAGGAGATTGAGGCCCAAATCTCTGAAATCCTGAAGCAAAGGCCGCAAAGGAAGTCCTACGATGGTATCAAGATCGCCATCGACCTCACCAAAAAGGTGCAAGCCACGATGTTCGAATTGATAGGAGCCTGCACAGCCCTTCCATTCATCGGTATCCAGATAGGCTTCGATCTCGCCAGCCGTAAGAGAGCGCATCGTCATGCAAGCGGTGACAAGGCGCGAACGCAAAAGGCGCGGAGCGCCAGCTTCGGGATTGTATAGGACCAGGCTATAGGCACTATGGAGCTTATGCGCCTTGCCTTGCATGGCCATAAGCTGCTGAAAGGCTGTCGTGCGATCAAACGCTTTCCCGTAGGAACGTCCTTCAAACTCCATGACCTGATCGGCTGCAAGGGCCAACGTCGCCTCTGGCTGCCCCGTTAAGGAAAGTCCCTTGCCCTCACTGCGCGCCAAGGCCAAGAGAGACGGGGTTTCTGCGTCGATTTTATCTTCGTCGGCGGTTGGGGATGCCGTTTCGACATAAATCCCAACCCGTTCGAGTAGGGCCTTACGATAAGGGGATGTCGATGCCAAGACCAGGCGATTGATCTTCATAGCCAGCTCCTTTATGATGCGCCGGTTGAAAGAATGCCCCTTTGACACTACCTAGAGGCCCTCATGGACGCCAAGGATAACGGAAGCAACTTCATACCAGAAGAGTTTTTAGCTCTGGCCTCTGACCCCGAATCGCTGACGGCTAAGACGGCTCAGCGTTTTTCAGTCAGCCCTGAGACTTTCATCAATTGGCGTTGGCAGATGAAGCACCAGGTGACCGAGCGAGCGCAAGCGGAAGCCGTACTTTCTCTCAAAACGGAAGAAGCGCGTGGCTTTGATGAACTGAACCATCTCTTTCAGGCAGGCATCACCCCTTACTATATGGGGCTGATGGCTGAAAATCTCGAAGTCGGTAACGAAGAGTGCCCGATACGTTTGCAGGCACTGCCTCGCTCCGAGGAATTGACCGACCGCTTAGGCGTCGCCGATCCACTCTCCGAAGTTCCTCACTCGCCAGTTCGCGAGGTCGTGCATGTTTACCCAGATCGCGTCGCCTTTTGCGTCGCTCAGCTCTGCCCTGTCTACTGTCGCTACTGCTTTCGCAAACGTCGCGATGAAGAGGTTGGCCTGCATTTTAATCGCAGCATCATCGATAACGGCATTGCTTACATCGCTGCAAATACTGCCATTCGTGATGTTCTGATCACAGGTGGCGATGCTTTTATGGCTTCTGATGCTGCTTTAGAACAACTGGTTCAGCGACTGCGAGCGATCCCTCATGTCGAGATCATTCGCTTTGGGACACGCACGCCTGTCACGCTACCGTATCGGGTCACGGCTCAGCTCGGCAAAATGCTGGCCAAATATCATCCTATCTATGTGAATACCCACTTTAACTGTGCCGAAGAAATTACTCCCGAAGCCGCTCAGGCTGTGGCCAATCTTGTCAATAACGGCATTCCTGTTGGCAACCAGGCCGTTCTCCTCCGCGGGGTCAACGACAGTCCAGAAAAAATGATGGCCCTCTGTCGACGCCTCATGCAGGTTCGGGCAAGACCTTACTATGTGTTTCATCCACATGCTGTCGCAGGCACAGAGCATCTCCGTGTCTCGATTCGCAGAGGCATAGAAGTGATGAAATCTCTGCGGGGGAATATCACGGGGCTCGCTATACCCACCTATGCTCTTGATACACCTTCGGGAAAAATTCCCATACAGCACAACTACATCCTGGGCCACGATGGGGACGACTTGATTTTAGAAACGATTCGAGGCGAAATCTGGCGGGAAGTCGGCGTTTATCAGTAAAAAAAACGAGCCTGTAAGGGCTCGTTTTCGTCTCAATAAGATCGAAAAAAATCAATCCAGCCAGTTGATGGTGTCGACAATGATGGTCGGACGCAGAGGGCGTTCCACACCATAGCGAAGAACGAATTCACCGCTGACTTCGAAAGGCAAGCCGTTGCCTTTTTGAGCCAGTTTTTCTTGGTCAGCCAAGCTCAAAACCAATTCAAACTTTCCGTCTTCTGTTTGCAATTCAAAACCAGTCGTTTCGCCACCGATAAAGACGAGACCTGTGCGCAAAGTCCCTTGAACCAAGATCGGATACTTTTCACCGCGCGTACATTTGCCTAGTTTTTCATTGTACTGAGTTGCTTCAGGACAGGCGCAGCGGCTGGAATGTCCCCAAGGGTTAGCATCCTTCGTGCAAGCCATGGCATGGGAAGGTTCAACGATCCAAGCAGCTTGTGCTTGAAAGGATACTGCGAAGAGACTTGTAAGCAAAATCGATAAAGTTTTCATAAACACTCTCCAGTTTGGTACGTGCTCTGGTTGTACCGTAGACCCTGGGAAATGTTGAGAATTGGCCAGCCAACCATGAAAGATCTTTTGATCAGCCTGATCTCAGGACGAGAACAGCTTGAGAGCTAAGGGTTTTGTGTCTCAAAAACCCTTGCATAGAATTAAGAGCGTCGAGCAATACGCACAGGCTCTGACTTCACAAAGCTCACCCTATCGCCGAAGCGCAGGGCCACTGTCCACTTTTCCCCATCAAGGGCAAGCATGGCCGAAGGGCATTGGTTTTCGATCCAAAACTCGACTTCCTCTGGATTCAAGAGACCTGTGTAGAGCTTGAGATTGTCTTCTTCCCGATGATAGAGCTCGCGGACCATGAACTGAAGCCGCGGATCGTCGGAAGACATCGCTTGCCCTCCCGCAGCAGCAATGGCCGCCGAACTGCCCGTTGCCGTGGCTATCCAAATGCCACTGGACTTATGTAGCTCCGAGGCATCTCCCACTCCGATCCGATAGCGAGAGGTCACAGAAGGTGATGTCGCAGCAAAGAGAAAGTCGTTCAGAGCCGCCATCCGCGACACTTCCACCGAACCGTCGACCCTCTGAATCCGAGCCTTCAAGCGATGGCGAAGATCGAAATTCAACCGCCCCTCCACCATCTGTCGCATCACAGTTTCGACGTTTTCAAGATCAGCTGCACACAAAAATCCGACGCTCGCAGATGAGGAGCGGATCCCGATCAAGGGGGTGGCATCTTGAATCCCATAGCTTGCTGTAATGAGGGTACCATCGCCACCAAAGGCAAGAATAAAGTCAAAGGGTCCTCGCGGCCACTCGTCGGTGCGCGAGGCTTCCGTTATTTTGACGCCCAGACTCTGCAAGGTAGTTTTGAGCTTATCCAGACAGGCATAATGCTCCGCATGCGCCCTATTTAAAAACTCGAAGTAACGAGCTTCAGGTTTTGCGGGCATCAGCTTCTGCGCATAGAGCTGATGATACTGCTCGAGATTGGTCGATTTGCGAATGATCAGTACCGAGGTCATACGTACAACTCCGCTCCTGCTCCGCCTAAAGCTTCTGGCTTTAGGATAAGATATCCACGAGAGGGCCACCCGAGATGGCCCTTACCGAAAACTCCGGTCAGCTCGCAGGCCCTTTCATGCGGGCATCGTAGTTCACGTATTCAGGATTTTTATGGATCTTTTTCTGGGCTTCGTATTCTTTGCGCATGCTTGTTGTCAGCGCATTGAACAGGCCGTAGGCCTCCATAAATCGTCCGGATTCTGCCGCTTGCTCGACCTGCTTAGGATCAAGTTTCGCCAGATCAGCTTCCACTCGTCCTTTCAATTTCAGAATAAACTGGATGCCATTGGATGTGATGGCCTCCGGCGCGATCTCGCCAGGCTTTTTCAATGCCGCGACGGCATTCCGCAAGGATTTATCTGCGCCGAGTCCCCCTGGGATCAATCGAGCTCCCAACGCAAATTCTCCGGTCTCTTTCCAGCTCACACCCATTTCCTTCATCAAGTCTTCGCCTTTGCCCTCTTTCAAGGCAGCAAGCAAAGCTTTGACTTTCTCAGCCATCAGCTGAGGACGTTTATCACGAGCCAAAAGCTTTTCTGCGATCTCACGCTGAGCCTGTTCGAGGCTGACCGATTTTGGTTCTTGCAAAGCCTCGACCTTGATCACGTGGAATCCA
>CANGNB010000189.1 GCA_947454545.1 Oligoflexaceae bacterium
AAGATCGAAAGGTCGATCGAAGAGCAGGTAAAAGGCCAAGATACAGCAGGTATCGGGAATCAGCTTGATGACAGCCCCCGAACCAAAGCGGAAGTCAAAGCGTAGGGACAGGTACACCATGATCCCAATGATCGCATAGACGAGAGAGATGAAACCTTCGTTCCGAAGTTCTTTACCGATCTGAGGACCTACATAGTCGACCCGCAGAACCTGAGGGCCAGCATCGCTCAGTTCAGAGGCCAAGAGCTCCTGAATCTTATGAACTTTAACGCCTGTTTGCGAAGGCGCAGCCGTCAGCGGATCAGCCGCTTCCTTCTGCTTTTCTTCACCAAATTTCAGCAAATAGCTCTGATTTCCACCCTTGAGAGCCTGAATGCTGATCTCATCAATACCCGACTCGCGCGCCACCTTACGCAGAGCTTCCGGCTCGACGTCTTTGTTGAAGGCGACTTCAATTTCAGTTCCGCCGACAAAATCGACAGACCAGTTGAAACCATGAAGAGCAGCGCCGATGACGATAAGAATCGAAAAGGCGATGGCCCCGATAGTCGCTGCCGTATCGTACTTCAAGAATTTGAAGTCATACTGGCGCTCAGCAAAAGCCATGTCAACACCAAGCCAAGATTTGACAGCTTTTTCATCTTTCGCTTTAGCCAAAGCCAGATCGAAGAAGAGATGCGACACAAAGAGAGCTGTGAAGATTGAAACCACAAGGCCGATAGCCAAAGTCACCGCAAAACCACGAATAGGACCTGAGGTGTTGGTGCTGAGCAGGATGACCGCAGCCAAGATCGCTGTCACGTGGGAGTCAATAACGGTCCAGAACACTTTTTGGAAACCATTTTCCAAGGCTGCTCGAGGCGCTTTGCCCTCACGCAGTTCTTGGCGCATGCGTTCATTGACCAAAACGTTGGCATCGACGGCCATACCGAGACCCAGAATAAAACCTGCGATACCAGGAAGAGTCAGGGCAAAACCAAAGAGAGCCATCGTCGAGAGAACGAAGAGGCCGTTGAGAAACAAAGCTGCACAGGCAATCACACCAGGCAAGCGGTAGTAGTAGAGCATGAACAAGCACACAGCTGTCAGGCCTACGACAACACCAAGAACACCGCGCTTGGCCAGCTCAGGACCCAGGCTTGCACCCACCTGACGTTGCTCGTTGATAGTAATGGTCGCAGGCAAAGCCCCCGACTTGAGCACCAGTGACAGTTGATTTGCCTCTTTGATCAGCTCGTCGGTCGGACGGCTGCCACCGAGAGTGATGATAGCACTACCCCCAGCGATACGCTGGTTGATGACAGGAGCGCTCTCGACAAGATCGTCCAGAATGATCGCCATACGCTTGCCGACGTTGCGGCCGGTAATATCTTCAAAGCGCTTGGCGCCGATGCCGCTAAACTTAAGGGAAACAGCTGGAGCGTTCGAAAGGTCGCGCTGATCTTGAGTGACCATCGCATCGAGAACGTCCTCTCCACTCATTTCGGTCACAGCCCGCACAACGTAGGTTCGGTAGAGATACTTCTTGCCACCTGCGATATTTTCGCGACTGAAGAGAACTTCGCGATCGGGCGGAACCTTGCCTTCGACTAGCTTCAGAATGGCTTCACGATCTTCTGAAGCAAAAACTGTCTGTCCCGAACTCGGCTCGACACGGACATTGGGGGGTAGGTTCTGCGCGAGAGGGGCAAAGTCTTTGAACTCATCGTCGACTATTTTAAACTTGAGCTGGGCCGTACGACCTAAGAGCTCTTTCGCTTTCTCAGGATCCTTGAAGCCAGGCAATTGCGCCAAAATCGAACCATCCGCACGGCGGTTGATGATAGGCTCCGTCACACCCCATTTATCGACTCGACTCCGCACAACACGCTCGGCTTGTTCCAAAGCTGCTGAGCGAATGGCTGCAACCTGGTCCTGACGAAAGGCAAAATCGACATAATTGCCTTCTTGATTGCTCTTCTCGAGTTTTGGAAACTCTTTGCGAACTTTTTCGACAAGCTTGCTGGAAGCAACGCCGTCCTTAAGTTCTACGCGAAGATAGCCCTTGCCTTTGACGACATAGGCCGTTTTCACGCCCAGTTCGAGCTCAGGACCTTCGACCCATCGCGAGATGTCGGTGGCAAAAGCCGCGAGACGGTTTTCCACTGCCTGAGCAAGATCGACACCCAAAACGAGCTGAACGCCCCCCTGGAGGTCGAGACCAAGATTCAAGTGCTTATCCGGGATCCAACTCGGGATCTTGCTCTGCATGTACTCGTGGTCGTTTCTCTTATCGTACGGCTGCGATAAGTAGATGACACTCGGTACCAGCAAGTAGACTGAGAGCACAGTCAAGACACCAACTAACCAAAGGCGCCAACGTAACGGTGAAGCTTTCAAAGTAAAGAACCTCTAGTCCAAACAGTTCGTTAAAGGGGAGCCACAACAATCAAAGTAGGCATCATAAAACAAATTTCTCCTTCGTGATAGCCCAGGAAGGCGAGCTTGTGCATGTAAATAATGCGGAAAGCTTCAGAAAGTCCTGCGTCAAGGGATGAGATGTGTCAGAGAGGAAGCGAACACGACCGCAATCTGCGTCTTGAAGACGCTGATGAGCTTTGTGTCTCAGTCCTGTGAAGTGTAAAATCGACGCTTCAGCGAAGCGGTCGCGGTGAAGCTAAGGTGTCCATCGAGGACAGCGGATCTTCTTCGATACTATCGTAATCCAAAGACGCCTGTTCTTCAGCTTCACCCAGGGGGATGAGATCGATACGCTTGAGTCCGGCCTTATTGATGACGAGGCGCCAGTACTGATACAGAGTGTCCTCTTCTTTGGCTCCGACTGTCGCCTTCAAGCGCAGGATGAGATCGATATGATAGACCTTAGGAAATAAGCGTGATGTCGCCTGCAGCTGGCGCGTGGGCACCAACAGCTCCTCGTAGGGGAGATCCAAGGGCGCTAAAAAGTTGGAAACATTCAGGCGGTAGAAAGTGTAAATGGCGCGAATCTTACGCTTGAGATGCCGAATGCGTTTACCCTGCAAATCCACTCGCTTTCGATAGCAGATGATGGTGTGAGGCTCCTGCTCCCAACGCTCATTGGGAACTTTCTTCATCAGCGCCTGGACATCCTCCGGTATCTTATTGGGATCGATATAGCTGACCTTTTCTTCGTGATAGCCCACATGGAGCGGTTCGCCACTGCCGCTCGATTGATACAGGATTTTAGAACTATTATCGGGCATATCTCCGATCAGCCCGCCCTTGAGATAGCCCCGGCCCAGTTCCTTGATCCGATCTTTCATGATGTAGGCCATCGTCAACGCCGTGATCAAGAGGAAGGTCGAAGCTCCGAGGGAGCTTGAACTCAAGCCCCATTGCCCTGTATTCAGGCGAATAATAAAATCGGCGGAAACAGCCCAGAGACCGGCGAAACCTGCGGCAAGCATCGCTCCGACTTGCTGCTGAAATTTAAAGAGCTGTTTGGTGCGCGTATCAAGATAAAGTGCCGACCACATCTGACGCTTCAGAGTCCCACGATGAAAAAAGTAGCGTTCCAGATCGAGCTCGCCACTCTGATCATCGACCCACTGATACTTTTGAAGCTTGGAATAGATGCGCAAACAGCGCAGGGCAACTTTGATCTGTTGCCGCCAGTTCTCGCCGGCGTGTTTGGGAACGCGCACATCGTAAAACTGACGTTCGACCTGGAGAATATAATCGTGCAGATTGTGCACCAAATACTCATCGACGGCTCGCATCTGCTGCAAAATCTCAGGGCCGAGACCTTGGCTGAGCTGCAAAAGCTTTTGCCACTCGCGAAAGACCTCCATGATCTTTCGAAAATTCTCGTAAAAAATCGCTTCTGCCTGGCGATCGGCAACATCTTGTTCAGCCGAAGAAGCCGAACGCAGGCGTTTGATGCGATCAATCTGGCGGGTAAATCGCCGGATTTTACGATTGATAAACGTATGAAAGGAGCACGCAAAGACCCTACCCTCTTGCTGTAAAAACAGCAATTTCTCTCCATTTTTCCGCGTTGGAGATAGGAGTTCATCGCGCATTTTTTTGAGAGGAGAGCGCTCGATATTTTCGGTATAGCCCATGATCTCTTTAAAGCTGAGCTTGGGGATACGAAAATTGATATAAGATTTTAAATCGCGGTAAAACGACTCTATAGGATAACTGGAAGGTGATATCCGCATCTGCGCAGGGAAGATAAAGTAGGATTCGATCTGATAGCGCTTAGGATAGATCACCTCCTGTCCAGTCCCCTTGACCATGAGGCGATACTGAAACGAGGCTTCCATCTGCATGGGCTCAACGATGCGCAGATCAGCTTTAATTAAACGCCTTGTCGAAAGTGGTGAAGCGACACTTTCGACTGAAATATCAGCGTCTTCTGGTGGCAGCTCAGGATTCATGCAAGTCCCGATCACGGCGTGTAGATGAGGGGCACAAAATTCCCTCATTTTCATCTTACCTGACGCAGGGGCCGTGTGCTACGCAGCAAAATTTACCTGCCTCCCAAGAGGCCCGAGCTCGCTTCACCTTTAAGTATGCTGAGACGTTGCCAAGACCTGAGCCAGAAAGCTTTTGGTCCGCGCCGATCGAGGCTGGGTAAAAAACTGCTGGGGTGGTGCCTCTTCCACAATTTCACCTTTGTCCATGAACACCACGCGATCGGCGATCTGCCGCGCAAAGCCCATCTCGTGAGTGACACATAGCATCGTCATTCCTGACGAGGCAAGCTCCACAAGAACATCGAGCACCTCTTTGATCATCTCGGGATCGAGCGCTGAGGTCGGTTCATCAAAAAGCATGATACTCGGATTCATGCAGAGCGATCGGGCGATGGCCACGCGCTGCTGCTGTCCCCCCGAGAGTTGCCCTGGATATTTGTGCGCCTGCTCAGGGATTTTGACCCGCGTCAGATACTCTAAAGCCTGAGTTTCGACCTCTTTGCGAGGACGCTTTTGCACCCAAATGGGAGCCAAGCAGAGATTCTCTAAGACAGTGAGATGCGGAAAGAGATTAAACTGTTGAAACACCATGCCCACATCCCGGCGAATCCGTTCGAGATGTTTTCCATCGCGCCCCAATTCTGTCCCTCGAATCCAGATTTGTCCCGCATCATGATGCTCAAGTCCATTGAGACAACGAATCAGCGTTGATTTGCCTGAACCCGAAGGCCCACAGATGACCAGTCGTTCACCCATAGCCACTTCAAGCTGAATGCCTCTCAGGGCACGAAAGTCACCATAGGTCTTTTCAAGATCCTTAAGCACAACAGCTTTCTGTGTCGTTTCCATCCTCAATCCTTTTACTGCATCGTCTGCAAACGCTTTTCCATGCGCAGGCTATAGCGCGACATAGCGAAGCAAAAACACCAAAAAACCAGCCCTGCGAAGATATAGCCTTCCATCGCGTAACCCGACCATTCCGGATCAGTGCTCGCAGCTTGAACCATTCCCAAAAGATCGAACATACTGATGATCAGTACCAAGCTCGTATCTTTAAACAGCCCGATAAATGTATTCACTATCCCAGGAATGACATGACGCAGGGCCTGCGGCAAGACTATCAGCCCCATGGTCTGTCCGTAGGTAAAATTCAAAGCTTGAGCGGCTTCGTACTGCCCTTTAGGAACTGCCTGAAGACCCCCTCGCACAACTTCCGCCATGTAGGCCGAAGCAAAGCAGGATACACCGATCAGACAGCGCAAAAGCTTGTTAACCTCAACACCAGGCGGCAAAAAGAGGGGCAACATGACCGAAGCCATAAACAAGACCGCAATGAGCGGCACCCCCCGCCAAAGCTCGATAAAACCCACGCAGACATATCTGAGAAAAGGCAAGTGTGAACGTCTCCCGAGCGCTAACACGATACCTGCAGGCAAAGACACAGCGATGCCGACAGCCGCGATCAGAAGTGTCAGGAGAAGGCCTCCCCACTGCTCTGTTTCAACGTAGCTTAACCCTAGCCAACGACCATCGAGCAAGGCCCAGCTCAAAAAAGGGAGAAGAGTCAAAAGCACCGGAGCGACACCGCGCGGTAAGGGTTTTTTCTCACGAAGAAGCAACCCAAGACTCACACACCAAATCCCTGCTAATCCAAGGGGCCGCCAGAGCTCTGCCTTGGGATAGAAGCCAAAGAGAAATTGCTGCAAGCGTACCTTGATAAAGACCCAGCAGGCACCATCGCCTGTGCAAGCGGCACGATCTTCACCAAAAAACTGCGCTTTCCATGTCAGCCAACCCAAGACAGGCCAAGCCAGATAGAAAAGGAACAGGAGCAGACCTAAAGTAAGAGCTGCTTGCATCGGCTTGTCTTTGGCCCAGACCCGCAGTTGTGTGCTCGGCATAGAGTCCCCTCTAGCGTTCAAAACGCAGCAAACGCTGCTGATATAGATTCAAAACACCGGCCAAAATCACACTGATCAGCAGGTAGACCAGCATCGTCATCGCCATAATCTCGACCGCTTGACCACTGGTGTTGAGCGCCGTTCCTGCAAAGATTAAGACCAGGTCAGGAAAGGCGATCGCAGCCGCCAAAGACGAGTTTTTACAAAGGTTGAGGTACTGAGAAATCAGAGGCGGAATGATCACCCGCATCGCCTGGGGCAAGACCACCAGAAACAGACTATCGCTTGCAGAAAGTCCCAAAGCTGCTGCCGCTTCGCGCTGACCGCGAGCAACTGACTGCAATCCAGCCCGAATAATTTCACCGATAAACGCTGCTGTATAAAGGCTCAAAGCAAAAATCATAGCAACGAGCTCTGGGACAATCTGCAGTCCACCTGCAAAATTGAAGCCCTCTAACTGTGGCCTACTCAGTTCGGCTCTCGGACCAAGGAGAACACCAAGGACCAAAGGACAAAGCAAAGGCAGCATGAAAGCAAGAGGCCACCAGCGGGGATAACCCCCTCGCTCCTGTCGCAGACGTGAGCCCATCACCCGCAGCAGATGCCCCAAAACGAGGCCAAAAAGCAGAGCTAAAAACAAATACCAGGCGATGGCTGTGTCTTTAGGAAACGGCACAAAAAGTCCACGGTTATTGATGTAACTCCCAAAAATCTCCCAGGAAGAGCGCGCTGCAGGGAGCTCACGCAGAACCACGAAATACCAAAAAAACAACTGAAGCAGGAGCGGGATGTTCCGCAAGGTTTCCACATAAACGGTACTCAAGATTCGCACCAGAGGGTTAGACGCTAAGCGACCGAGAGCTAAGAAGAGCCCCAAGAGACTCGCAAAGATCATCGATAAAACTGAGAGCAAAAGCGTGTTGCTCACCCCCACCCAAAAGGCGTCCAGAAAGGTCGAATCAGGGCCGAAAGGCAGAAGACTGAAAGAAATATCAAAGCCTGCAGGCCTGCTCAAAAAAGCAAAGCCCGAGGCGATACCTCGAGCCGCTAGATTTTGGGCTGTGTTATGAATGAAAAAGGCTAAGAGGCCTAAGAGACCCAAACCCAAAAGGATCTGAGCTAAGACACTCTTCCCTGATGTCTTCGTCTTTCGCAAGGCCGAATCTCCTCTCAGCGAAAGGGCATAGCATAGTGGAGGCCACCAGCATTCCACAGAGCATTTTGTCCCCGCTCGATCTTCAGCGGCGAATCTTTGCCTAGATTTCGATCGAATATCTCCTGATAGTTACCCACTTGCTTGATGACAAGGGCAGCCCAGTCTGCTTTCAGGTCCAAATTTTTACCAAGATCACCTTCCGTTCCCAGAAGCCTACGCACGGAGGGATTTGGGCTCTTTTTCAGCGCATCGACTGATTTCGCGTCTACTTTCAACTCTTCGCCTTCCAAGAGAGCAAAGAGAGTCCAGCGGATCACATCCCCCCACTTCTGATCGCCATGACGAACAGCAGGTCCCAAGGGT
>CANGNB010000190.1 GCA_947454545.1 Oligoflexaceae bacterium
ACCTGCCGCAAAGGTACTGATACAGGATGGACTCATGTCTGGAGCATTTAGACAGACTTCACTGCCAAAGGCATCCTGCACAAAACGCGGCACATTCAGCAAACTTTCACTCAGGCTTCGGGCCATATTTTGATAGAGAGCAAGGTGCACATCGTTCAAAGCCCCCCCAACATTGTCAAAAGGCAAACTTCGGTTGGCTGGAATGGGCAAACTTTTGAGGTCCAAGGCCAAACTATCTAAAGACAGATACGCCCCAAAGAGTGACTTCAGAGTGTTCCTGTATTCTGTGCGCGAGAGGGGCCTTATGGTTTCCTCGACCGGCGCAAGATTCTGAGTGTCTTGGGAACAAGCAAAGACTTCGGACGTTTGAGCTGAACTTTTTAGGGCTTCGGCAAGTGCTTGCAGCTCAGCGGAGCTCAGGTTCAAACCCTGCATGACGGAGACTTCTGAAATGGCCTTGGCAATACGTTCGGCGCTCGCACCTCTTTTCTCGCTCTCCCCTAAGACTCCATGACAAGCCTGACAAGCTTCTGCATAGAGGCTCGCACCAGGAGCATAGACCGCTTCATTCAGCATTGCGGCAGCCCCGGCAGGATAGGGAGCCCGTAACCCAGCAGGCTCTCGATGCCTATGCACAGCACTGATGGTCACACCAGGTTTTTCCTTGAACGTAGGACGCCGAGGACTCGAATGACAAGCCCCTAAGATGCTCAGCATCAAAGACCCGAGCACAACACTTTTCCTATGGAACAACACGTTCACAGATACCTCATGAAAGTCTTTGTCTGAGAGCTGCCTATAGTAAGATCTCTATTCAAAAAGAGAGCCAAGGCGGTGAGGGACACAGCCAAAGAAAAAGCTTTGCGATATAAGAAGCTTAGCTTGAAAAGAAAGGGCTGCTCGGGGGGGGGCTTCTGTTGAGGAGCCACACAGAAAAGTCTATCGCGCAAGCGAAACGACCGAAATGACTAGGATGCTTGCTAAGTGTTCGGCCTGTTTTTGGGAACCACCGCCCCAAAAACTGCTAAGACGCGAAAATGAACTCTCAAATCAGCCGTCACAAAACTTCGCGAGATCTCTAGGTGCCGCCCGCTTTGCTCGGACTCTTTAAAAAAAATGCTGCTATTTCCGATTTTTATGGATATTCCTGTCCTCCCACGAGAACCTGTCGAGGAAACTTCATACCTTCCGAAAGATTTGATACCTTATTTTAAAGTAACAGGTGCAATTACCCTTGAATTCCACCGGTATTCTGCCGATCCTTTCCCTTGAGAGAAAAGAGCGTCCTCAATCTGCCTCAAGACTAGGACCTGGTTTTCAGAGTTCTAAGGGAATGTTGGGGATGTCTGAAGCTGAAGGGTAAGTCTATGCCAAAGATTTTGATTGTCGATGATGAGGTTGATATCTGCGAGATGATGTCCTTCTCGTTCGATAGCCAGGGATTTCAAACCTTCATCGCCCACGATGCGGCTCAGGCCTTTGAGATCGTCAAGGATCAAGACCCTGATCTCGTTGTGAGTGACATTCGCATGCCCAAGGGCGGCGGCATGAAGCTGCTTGAGGATATCAAAAAACATAATCAGGCTCGCCCTAAGGTCTTCCTTATTACGGGCTACAGTGACCGCACACGCGAAGAGGCCATTGCCGCTGGAGCCGAAGATGTGCTCTCCAAGCCCATCAAGCTCCAAGCCTTGATCGACCATGTGAATCGGGCCCTGGCTGCCTACCGAACGGCTTGAGAGCAGTCTTTCTTAGGCACAGATGACACTCTAGAAAAAAAGCGAGTCGGGACCTTCTCCCGGCTCGCTTTTTTTAGCCCTTAAACGGGGCTTTACACTCCAAAAACTAAAACACCACCCTGTTCAGTAGGGTGGTGTTTGCTTCGTCTGAGTATAGGTCTTGCTAATTAGACGCCGTCGAAAGGGGAAGCTGCGACAGTTGCCTCAGCTGCTTTTTTCTTTGATTTCGAAGACTTAGCCTTTTTTTTAGCCTTTTTTACGGCTTTTTTTTTGGCTTTTTTAGGAGCAGCTTTTTTGGTCGCTTTTTTAGCTACTTTTTTCTTAGCAGCTTTCTTAGCAACGACTTTTTTCTTAACTGCTTTCTTCACGGCTTTCTTAGCTGCTTTTTTCTTCACAGCTTTTTTAGCTGCTTTTTTCTTCACAGCTTTCTTAGCGGCCTTCTTCTTGGGTGCTGCTTTCTTTGTCGTACGTGCCATAGCTCTCAAATCCTCCTAACGTTGTTGTGATATGGGTCTCCACTCTGAGACCAAACAGGAGCCCTTCGGATTCCTGCGTACCACCATAACTCGTGAGCTGCTTCAAGGTTCATCTTATCACAACTTTTGTAAGAGAGAACAGCTCACCCTATTTTCTTCTCGCATTCACCAATCAAAATTCGTATCGGAGTTGATACTTGGAACTAAAGAGCTGAGCATCAAAATGCTTCAGGAAATTTCGAATCGCCAAAGCTTTAGAAAATATTTTTCCAATAATTTCATAAGCTTAAAACCGATTCAGGGTCATGAAAAAACCCGCGAAAAAAGACTCTTTTTTGCCAAAATTGAAGCACAATTCTTTTCCATGAGGACACGATCGAGTTGTGAGCTCATCTCTCAAGTGGATGGATTGCGCGTCACGACTCCCTGCTTCTGCGCAAAAACTTCTAGTGCAGCCCGGGCTCTATCGGAGATGACGGGCTTGGAGGGCTTGGGACTCACACCTGCACTCGCGGCCCCCTCGACGCTCTTTTCCTCCTGAAACTCGACGCGACTCAGACCCATTTTCGTCAGCATTTCGAATAGAAGTTTATCCTCGGTGAGGATCAGACCTAGACTGCCGTCATCTGCATGCTCGATCCACTGCAAGATCTGCAGGCGTTCCCGATTGTCCAGTTTGCTTTCCCGAGAGGTATAGATTGTAAGCGGCCCATCCATAGCCTCCGGTCCAAAAACTTGAGCATCCCGCAAAGGTTTGTGAACTTCCTTAAAGAGCTGCTCGAGGAGCATGTACTCTCTCCCTGCACGCGAAACTGGCTCCCAAAGGTCGAGACTGAGGTCACGGGAAGGCAGTTTCCAGTGTTCCAAGCCCTGCTGCCAGCGCTGTTGAACAGCTTCAGAATCTCGATCGAGCTTTTGCTTGAGTCCCTGGTAGGCCTCCAATTTGCTGTCGAGAGCTCGGAGAGACTGCAGCTGCTCGCGCTTTTTTTCAGCATAGAGCAGGACATTGCGAGCTTCGCTCAGAGCGGTCGCTGGGTCAGGACTGCCAGGTTTCTGACTCCCCGTATGAGTTCGCCAGTCTGCGAGAAGCAACACAAGAGTTTTGATTTGGGCTCTTTGTTCTTGGAGCTCTTCTTGAAGTTTGACCCGGCGCTGATGCAAAGTCTGCACCCGGCTCAGCTGATTGATCCACTCGACCAGACCTTTGACTCCGATATCCGGGGAAAGGCCCACCTCTTTGGCAAGGGCTAGCCATTGCTCGCGGGCTTTGCCATATTCCGCCAAAATTTTCTCGTAGCGGCCTTCGAGCTCCTTAAAGTTTTGCTCATGGCTCCCCTCGTTGTGCTCGATCTCACCATAGAGTCGGGCCATATCCTTCAGGCACTGATTTACAGCTCCACGCGCTTGATCCAGACTGTGAGGACCGAGAGCAGAACCCTCCGTTTTCACATGATTATCGAGCTGAGCGAGACCAAGGAGCTTATTGAGCTTGCCTGCGAGATTGTCCCGCTGTTTTTCCTGCTCAGCGGCAGCCAGACGAACATGCTGGTTGAGTTCCTGGAGGCAATGTTCGAGCTCGCGGATGAGGTCCTTGTCATTCTGAAGAAAGCGAATAATGCTTTTGCGATACTCTTCGTACACGGGCTTAAAGTTGCTGCGGGCATCGTGAAGGCTTTTGCGAGTTGCCTTCTCCAACTTGTCACAGGCCAAATAGCGGGTCAGCACACTCAAGATTTGAGTCCAATCCTGGTCGGGCTCGACGGGCGGAAGCGATTTGATGCCCCATCGGTCGCACAGCTGCTGAAGTTCGCTCTCGATCTCTCGCAGCCGGTCCTGCAAAACACGAGGGCTTTTGCCTGGATCCATCAGGGGCTGAGCCACCGCTTCGATCTTGGCTAAGAGCTCGACCTCATATTCGAGCCGATGACAGACATGATTATCAATCCGATCCAATTGCTGGAAAACTTTGTCAACATCGCGCTTTTGCTGCTGCAGCACGTGCACACGCCGGGCCATCCCATCGCCAAAATCGAGGATACCTGGCAGATCCTGAGCCTGCTGAAAGATCGCTTGCCCCCAAAAATTCTCAAGACTCTGACGCGCTTGGGTCATCCGCTCAAGGCCAACTTTTTCCCATGAACTGGGACGTTGAAGGGAACGTTGCTGAGGCAAGGCTAGAAGTCCTTGCCCGTCAAAGCGCAGTTCGAACTCACGCAAACAGGCTCCAAGGTTTAGGCTCTCACCCGCACCCGGCATCATATAGTCCTTGAATAGTTCTTTGAGGCAAACATCCCAGCGTCCGTCAAAGAGCTGACGATTGCGAAAGCAACGAAACTGATCGACCTGTCGATCGAAGATCCAGGTTTCCCCATTGCTATCGGTCAGGTGGACAAGAGCCGCTTTGAGTCGCGCATCGCGCACAGCGAAAAGGGCCCAGCGTATCGAAGCGCGCATGATCTCTTGGTCACGCGCCTGCGCCCATACCGCACATAGGTGCCGGCGTGAGCCTGTGTCGCGACGAAAGCGCCACACTTTGGTTTCGGAGCTGTCAGTCAAGACTGCTTTGATGCCATCGATAAACATGGGGCCATCCCTTGTTTGGATATCATTTCACTCGCCACATGCGAGTCCATTGTACGACTTGGAGGGAAATACTCAGCGAAGTAACGATGAGGTTCGAATTCTGCCTACTTTGATTATAACATCGGCAGAATTTGTTTGCGTAGATGCAGCGCAGAATGTGCCTAGTGGAGACCTTACAAAAACGCGGTAAAAAAGCACTAAGTACGAGAGATACGTGGACAAGATCAACGAGTTTCAGCTATGGATAAAGTGCACGCGTAGGAAAAATTTACCGAGCAAGGTGTGCCCTCATGTCGCTTCCAAGCCCTGTCTCTCAAAGCTTTCTGGCCCGTTCGCTTCACCTCGGAACGGCGATTTTACGCCTTCTTCCTGCTGAGTTAGCTCACGATGTGGGCCTTTGGCTCCTGGAGCGTCAAATTCTCAACTCCTTGCCCCTCCCACGTCTCGAACCTCTTCTTGATGGAATGGCCTGCACGTTGCCAGGCATCGGAGACCTCGCTCATCCGATCGGACTGGGGGCAGGCTTTGATAAAAATGCACGCGCTCCACAGGGTTTTGCACGGATGGGCCTCTCCTTTCTCGAGATTGGAACGATCACGCCTCGTCCTCAACCTGGCAATCCAAAGCCTCGCTTGTTTCGCCTCGATGATCAGCTGGGCCTCATCAACCGCATGGGCTTCAATAGCTACGGTGCCGTCAATGTCGCTGAGCGCTTGCGCCGATTGCAATGGTCGCACACACCCGTGCCTCTCGGGATCAACCTTGGCAAAAATAAGGACACAACGACGGAAGCTGCTATCGAAGACTATAGCTATGGCATTGAAACCTTAGGGCCCTATGCCAAATATTTTGTGATCAATGTTTCTTCACCCAATACTGAGGGCTTGCGCGGACTCGCGAATGAAGGTTTTTTAAAGGAAGTCGCCCTACGACACCGAGCCGATTTATCCAAGCTTTGGGTCAAGCTCGATCCCGATATGCCCAAAAAGAGTTTTCAGCTTCTGGTGGAAGCCCTGAGCAAACTTGGGTTTCAAGGTCTGATTCTCACCAACACCCATCGGGTCGATTCTCCCCAAAAAGGCGGCATGAGTGGCCATCCTCTGGCGATCCAAGCCACAGCGTGTCTGGAATGGGCGTATGAGGTCGTCGGCGAATCGCTGCCTCTGATTGCTTCGGGCGGCATACTCTCAGGACAGGATGTTTATCAGCGAATCGCTCGAGGAGCTTCAGCCGTACAAATTTACAGCAGCCTCGTCTACCGTGGCCCGCTCGCAGTCTATGCGATGCTCGAAGAACTGCGTAACGAGATGGATCTGCGCGGCTATAAGTTTCTTTCGGATGTCAAAGGCAGCTATTATAAAAAAGACTAAGCGTCTCGCCCCCTAGGTGGACGTTTTCTTAAGAGGACACACATGGTTCTTCCTGTCGTTCGCCGGATACGTGACAATCTGCACGGAAGCATTGATATCACGGAGCTGGAAGATGCGGTAATCGCCCATCCTTTTTTTCAAAGACTGCGTCGGGTGCGGCAGCTAGCTTTTCTTCATTATGTCTTTCCAGGAGCTACGCACACCCGCTTTGAACACTCTCTGGGTGTCATGCACCTCGCCGGTATCTCTTGGGAAAAATTGAAAGCGAATCAAGAACGCTTGCGCATGAGCCTTGAACGTTCTCCTGATTTTGCTCAGGGTGAATCTACGACCCCGGGAGGTATCTCCCACGGTCGTCTGTTCCCGACCTTTGCCCTGATGGACCGTATCTTCGCTTCGGATTACGCGCTCCAGTGCTTTCGGCTCGCAGGACTCCTCCATGATGTCGGGCATCCCCCCTTTTCTCACAGTGGCGAACATTTTATGCCGAGCTGGGATGAGGTCCGTCTCACCAACCCTGATATGGCAGACTATATAGCCGACTATATTGATAAAAAGCTTGAAGAAGGTCGAGCAAAAGGCGGCGCTCTCCCGCGCGTTCGGCACGAGATCTACTCGATACTCCTCATCGAAAAGATCTTAAAGTACGTCTACGCAACCCCTCGATCTTGGAAAATGACTGTCGACCCTCGCGATGTGATTGCCATCATCAACCCTGCTATCAGCCCTGCTCCTCACTCACCGCTCCTCGCTGAGAACAGCCTCAACCTCTTGCGAGAATTGATTTCAGGTGAGCTCGATATCGATCGTATGGATTATCTGCTCCGGGACTCACGCGAATGCGGAGTCGTCTACGGGGTCTTTGATGTCGATCGGATCTTAGATTCTCTTTGCCTCTACTACGATGACAATGACCAGCAGACGCACGTTGCGATCAATCTCTCTGGCCTCGCAGCTTTTGAGGATTACCTCCGAGCACGCTACTCTATGTACCTTCAGCTCTACTTTCACAAGTCTTCAGTCGCTGCCGAAGCTATGATGTGGAATCTCTGCGAACGCCTTCAGGACTGGCGTTTGCCGGGAAAAGCAGAAAAGTATGCTGCCATCGATGAGTACAACATTGGACCGGCTCTTTGGGAGGCAGCCCACAAGCTCCCTGAAGAAGAGCGCGAATCAGTTCGCATCATGGTTGCCGATCTGCTCTATAACCGAAAATTGTGGAAACGGGTTTTCGAGGTGAGTGGTCCGCGCGATCAGCTCTCACGTACCATCATTGAAGAGGCCGAAGCGATCCTAAAGGCTGAGCACATCGCTCATCAGGAGATTTCATCGGCCAACTCATTGACGCGCTTTCAACCGCGCAACGGTTCCGCACGCAGTCACAACTCGCTGCGCCTCATCAAAAAAGATGAGCGCCAGATTCCGCGCGTATGTCCGATCGAAGACTATTCCAGTCTGATTGCTAGCAACGATTCCGTGGCGATTGTGCGCATCTATGCGGCCCCCCGCGAAACTGCCTCTGGGGCTGATACCCTGAGTGTTCAGGGCATCAGGGACCTGCTGACACAGAGACTTCAGTCTCCCCATCCCAGATCGCCCTAACTTTCCCACCAGGGTGAGCGGTTTATTTGGAATCAGACTTGGCCGGAGTAGGAGCTGGAGTAGCGGGCGCGCTCTCGCTCTTCGCTGGGCTA
>CANGNB010000191.1 GCA_947454545.1 Oligoflexaceae bacterium
ATAGACCTTTACCATGGGCCCGCTGGAAGCGATTTGACCTGTCACCGTAAGAGACGAGCGTTCGCCCTGGCCAACACGCACAGCTTGTATAGAGCTTTTTTGTCCTGCGCTCGTCAAAGTCTGGTTGTTGATGGTAGGCCGGTTGAGAGGATAAGGATCGATACTGACTCGTGCAGGGCCTCCAGGCTGCTTTCCGGGAGAAACGACGACGGGGAGTGTGTTGAAATTGACTCCGAAAGCACTGACAGGTGCATCGTAGGCATGTTCAGAAGCCCCGGCTCCATCCGTGCGCGAACGGTCGCGTTTTTCATCATCGAACAGAGAGTTGTCGATAACAAGATTGCCTGTGATCGAGCGCAGGCCCATGTGCCGCAGATCGGCTGCCATTTGCCAGAGCTTTTCATTCGTGACGAAGGGATCTCCATCGCCTTTGATATAGATCGATCCTTGAATGGTGTCTCCCTGCTTTGTGCCATCGTAGTAAAAACGAGTTTTAAAGGTATGAGCTGGGGAGAAATAATGGAGAAGAGCGGCTGTTGTGACGACTTTGGTCACTGAAGCTGGAATGAGAGCTTGCTGGGCATGGCTTTGGTAAATAATTTTGCCATCACTTAATCTTTGCACAAGGATCGATTCCTCGCCCTTATCCGGGGGCATGAGGTCCCCTTCGGCGAGAGCGATGGGGGAAGCGAAAAGAGGCAGGAGCGTTAGGAGCCAGGCTTTGCATGGAAACATCTTCAACCTCGCACGAAATTTGGAAAAGGAAGTGGCTAAGGTTCTTAGAGAGCGCTGCGGATTAGTTGTATGGTAATAAGCCCAATAAGAGCAAAAACTCCCGCGATAAGATCGTCGAGGAGAGTACCCCAGGCGCCCGGTAGTTTGCGGTCTGCCCAACCTATAGGACCAGGTTTGACAATATCAAAAAAGCGAAAAAGGATGAATCCTAGTCCTAACGTGATGGGATCAAAGCCCATAAAAGCCAAGGGAATCGCTTGACCAATGACCTCGTCGATGACGATGCGACTATCATCATGAGTTTGCCAGGCAGCTTCTGTTCGGTCGATCACATACCAAGCGCCCCAAGAGAGAATAATTAAGCAGAGAACGACAAAGATGTGAGCATAGGGCGGCGGCACAGGGAGGTGCTGTGCCGCATAAAAAAGCAAGGCACCCAGTGGTAAGCCCATCAGACTCCCAAAAGTCCCGGGTGCCTTAGGAGCCAATCCAAGAGGGTACGCGAGAGCCAAGTAGCCCCAAATATCCAATGGCGGTAACGGCCCCTTAGGCTTGGACGAGTTCAACCAAGATACCTCCCGTTGCACGAGGGTGAATGAAGGCGATACGCGTGTGGTGAGCACCTTTTCGAGGGACCTTATCGATCAGCTCGACCTGCTTGGCGGTCAGTTCGCGTAGGGCTTCTTCAAGATTGTCGACATGAAGAGCTATGTGGTGGATGCCACCGCCCTTGGTGTCGATAAATTTCTTGATGGGGCCCTCTTCGCCGTCCTGATTTTGTAGGATTTCAAGGCGGCTCTCTAAGGGCTTAGATTCGACAGAGGCTTGAAACATAATCGTATTGGTTTTTTGCTCTAAGACGAGTTCAGTTCCCAAGAAGGGAAGTCCCAGCACATCCTTAAAAAATTGCTGAGCTTTGATAGGGTCTTTTGCAGCTATTCCAATATGGTTGATGCCTAATATCTTCATCATTATCCTCACGTGTCAGACTTGGGCTCCGCCGTTGCTTCTCGAGCTGCATCGCGCAGCAACTTAGTCAGTAGACGATCGAGACTATTGGCGAAGAGCTGTTTATCCTTTTCATTGAGTGGAGGAGGACCTCCCGTTACGTATCCGGCACCTCGCATCTGATCCATAAAATCTCTAAGGTTGAGGCGCTCCCTCACGTTGCTCTCAGTATACAACTCTCCCCTCGGATTGATGGCATGAATTCCGGCGGCTACGAGCTCAGCGGCTAAAGGGATGTCCTGGGTGATTACAAGGTCGCCTTTGCGGGCCTCTTTAATGATGTACATGTCAGCAACATCCTGGCCTTTTTCTACTTGGACAAAGCGAAAGATGGGCAAACGAGGCAGCTGCTGTCCTTGATTGGCAACGAAAGTTGTCGGTATATTCAGGCGCTGAGCGGCCCGTTGGATGACTTCTTTGATAATGCGCGGGCAAGCGTCGGAATCGACCCACATATGCATGAAATGTAATTCTCCGTGGGGAGAGGCCTTTGACAAGGCCACTCGTAAGATTAGGTAAAGAAGAGACTGCGTACAATACGGTCCGAAATCTGGATCCAGACGCTAGCCACCACACTCAGCCAGGACAAGCCACCCACCAGCATCAGGCCAAGGAGGGCAAAGGAACCGTATGGGATGACATAATCTTCATAGGTGCGTCGTAGATCGTAGGGTAAAAGCTCATAAAGCACTGTGCCTCCATCCAAAGGATAGATAGGCAGGAGATTGAAGACAGCAAGTATGGCATTGATCCCAATCGAAGCCTGGGCGAGGCGGCTAAATGCGACCCAAACACTGCCTTCACTGACCGGCCCAATAGCATAAAAAGCGGCAATGCTCAAAAGGCTGAGAAGCAGGTTCATAAAGGGGCCAGCAAGAGCTACAGCTATCTGACCCCATTTGTAGTTGCGAAAATTCCTTGGGTCAATGGGGGTCGGCTTGGCCCATCCAAAGATGAATCCTCCTCCTGCCATCGCACCGAGCAGTGGAAAAAATAAGGTGCCTATGGGATCGATATGAGGGACTGGATTTAAGGTCAGGCGTCCCTCATGCTGAGCTGTGCGGTCGCCCTGCATCTTGGCCATAAAGGCATGTGCTGCCTCATGAAACGTCAAAGAAATAACCAAAGCCAGCATCATGTTTAAGACTTGCGCAGCATAAGCAAAATCCATCTCGCGACCTCATAGTATGCGCGTTGATGGAACATGATAGCGAATCAAGGAGGAATTTGCATTGCTAACCCGTATTCCTGCTCCCCATGCCCCCTACCGCGTCGTAACGGAATGGGTTGAAAGCTCTTTGCTGAAGGGAAACCCAGCTGGAGAAGAGGCTCGACGTCCTCTCACGGTTTTTTTACCTCCTGAAGCGGTGGATAGTTCACGACGTTTCCCTGTGTTTTATTGCCTTGCTCCCTGGACGAGTGCGGGACGACAGCAGATGGGTTGGGAGGCGTTTCGCGAAGAATTGCCAGCTCGCCTGTCCCGTTTGATGCAGTCAGGAGCATTGAAGCCCTGTGTTGTTGTGTGTCCGGACCTCTTTACGCGTTTTGGGGGCAGTCAGTATATTAACTCCTCTTATCTAGGTCCTCATGGAGACCATCTTGTAAAGGAGCTGATTCCATACATCGAACAGCATTTTCCAGTTTTGCCCGGAGCTGCCTCTCGGGCTGTTTTTGGACGCTCTTCAGGTGGTTTTGGGGCACTTCGTTTGGCGATGGACTATCCGGGAACTTTTGCCGCCGTAGCGTGCCACTCCGGAGATATGGGCTTTGATCTTTTGTATCGGCGCGATCTTGTCGAGTTTTGCTATGCGCTAGCACGGTATAGCGGTCAGGTAGAGCCTTATCTCAAGGCAGTGGAAAAGCTTCCGAAACTTAATGGCAAAGACATTCACATCATGATGCTTATGGGCATGGCGGCAAGTTATAGCCCTGATCCCCTCGAGGTCCCAGGTTTCAGGCTTCCGATTCATCCGCTGACAGGAAAGATTGATGAGGCTGTTTGGCAGCAATGGCTCCGTCACGATCCTGTCGAGCTCGCAGAGGTCAAGGCTGATGCTCTGCGGCAGCTTCGTTATCTTTATATCGACTGTGGCAATAGGGATCAGTACCACCTGCATTTCGGTGCTCGGCAACTGGTTGAGAAGCTTAAGAGCTTGGGGGTGCCACATCAGCATTTTGAATTTGATGATAACCATTCGGGTACAAGCTATCGCTATGACGTGAGTTTGCCGCTTCTAAGCCAAGCCCTTGCGCATGAGGAGTGAGACGTGACATAAGCGTCAGATGCTGCTATTTTCGGATGCTTTCAGTGGATCAAACTTTCAGTCGAGGGAAGGAAACCATACCATGTCCCAAAAGATTCATGATGTTGTCATCGTGGGCACAGGCCCTGCAGGATTGACAGCTGCAATTTATACAGGCCGTGCCAATCTTCAGCCGACCATCTTTGCTGGTCTCTTGCATGGCGGTCAGCTGACCACGACAACAGAAATCGAGAACTTTCCTGGCTTTGAGCACGGCATCATGGGCCCCAAGCTTATGCAGGACATGACAGCCCAAGCTGAACGCTTCGGGACTCAGATCGTCTATGACACCATTACGAAAGTTGATTTTTCGGGCAAAGTGAAAAAACTTTGGACCGATAGCGAAGAGATTCATGCCAAAGCTGTGATTATTTCCACAGGTGCTACGGCGAAGACTCTGAAACTGGATAGGGAAGCCGAACTTATGGGGCGTGGTGTTTCAACCTGCGCTACCTGCGATGGCTTCTTTTATCGCGGTAAGAAGGTCATGGTTGTGGGGGGGGGAGATTCGGCCATGGAAGAAGCTGGATATCTGGCGAAACTCTGTAGCGAAGTGATTTTGGTCCACCGTCGTGATGTCTTCAAAGCCTCTCCTATTATGCTCAAGCGAGCTCAAGAGAATCCAAAGATTCAGTTTAAAGTCCCCTTCACCATCAAAACTCTCTTGGGCGATGAAAAAGGACTTTCGGGAGTTGTCCTGGAAAATATCGAGACCGGGGC
Organism: Oligoflexaceae bacterium; assembly: GCA_947454545.1. GTDB lineage: Bacteria > Bdellovibrionota_B > Oligoflexia > Oligoflexales > Oligoflexaceae > Oligoflexus. Next base: position 4,767 of record CANGNB010000191.1, read on the forward strand.
GACTGAAGAAGTGAAGCTGGATGGTCTTTTTTATGCTATCGGTCACACTCCCAATTCAGATATTTTCAAAGACTTTGTCGATCGGGACGAAGCGGGTTATATCAAGGTGACCCAATTCACGAAGACCAAAACGCCTGGAGTATTTGCTGCTGGAGATATTGCGGATCCTAACTTCCGTCAGGCGATCACCGCTGCGGGAATGGGGTGTCAGGCAGCGATTCAGGCCCAGCATTATCTCGAAGAGTGGGATGTATAGTTTAGAATCGTTTTTTAAGCGAAAAACGAAGGAGCCGAAGTGAGTTTTTTTAAGCGAGTGCAAGATAAATTTGCTCCCAAAGCGACGGAAGTGAAGACGGGTGAAGTTAAGTCTGAGATGACTCTGCCGTCTGTCGAGGCTTCTGCTCAAACGAGCGCAAGTGAAGCTCCAAAGGGTGGAGCTTTGGATCGCGTCAAGAGCCTGATTGCGGTCGGTTCGGGTAAGGGCGGCGTAGGTAAGTCGACAGTGTCTCTTAACCTAGCTTTAGCCCTGCAAAAACAGGGAAAGAAAGTTGGGCTTATCGATGCTGATATCTACGGCCCATCGCAGCAGCATATGACCAAAGCTGTACGCCCGACACTGCTCGAGGGCGATCTGATCGAACCCTCGACATATCAGGGTATCAAGCTTATTTCCGTTGCCATGTTTTCGAACTCTGGACAAGCCCAGCTTCTCCGTGGACCTATGGCAGCGCAAGTGATTCGGCAGTTCCTCTCGCAGGTGGCTTGGGGTGAGCTGGATTATCTGATCATCGATTTGCCCCCTGGTACCGGCGATATTCAGCTGACGCTTGCTCAGATCGCGCCTCTCAGTGGTGCTGTTCTGGTTACGACGCCTCAAGAGATTTCTCTGATCGATGTGCGTAAAGCCGTGAGTATGTTTCAAACTCTCAACGTCCCCATACTCGGTGTTGTTGAGAATATGAGCTATTTCATCTGTGATCAGTGTGACAAGAAACACTATATTTTTCAGCAGGCTGGCGGCAAAAAATTGGCTGCCGAATGTGGGGCCCCCCTTCTTGCAGAAATTCCGATCGACCCGAGAGTTGCCGCGTCTTCGGATGCTGGAGAACCGATCGTGGTGAAACAGGCCGATTCATTGGTCGGACGGGCTTTTGCTCAGATCGCCGAAAAAGTGGTGGCTCAAGAGCAAATGCAGCGGGGAACTGATGGGGCTTTGGGGTATTTCCTCTTGGAGTGGAAGTAAATGACAGATCAATTTCGCGTCAAACGCATTTGGCAACAGGATGAACGTACTTTAGGGATAGTGTGGACCGACGGACGCAAGAGCCTCTATGACGTCGTTGAGTTAAGGCGGCAGTGCCGCTGCGCTCACTGTATCGATGAAGTGACTCGCGAGCTGAAGCTCGACCCGGACAGCGTCCCTGAGTCTTTGCGTCCCCAACGAATCGAATCGGTAGGTCGCTACGCCCTAACGATTCAGTTCAGCGATGGCCACAAGACGGGAATCTATCCCTTCGAACGCTTGCGGGAACTTGGTTAAGAATTCTAACTTGTTGGCTCCTGTGCTAAAGCTGTGCAAGGAGCCTATCCCTCCCCCCCTTTTCTACTATTGCGGTAAAAACTCGCTGAGCTTTCCTAAGATCCTGTATACGCGCCAGAATCGGCATATTACCTTGTGTCCAAGCTATCTTTCGAGAAATGCTGAAGAATCAGGGGTTCGCCCATTGTGTCGTAAAAACAAGCCTGCCCGTTAAAAATTCAGTGGACATTTGATAGACATATCTTGTACACAATCTTTGCCACAAGGTGGCGCACCTGAGATGGTCTTAGGTGGAATCAATCAAGAGGTCTTACAACATGACAAGCATTTCCAAACGATTAGGTCGTTGGGTATCTGCGCTTGGCCTATCCAGCGCGATCCTCGCTCAGTTCAGCATGGCTCAAGAAAAGAAACCAGAAATCGGCGTTCTCATGGCTTCCCATGGCGACATCGACGATGTTGCGAGCGAACTTGAATTCTACGTAAATACAGCGTTTTTGAAAAACGTTGGTATCCCTTTCCCCTTCTGGTTCCGACCAGCGATCAGCAAGCCTGCTTATTTGATCTCTTCAGGCGAAGTAAAACGCCAGTACGGTCTGATCGGCCCAACCAACTACCGAGCTAACGCTGCACTCCAGATGGAAGCCATCACAGAAGCTTTGCAGGACCTTGGTCTGAACGCCAAAGCCTACTATGGTGCAAACTTCACCCATCCTCTCATCGAAGAGACGATGGAACAGATGCAAAAAGACGGCATCAAAAAGATCATCGTATTCAACAAGGGAGCTCAGTTTTCATGGGCTTCTGCCGGTGAGAACATTGGTGACGCTCGCGAGTATCTCAAGAAGCACCCAGAGTGGGATGTCGAAGCAATCGGCTTTCATGAGTATAACTACGACGAACGCTTCCGTGAAGCTTGGGCTGGCGCAATCGAGCGTGATGCCAAGAGAATCTTTGCTGGCGTCGATCCTGCAGACGTATGTCTCTTCATCGGATCGCATGGTCTTCCAGTTATCATGACAGATGCAGGCGATCCTGCTGTTAAAATGATGAAGGATTCTGTTGCTTGGCTGCGTACGCGTCTGCCTGAATACCGCATCTTCCACGGTTTCTTGAACGACGATTTCATCCCAGGCGCAAAGTGGGCTCAGCCACGTTCGTCGATCTTGGCTGAAACTGTCCGCGGCGAAAACTGTCCGAACGTCCTTATGGACGCTCGTCTCTCTTTCACCAACCACCACCGTGCAACGCTCTACGATCTCGACATCGAAGTACGCGGTATCTTAGAAAGACCAGGCAAGCTCGCCAATGGCAAGCTTGATCCAAAATGGGTAAAGCCAAACGTGGTTCTAGCTCCTCAGTTTGACGGAGATGCTGGCTATGCCCAGGTTATCGCGGATCTCACCAAAGAAGCTTTCTTCGAAGGCAAAGGTGATTTCGAGCGTATCAAGAACGCGGGCAGCCCTCTGCTCCCACGTCCTAGCTACCCAGTGAAATCCAAGTACATCGAGTACTGATTTGCAAAGGTTTTAGTTCAAAGGCCCAC
>CANGNB010000192.1 GCA_947454545.1 Oligoflexaceae bacterium
AGATAAGGGAATATCAGCAGCTCCTCGCCTACTGCATGGAGCCGACCCATCCGCGCTGTCAAGAAGCTTGGCTACTCCTGGCCAGTCTCCCCGAGCGTAAATTCCAAGGAGATTTTGGCCGTCGCGTGCTCGAACTCATCGAGGGCTTAGCTAAGTCTCCTCACTTAAAAGAGCAGCCTTTTTTACTCAAAAAATCTATCGAGGCCTTTTTCCTTGCAGCACGTGTTCAAGCAGAAAACCAAGAAGCTCTCATCTGCTCTTTGGTCGATAAATTAGCCCGGGCCGTGCTTCGTGCTGCTCATCCTTCTCCTTTTATGATGACATTTATGGATCAAAAGGTGGCTCTCGATCAAGGTCTCGGTCGCGTGCTCCCACTCAGCGAGGGAACGCTCCAGCTTTGGGAAAAGCAAATGGACGTCTTGGAACACGAGTTTTCAGGTGACGAAATGGTGCGAGGGACTCTCCCCCTGCGCTGGCGTAGCTTTCGCCAAGGGCAAACGATCAAATTAGTCAGCTAGTAAGAGAGTGCTCGAGCTTGTCTCAGAGAACTTGTAAGTCAAAGAAAGAAGAGTGTATGAGTTGCTTTCTCCATCTTAGAATCCTCATCCTGCTGCTCTTGGGCTGGCCCAGTCTGCCAGCTTTTGCGGAAGCGTCCTTGGATCTCTCGGGAGCAAAGCTTGGCCCAAGACAGGTCGTTCTCTTAAACGGTCCCTGGGACTTTTATTGGGATAAACTTATCGAGGATCCTCTCACCCACCTCCCCCCTGATGGCTCATGGCCAGCGGGTCGTTCCTGGACAAATTTTATCAAGGACGGTCAACCTCTCCCCTCTGTTGGTCAGGCAAGTTACCGCCTTCGCCTTCATGGCCTCAAAGCAGGCACCTACACCTTTAAGTATCGATCCCTTGAAGCAGCTGTCTTGCTGAGAGTCTTTGATGTGCAAACGGGTCAGCCTGTCTTGACAATGAAAGCTGGTGATATCTTGTCTGAGCCCCCTCTCGTCAGCAAAAAAGATCAGCTTCTAGAGCTTCCTCTCGAAGAAGGCCATGAATATATCTTCCTCCTCAACATCAAAAGTTATATAGGGCACATGGGTGGATTTACAGAGGTTCCCGAACTGAGTCTTGGTACCTTTGCCCAGCGGCAGCACGAATATGATGGCCTCTTAAATGCCCTTTGCCTTGGGGTCTGTCTCGCCAGCTGCGTGTCCACTATTCTGATGTGGGTGCGGCGCCGCGAGGATCGTGCCTCATTCTACCTCTTCCTCATCTGCTTCGCGGCTATCATTCGCATCATTACGACCAATCAAAGCATGATTCATCTTTTTGATGATGAGAATTTTCTCCTGCTCAAGCGCCTGGAATATGCTTCGATGGCGGTCAGCATGGTGTTTGTTTACTTTATGCACCATGCTTTTCCTCAGATTGCTTTGCCACGCCTTTTGCTCCGTTTGTATGCGGGAGCCACGTGGTTTTTAGTCCTGGCAGCTCTCGTCCTACCATCCTTGGTCTTTACGTCGATGCTTGCGATCTATCAGATCGCCATTCTCTGCGGTGCTCTCCTCGTTATCTATGTGAATGCACGGGCTCTCCTCCATAGGCTTCCAGGCTCCGGACTCGCTGCTGCTGGCTGTGTGGTGGTCCTGAGCGCCGTCGCCTATGATATCCTCTTGGTCAGTCGCTTTAAAATCTTTGCCTATTTCATTGGTTCCATTGGGGTTGCCCTTTATATGATGCTTCAGGCGCAGCTTGTCGCCGTGCAAGCGGCCCTTACCTATAAACTTGCCGAACGCTTAGCTCGCGAAAATGAAGCCGCTCAAAAGGCCCTCCGTATTGAGACCGAAACGCGCTTTGGGCTAGCGACAGCTGTGGCCCATCGACTCAACAATCCTATGAATTATATTCAGATGGGTCTCAATGATCTCAGGGGGCAGATCAGTCTCCTCCGCGAGCGCATCGTCACGCTCCTAGGACCTGATCAAGAAAGTGATCCCGAGCTTCGATCGGTCAAAGAGAGCTTCGAGCAGATTTTTTCCGATGTGCGGACTCCCTTTTTGCATGCTGAAAAAGGTTTAACCAAAGCCAGTGCGTCGATCGAAGAGATACGGACCCTCAGTGGCATCGATGGGATCAGCCTGCAAGAGCTCAAACTCGGCTGGTTGATGCAGCAGGTTGCCGAGCGTATGACGGAACAGGTCGATGGGACCTCCTATCGGCGCTTAAGCTTTCAATGCCAAAATGCTGAGGCAAGCTTTCATGGCAACCTCTATCTTCTCAAAAATGTCATTGAAATCTTTATTGGTCACAGTCTTCAGCTCTCGGAAGGCCCCCTAGAGGTCTTGACCGATGCGAGCACAAGCCCAAAGGCCTGGAAAGTGCATCTCCGTGGCTCACTCGCTAACGATCCCATCGAATGGCAGGTTCTCGAAGAGCGGCTGTCTTATGTTCTCAAACCTCTTGGAACCAGCCTTGCCATCGGTATCGAGAACGAGCTCCGCACTCTGACCATACGCGAACCTGCTGCAGATCATACCCGCGAGGATCCACTCATCGTCGATCTTCCCTTGGCCTCGTAAAAAAATTGATCTTCCGCAAGAGCAGACACAAGTCCCCCCTTTTGATGCGCTAAAAAGACAGCATTAAAGCTTACAGCTCAAAGGGGGGAATGCACCCATGCTCACCTGCTCCGAAATTTTAAGGAAAGCAATACGTACCGCTTGCTTAGCTGGACTCGGCTGGGCTTTAGGCATCAGTTTTCTACTTTGGAACCTGAGTGGTCCTCAGTACCATCTCTGGGATCTGCTCTGCTTTATGGCGCCCATAGGATTTGCAATCTTTGGCGTCGGCGCCCTCGTCATCGAAGGCTACGAAGCCTGGACACAAAGCTCTTCCTTCACGTTTGCTAAGGCTCACACGATCAAGGCTGCTGAAGCTTAAAATCAGGGGCCAGAACGACAAAAGGCGGCATTTCCTTCTGCCCATAGCTATAGTGGAGCGGTTGCCGCCCCTCCCAGCTCAGCACCTGGCATCCCGCAGCCATAGCCACAGCATGACCAGCAGCGATATCCCATGAGGAGAGGGAACGAAATCTGGGATAACAGTGAGCCTTGCCCCGCGCTACCAAACAAAACTTGTAGGACGAACCGATGGCGATGCGCTCGTTTATGCCCTCTCGGAGAGCAAAGGCGTCGAGCTCAGCTTCACTGTGGGAAAGACTGCACACGAGGGTCTTCTTTTCAGGCCAGTGCAATGCAGAGAGAGATCGTCCATTCAGGCGCAGGCCATCCTCTCTCGTCCCGCTATAAAGCTCGCCTAAACTGGGAGCATAGACCACGCCAAGAACTGGTTTGCCAGCCTCTATGAGAGCGATGTTCACCGTATACGTTGGACGATGGGCGATAAACTCCTTGGTCCCATCGATAGGGTCGATCAGCCAGTAGCGTTCAGGCTCGGCACCTAAAGCCGGAGAAACGCTTTCTTCTGAGACCAAAGGTAAGGGGAGAATGCGCTCTAGGCCTGCTTTCAGCATGCGATCGGCAAGCAGATCGGCCTCCGTAAGAGGCGACTGATCCTTCTTGTGCCGCACGCGCAGATCTTGAGCTGTGTCCATCCTGAGAATGGCTTGCCCCGTTTCCCAAATCAGTTCTTCTAGAAGTCCAAGCACGTGCGCCCTCCTCATAAGCAGGGATGGTGGCTTAAGAATGTTCCTCTTCGTCCTTCAAGTAGCTTTCCACGATCCGAATCTGACCGGCAATCGCTGTTCGTTCATCGCCGTCAGGATAGGAGTCAAAGTTTGCGTTCAAACCTTTGAGATAAGCTCTGAGAACCCGAAAAGCTTGCTCGTCATCGAGCCTCGCGTCCTTCTTGTCCGCCTCCATGGCGTAATTGAACTCGGAAAGGAGCATGCGCAATACCCCTGTGCGTACCTTATCATGCGCTTCCAAAGCCTGTTTCATATCTTTGGTGATCTGCTCCAAGAGGGACAATTCCGGACTCCTCAGCAAAGAAGGGAAGTATATCCATGAACTTAGCTCAAAGCATGGCACGGCCACAAGTGAGCCCAAAGGAACGTGGTTTATCCCACGCATGATGAATTTACCTTGAATTCTGCTGATGAACTTTGCTACAACGTCGGTTCTGTTGAATTCGGCCTAAGCGCCGATCAAGGATTAAGGAAGAGTAAAATGGCAAAAGGTAAGAACGCGCGCGAATTGATCCGCCTTGTATCCTCTGCAGGAACAGGCTACTTCTATACTACAACCAAAAAACGCGGTCGCGAAAAGCTGAACCTGCGTAAATATGACCCTAAAATCAAGCAGCATGTGATCTTCAAAGAAGCGAAGATCAAGTAAGCTGCCTGCTGCGTCGAACGCGCGGCATGATGCGGGAGCTTTCTTACGTAGCGACGCAGCTCTTGTTCGCAAGAGAAATCTGTGGAAACGGCCTCGGTGCTTTGGATGTCTTCCAAAGCTTGGGGCCTTTTTTTATTCACGTGAAGGAGACTGTATGTACTCTCGTTGGCTTTCGTTCGCCTTAAGCTTGCTGGTATCAGCCCCACTCTTTGCTCTTGGATTCAAAGCCCAAGTTGGCGCTACTCTGCCTGAAGTCAGTATCACAGGCGAACACGGGGGCCTCGTCGCCGATGGCAATGCATGGGATTCCAAGTCTTTGCGCGGCAAATTGCAGTTTCTTCTCTATATCGACCCGGACCAACATACCCTGAATGACGAGCTGATCGATCGCATGGAAGCTGAGCACTTTCCTCGCACCGAGCTAGGATCAGCAGCCATCATCAATCTAGCAGCCTCGTGGAAGCCAAACTCGCTCATCATGCCTATCCTACGCAGCAAACAGAAGCGTTTCCCTGCCACAGTCTACGTCTTTGACAAAGACAGAAGCATAGCCAAAGAATGGGGCCTAGCTGCTGACGGCTACCACGTCGTTCTGCTAGACCAGGACAGCAAAATTCTGTTTGAGAAGGACGGTAAACTCGACAAGCAAGAAGTCGAGAATTTTATCAGCCTCTTGCGCTCAAAAATTCAAACCCTGTCTTCGAGCTCAGAAGAAGCTGGAAAAGAAAAAAAGAAATCCCTCTGAGAGAGATTTCCCTTAATGAGAAGATGCTACATTTCATGTGCATGAAGCCAAATGGCTTTTGTCTTACTCTTTTTGTACGAAGTTGAAGATTAAAATGCAATCAATAGTCTGGGAGGTTCTGTCAGTTAATCTCTCACGATGAGCATCTTCCTAGGAAAAACAGAGGCCTTCCCCAATACAGGGAAGGCCTTTTCATTTTTCTAAACTGAAAGCCGATCAGTGTCCCAATACAACCTTCTGCTGCAGCTCAAGATCCGTCAGATTGCGTGCCGCACTCTTGGTGAGGATAGCATTGATCTGATCACGATCAGTGAGAGTAGTGTGCGCGATCGAATCGATCAGCTGACTTGCCAGCTTATCCTTGCGCATGTAGATGATGAGAGCATCAAACTGGTGCACTTTTGGCAGAGTTTTGATCCAGCCCAAACCTTCCTTGTAGACCACATAGCTCGCCACAGAGGACGAGATGATGGCGATTTTATGAGCATCCGGTAGGCGCTCAAGAATTCGTCCCCGATATTTTTCAACCAGCACCGGTGGACAGTGGCGGATGATAATATCCTGGAAGAAGGGATCCGACAGCACTTCCTGCGTCTGCTCAGAAAGTCGCTCGAGCAGAATGTCAGTCAGCTGATTGATCTCTTTGGATATCATCAGCGACAATTCCACCAGGGTACGATTTTCTTCCTGGAGCATCATGCGAAAGAGGAGCTTGGCTTCCTGATCAGCTTTCGTGCGCAGGATCTTTATCACTTCCGATACATACTGCTCTTTGATTGCTAAAAATTCTGGTCCACTCAGTGTCAAAGACGCGATGATCTCATAAGACGAGCAGATCACACCGGTCTTATTCGCTGAGGAGTCTTTGATGATGACAATGCCTTTTTCTTGCAAACGACGGCGCGCTTCTTCTGTGAAAAAGATGTTCGCCCCTTCCACAATAGCTCGCACACTTGCCTGACCCGTTTTCGAGAAAAAGTCCGCCCAGTTTTTATCATTCACAGAGTAGGGACGACCTCCCGCTGGGATAAAGATATCGGCGTAAACCTTGCGGTAAATCTCGTTGCGGATGCGGATATTTTCGTTATTGTTGGCTAAGATCACAAAAGCTGCGGGATCTTTGCTCAGCTTTGCACTGGAAAACTCCATGATAGACTTGCCTTCATGGACCAGACGCAGGAGCTCTTCCCAGTTCAAACCATTGGGATCATGGGCCGCACCATAGCCGTCAGAGACAGACACCACGCGAGCATTTTCTCCGTACTCGCGATGCAAAATCTTCAGCTCGTTACCGGCCACATCCCCATCAGGTCCACCCGTGATTTTTACCGTGAACTGCTGCTTGTGTGGATCAACGCCAAGGTGAGCCAGGACGTTCTCGACATAAACGTTGAGACCTTCTGAGGTCACACCGTATTCCTTGTGGTTGATCCCTTCCCCAGGCTTTGACGACATAAAGGCTGCTGCGTAGCGATAGCCGCGGCGCTTGGCCTGTTCAGGGATCCACACGATGAGATCGTTGGTGATGTTTTCATCTGGACCCAGATAAATGATGTCAGGCTTGTGGTAATAGGAAATCACTTTATGCTTGGTCGACTCATGCGACTCGTCCTCTTCGACCAATAGATCGAGGAGAGCATTGATCGAGCCTTTCACAGCATGGTCGCGATGTCCCCCTGGCTTGAGAACAAGGACCGCTTTGGAGCCACCTTCGGGAATATCTTTGTTTTTGAGCTGCTGCGCATGCGACAAGCCGTAGCACTCGTCGAACAGACCCGCGAGAGCCATGTCGTAGTCGGCATCGGAGCGCGGCATCACTACGCGGATACCCCCGCGCGCAATGTCTTTCCAGCGAACTTGGAAGAAGCGAAAATCTTTTCCGATCGCATAAAAGATCGAGAAAGGATCGTTCGGGTAATAGCGCTTGTCCAAGATCCCAGGGGACAGGCGAAAGGCCAGACCCGTCTTGGTCGAAAGGAAATAATTGGTCTTCTGGGCATGCGCGATGAAGCTGACACACTCGCGAAAAATGCTGCGTTCGACATCTTCCAGGAGATCGTCGATCTTTTCCGAAAGCTCGGCATCGGCAGCTTCGTAGTGTTTTTCCCAATTATCGCGTTCCTGCGGATCAAATTTCGCCCGAAACATTTTCACCAAAAGCGTCAAGAGCTCTTGATTCTGAGTGAAGGCGTTATTGATTTTATACAGGGAGTAGGCGTAGGGATTTTGCTTGCTTAGGGCGATGTGGCACCAGCTCCCCAAAGCACGAATGAGATTGGTCGCGTTGATCGACAGATCGAAAGGTGCCTCGGAAAAGCGCGAAAAGTCATCATAATCTACCCAACCGAGCGTCCTTAAAGCTTTGACCAGCTGCATCATAGGGACCATGTCGGCAACTACTTTTTCCCCACTCCCATGCGAGAGGATAAAGTGCAGTACCGTGATCGTATCGCTATAGCCCTCGTCAAACTTGACCATAAAAGCTCGAACGACATTGAAGTCGTAGCGATGGATCAGTTTGAGGATAGGCTCAAGCATGTTGGCGGGATGGATCGCTTTGAGACCAACCGTTAGGCGCGCACTCGTCGAATTTTCGACCGGCTCAAGGATTGTGTGAGCTCCCTGGTACTCAATCATATGCCGCAGCATGCGATAGGTGACCGAAAGGCGCAAAG
>CANGNB010000193.1 GCA_947454545.1 Oligoflexaceae bacterium
GGGATCTGATCCTGTCAATGAGGCGGAAAGCCGTGAATACAAACGTGCGATTCTAAAATGCTATAAAACGGGTGGTTCTCGTATCGTGAAGGTCGAAGGACGCCTCATGTGCTACTAAAGCCTGAGCGACCCTAAGTATCCATCTCCGTCCAGGCCGCAGCGCGGCCTTTTGTCGTTGAATCGCTCCGATCCAACGAGACCTTGCCACTCAACCCAACCTGTCCAAAGCGACATAACCTTTGCCCATTCTTGCCGTCATCGCTACGGATTTTGTCCTTTTTGGCCCTGTTCCCGCCACTTTTACTAACTTTTCTCGGATATATACGTCGCAAAACCTTGCGAAATCGCTTTCTTGAAGTATCATGGGGAGCGTTTTTTTTATATAGTCGTGAATCAACGCACACCTGTAACCTGCGTAACTAAGGAGTCTAGTGTGGAACATACTTTGTCTATCATTAAGCCCGACGGCGTCGAGCGCAATCTCGTTGGCAAAATCATCAGCAAGTTTGAAGATCAAGGCATCCGCGTTGCCGCGATCAAAAAATTGCAACTGAGCCGTGCTCAAGCTGAAGCTTTTTATGCCGTGCATAAAGCTCGTCCTTTCTTCGGTGAACTCGTTGAGTTCATGACCCGCAGCCCAGTCGTTATCATGGCTCTGGCTGGTGAAAATGTTATTCAACGCAATCGCGACATCATGGGTGCAACGAACCCAGCACAAGCTGCTGCTGGCACAATCCGCAAGGACTTTGCCCTTTCGATCGGTGAAAACACCGTTCACGGCTCGGACTCTCCCGAAGCCGCTAAAAACGAAGTCGCCTTCTTTTTTGCTTCAAGTGAAATCTGCTAACGCCTTTTGATGGGAGCGGTTCTCATGGTTCAACTGATTCCGAAAATTGCAGCGGAACTTAGTCTTAAAGAGTTCCAGGTACACAACGCTGTCAAACTCATGTTCGAAGAAGAGTGTACAATTCCTTTCGTAGCCCGCTATCGAAAAGAGATGACCGGCAGTCTGGACGAAGTTGCCCTCAGGGACGTGAGAGACCGCTTTCACTATCTGCAAGAGCTCGAGACGAACAAGGTTAAGTACCTGAAAGTGGTCGAAGAGCACTGCAAGAAAAGTCCCGAGCTCATGGCTAAATTCGCCGATATCAAACTCAAGTTTGAAAAGTGCGAAACCAAACAAGAGCTCGAAGATCTCTATCTTCCCTATAAACCTAAGCGTCGCACACGCGCCCAGATCGCCAAGGAAAAAGGTCTCGAACCTCTCTTGGAAAAAATCTTGGCTGAAGCGGCTACACTCAAAGATCTTCTTGCTGCAGCCAAGCCTTTTGTCACAGCTGCCGAGAGCACGGTCGAAGCAGCTCTGCGTGTTGCCGATGAAAAAGCGGCTTTAGCTGGTGCAGCTGATATCTATGCCGAGCGCATTTCTGAAACTGCTGAGTGGCGGGCCTTGGTCCGGAACATTTCGCAGGACAGTGGCGTTCTGGTCTCCAAAAAACTCGACGCTCCTGCCGAAGCGGATGACGCTCCTGCAGCTGCTGCTGGCCAAGCTAAAGATAAAAAATCTAAGAAGACGGATCCTTCGAAGTACCAGAACTACTTCGACTATGCCGAACCCATTGCCAAAGCAGCGTCTCACCGTGTCATGGCTGTACGCCGTGGCGAAGCAGAGAAGGTTCTGCGCGTGAGCATCGACGTCGACGTCGAGAAGATCACTCGCGAACTGAAGAGTGCTGTCCTTGGTGGCCGCACGATCACACCAGAAGTGCGAACCTGGCTCGAAGAGCTGACAGACGATGCTTACCGCCGTCTCTTGAGCCCTTCGATCGAAACCGAACTGCGCCTTCAGCTGAAGCAAACGGCTGAATCCGAAGCGATTCGTGTGTTTTCGGACAACCTCAAAAACTTGCTGCTCTTGCCACCTATCCCAGGCAAGACAGTCTTGGGCGTCGATCCTGGTCTGCGGACAGGTTCGAAATTTGCTGTTGTCGATGAGACAGGGAAACTCCTCACGCACACGACGCTGATGACAGATTTGGGCGACAAGGAAACCAACAAAACTTCGAAAGCCAAAGAAGAAATTTTGCGGCTGATCCGTAGCTTTGATGTGAAATATATCGCCGTTGGTAACGGAACCGGTAGCCGTGAGATTATGCGCCTCATCGCAGCTGTTCTCAAAGAGAACGAGCTCAAGGAAGTGAAGCGTCTCGTGGTGAATGAAGCCGGAGCCTCGGTTTATTCTACTATGGATATCGCTCGCGAAGAATTTCCTGACCTCGATCCAACGATCCGTAGCTCGGTGAGCATCGCGCGTCGTCTTCAGGATCCGCTAGCTGAATTGGTTAAGATCGATCCTCGTTCGATCGGTGTTGGTCAGTATCAACACGACGTGAATGTGACCAAGCTGAAAACGAGCCTCGAAGAAGTCGTCGAAAGCTGTGTGAACCGCGTCGGTGTGAATCTGAATACTGCCAGCTACAAACTGCTGAGCTATGTTTCAGGTATCGGTGGCACCGTAGCAAAAAATATCGTTGCTAAGCGTGACCGCGATGGCAAGTTCAAGACTCGCAAAGATTTGCTGGACGTCAGTGGGTTGGGACCAAAGGTCTTCCAACAGGCTGCCGGTTTCTTGCGCGTTCCTGAGTCGGAACATCCTCTCGACAACTCATCTGTTCACCCTGAAGCTTATGAAGTTGTCGAACAGATCGCCAAAGATCAGCAAAAAAATCTCACTGATATCATCGGCAATCGTTCGCTCGTCGAGACGATCGCTCTCGAGCGCTACGTTACGGAACGAGTCGGGATGCCGACGCTTCGTGATATCGCCAGCGAATTGATCAAGCCGGGTCGTGACCCTCGAGAAGATGGCGCGCGCTTGATGTATTCGGATGACGTCGCAGAAATCGAAGATCTGAACGTTGGAATGATACTGCCCGGAACGGTCACGAACGTGACCAACTTCGGTGCTTTCGTCGATATCGGCGTTCACCAAGACGGCCTGATCCACATCAGTGAACTGTCCGAACAGTTTGTTGACGATCCGGCTAAAGTTGTTTCCGTCGGCGACGTTGTGGAAGTGCGCGTCATTGAAGTCGACCTTCAACGCCGACGCATCGGTCTCAGCCGTCGTCTGCAAGGTGGGAGCAACAAGGCCGCTCAGCAGCCTCAGGCAGCTCAGCAACCAAATCGTGCGCCCAATAATGGCCAACGCCAGACCTTGAGCCCGAATCCCGACCATAAGCGCGGTCCTTTGAAACACCGCACCGATAGTAACAAATCAGGACCCATCGCAAGTTCGGGTTCTGCACCTAAGGCTCGTCCCCAGCAACCTGCTGCAACCGTGGACGATCTCTTAGCGAAATTTAACCGTAGGAAGTAAAGACCATGTCTGTGACCCTGCCCGTAAAACTTGGAGTGATCGGTGGCTCTGGCCTCTACCAAATGGCTGGAGTGGAAGTGATCAAGGAACACACTGTAACGACGCCCTTTGGCGAACCCTCCGATGCGATCATCGAAGGCAAGCTCGAAGGCCGTTCCGTGTTTTTCCTTCCGAGACACGGTAAGGGTCACAGATTTTTACCTTCCGAAGTCAATTATCGTGCCAATATTTATGCGCTGAAATCTCTGGGAGTCACCCACGTTCTGGCTGTAAGCGCTGTGGGTATCATGAAAGAGTTCATCAGCCCAGGTGATATGGTTGTGCCTGATCAGATCTACGATAGAACCAAAGGTGTTCGCGCTTCGACCTTTTTTGGTCAGGGCATCGTCGGTCATGTGGAATTTGCTGATCCCTTCTGCCCAGACATGATCAACTGGATCGAAGGCGCTGCGCGTCAGGTCACTCCTCGCGTTCATCGCGGTGGTGCCTATGTGTGTATCGAAGGTCCTCAGTTCTCGACTCGAGCAGAATCTCACCATTATCGTGACACGCTACGCCCTGCCGTTATTGGTATGACAGGAATTCCTGAAGCTAAACTCGCGCGCGAGGCAGAGCTCTGCTATGGGATGCTGGCCCTTGCGACCGATTACGACTGCTGGCATGAAAGCGAAGCGGACGTCAGTGTCGACGCGGTTATGGCTGTCCTTAAGGCCAACTCGGAGAATGCCAATAGCATCATCCGCACGCTGGTTCGTCAACTGCCCGAACAGCACAGCAGCCGTATCTTTGAAATCGCTAAATTTGCAATCATGACGGCACCTGAGAAGATCCCTGCAGAACGCCGTCAGGCGCTAGACCTTTTGTATGGAAAATACCTTGGACGTTAAGAGCGAGGGCTCCCTTCTAGGAGCCCATGACATGTTCATCTACTACGAAGACACCGATCTCTCCGGCTTTGTTTATCATTCGAACTATCTCAAATTTTTCGAAAGAGCTAGAGAGCACCTCATCGGTGTTGCTTTTTTGCGGGACCTCTATACGCGCGAGGGACTCCATTTTGTCGTGAGCAAAGCTCAGCTCGAGTATAAATCGCCAGCTCGCCACGGCGATGTCCTGCGCATCGAATCCGAGGCCCAGTATTCGCGCTCGCCCGCTCTCCCCTTCGTTCAGAATGCTTATGTCGTCGAAGGGGACCACAAACGCCTCGCGGTAAGCGCCCAGATCACGATCGTAGCTCTCAATCTCCAAAATCGGCCCATCCGCATGCCCGATCTGGTTATTGAAACCTTTCACCGGCAGAATATAGCAAGCCCAGCGGCTCACTGAGGAGTAGCACACCATGGCCCATAATCCCGTAGGTATTACCGGTTTTGACTTCATCGAATTTAGCAGCCCCAAACCTGAGGCTCTCGATATCCTTTTCAAAAAACTCGGTTTTTCCAAGCTCAAGCGGCACAAGACGAAGAAGATCGACTACTATCGTCAGAATGATATTCATTTTCTCGTCAACGCGGAGCCCGGCTCTTTCGCCCACTCTTTTCACAGTCTGCATGGACCCTGTGCGAACGCCACAGGCTGGCGCGTTGAGAATGCCCAAAAAGCTTTTGAAGTCGCTGTTCAACGTGGGGCCAAGGTTGCCACTAGCAAGGATTACGATGTCCCAGCGATTCAAGGCGTTGGCGAAAGTCTGATCTATTTCATCGACAGCTATCAAAGCAAAGATCGCTGGGAAAAGTTTGGCTTTGTCGATCTTGAAAAGCCTGAGCTTGTCCCCTCCAAAGGCTTCGCTCTTGTTGATCACCTCACCAACAATGTCCACAAGGGCGAGCTCTTACCTCTCGCTGATTTTTACAAAGATGTGTTTGGCTTCGAAGAAGTCCGTTACTTTGATATTCGCGGCCAAGAGACAGGCTTGAAATCCTATGCCTTGCGCTCCCCCTGCGGATCTTTCTGTATCCCGATCAATGAGGGGACCGAAGACAAATCGCAGATCAACGAGTACCTCCGGGAATACAAAGGCCCAGGTATCCAGCACATCGCTCTCATCTGTTCGAATATCTTGGAAGTGATGGAAAAGATGAAAGTCGAGGGGCTCAAAACTCTCGACATCGATGCCGACTACTATGATTCGGTATTCAAGCGTCTCCCTCAGGTCAAAGAAGATAAAGAGAAGATCAAAGACTTTAACCTCCTCGTCGATGGCGATGAGTCGGGTTACCTGATTCAGATCTTTACCGAGAATGTGATTGGACCGATCTTCTTCGAGTTTATTCAACGCAACCTTCACCTGGGTTTTGGTGAGGGCAACTTTGGAGCTCTGTTCCGCGCCATCGAACGCGACCAAAAGCGTCGCGGAGTCCTTTAAGAATACGGGGAGGGTTAGGCATGATCTCACGTTTTGTGCCGCACCCTCTTGTCCCGGGCGGCCAGCTGCAAACTTTGGTCGCCTTCGCTTGGCATGAAGCCTCAGCTTTTCAAGCCGACGAGCAGATCCACGTTCCTCTGGACGATGGCGATGAGCTGGTCCTCGATCTTAACCATCCCCAATTTCCCCTTGATCCCTGTCCTTTGGTCTATCTTATCCATGGCCTCGGCGGCAGTTCGGAATCAGCCTATCTCCTGCGCTTAGCCCAAAAACTCACGCGCCTCGGTATGCGGGTGATTCGTCACAATCATCGCGGCGCAGGTCCACATGGTGAGCGGGCTCGCAAGATCTATCATTCAGGTTCGAGTCGAGACATCCTGAAGGGTCTTCAGACGGTAGCTCAACGCTGGCCTGATAGCCCGCTTTTTCCCATTGGGTTTTCCTTATCGGGAACTATGCTGCTCAATCTCCTCTCCTGGCATCGCCAAGAACTTATGGATCTTCCCCAGCTTAAAGCAGCGATGTCTGTCTGCGCTCCGATCGATCTCGAGCGCAGCTCTCAGGCTATTGATCGCTGGCGCAATAAGCACCTAGACGCCTTTTATGTAAGCTCACTGCTCACTCAATTGCTGCGCCGTGGTCTTATCGAAGCTCGCTCGCTGCCGCGAACCATGCCTCACTTTACGCTTCGCGAGTTCGATGAAGCGATCACCGCTCCCCTGGCAGGATTTCGTGATCGTCTTCACTACTACGAAAGCTGCTCTCCCAAGCATGGTGTCGCTAACATTCGCTGCCCCACCTTGGTCTTAGCAGCTGCTGATGATCCCGTTGTGCCGGCGCAAACAGTGCTTCGCGCACCTTACAGCACCAAGGTCCTGGTCTCGCTCCAAAACTCCGGTGGCCACCTCGGTTTTATCAGCCGCCAGCGCACCCCCCAAGGCGATCGCCGTTGGCTCGACCACTGTGTGATCTCATGGATAAGAATTAGTCTCATAGTTTAGCTGACTTAGAGCACTCATGCGCGCTCAGCCTTGAGTCTGTCGCCCTGCGTCCGAAAACTCAATAAGTTGGGTTTCTTCATGACCTTAGGATGAATCAGAGCGGATGCGAACACGGTACCAGCAGATCTTTTTCCAGCTTGTCTTAGGCCTAGGCTTGCTTAGCCTTGGGACCACTTCGTCTCAAGCACTAGGTGTGTTCGTGCGCTCGCTTGAGGCGGCTCGACTGGATCTGGGTGAGTGGAGTCCGGAGCACGATGACATCATTGAGGTACAGGGTGAAGCTCTGAGCTACTGGCAGAGCTGGGAAACCACAACCGATAAAGAAGGTGCCATCGCGAGTGATCTGAGGCGGGATTGGTCTCAGCACCGTGTCGGCTATGGGACTCAAGTCTGGACGCTGATCAGCCCCAAAGCCCAAGACGTCTTTGCATCTTTTCCCTACTATCGCGGAGCGATGCGGATCTACCTCAATGGTGAGCTTCTGGCAGCCAATGGTCGTCCAGCGATGAGCGCAGACGCGTTTGAAGCTGGTGCCATTCAAGCGACTAACCTCACTCTTCGCTTACGTCCTGGCCCGAACGTCATTGCCGTCCAACTTGCAAATTTTCTGGCTATCCAATCTCAGGTCAAGCGGGGAGTCTTGCTGAGTTCGGCCACTCGTTATTACGAATACCGAACCCAAAGCCAAGGACTCACTTGGTGCTTGGGCCTCAGTTTTTTGGTGATGGGGATCTATCATCTTCTCCTCTTTTTATTAAGGCGCGAAGAAACAGTCCTCCTAAGCTTTTCGAGTTTTCTCATCATGGGCTCCTTCTATATTTTTGCGAATGGCACCGAATATTTCCTAGCAAGCCTTGGCCTTTCTGAAAATCGCTATGTTTGGTTCGCCTTCGGTTGCTGGGCACCTGCCTTGGCCTCTCTCTGCCTCTTTATCGAGCAACTCTTTGCGCCACGACGCTACCGCTGGTTTCCCAAGGTGATATTAGCCAGTGCAGCTCTGAACCCCTTAGCTTCTTTTTTCTA
>CANGNB010000194.1 GCA_947454545.1 Oligoflexaceae bacterium
CTTTGGCCTGTGGAGGTCGCAGGACGTGCATGGGTGATAGTGCGAGAGGGAGAGAGTGTTCGTTGCTTTTACGATCGATGCTCTCATCAAGATGTAAAGCTCTCTGAGTTTGCTCAGTTGGATGCCGCTGGGGGAATACTCTGCTTTGCCCACGGGGCAAGGTTTTGTAAACTGACAGGGGAGCCGCTTTGTTTCCCAGGAAAGTTTGCTCTATGGCAAGCAGAGATCCAGCAGCGAGAGGGTGAACTTTGGCTGCGTGTTCCGCAACAGCTTCCCGAAGACTATTGAGTTTTTCGATTGAGGAGTTTTCATGTCTGAATCCCCGCTTGGACGTCCCGCTCTATGGCCTGTATTGCGGCTTCGTTGCCCTTACTGTGCGGTTGAGTCTTTGCGAAAGGATGGGTCCTGGTTTGATTTCAAAGCGGTCTGTCCGCGCTGTCACTATAAGATCGAAAGGGAAAATGGCTATTTTACTGGCGCTTCCTGGATGATCAACTTTCCCGTCACGGGAACTCTCGCATTTTTGCTTGTCGTAGTCTTGTACCTGGGGGCACCCAGTTTAGGCTCAATGGGGATCGCGGCAGTCACGTCCCTCTTTACGTTTGCCTTTGGTATCTGGTTCTTCCCCTTCAGTCAAAGCCTTTGGCTGTGGATGGAACACAGTCTGCATCCCCTGCGGGACGAAGATAGGGTTGCTCCACAAGGCCCCAAAGATTAAGCAGATTTCTTGGCTTTTAAAGCATGTTCAACCAAGAGTTTTACGTTCTGAGGATCGACCAGCTTCACGATCCAGCCGCGACGCATCGATATGCGCGTCGAAAAAGTAGTTAAGAAGAGGGACTCTTCCTTTCCTGAAACAGGACGATCTTTCGGAATTTAACTTGTGGTCAATCTGGATTCAGAACGTACTGCCGATCTCTGTTAAGCCTGTTCTTGGATGCGAGGGCTCACAGGCCTTCCGTCCTTGTCTACTGGATGCTGTTTTTGCTGTTCTTTTTGTTGCGGAGTTGGATCATGCTGCTGAGGAAATCTGCCTTTTGTCTCTTTGTTCCCCTTTTGTTTCAGGGGCTTGGCTGTGGGTCAAAAGCCCATCGCGTAACTCTTGAAGACTCTCATGTCCGAACTTTCACTCTGAGCGAATTTACCCCTCAAAATGGTGGTCCCGACTGGGCAACGATGCGGGTCAGCATCCAGCCTGCGGACCAAAGTCGTCCCCCTTTGCTCCTCGTCAAACAGCGCGCTGAGTTCGAAAATCGCTTGCACAAGGATCTGCAACTGAGTGTGGTCCAGGGGATTTACACTCTTGTCCTCAGCTATCACAACGCTGAGGATCAGTTGCTTTATGAGAGCTGCCCAGAGGATAGAGCGCAGCTGCACCGAATCTTTGAGAATAATTATCAGGCTCATATCAAAATCTGTCTGGCTGGGACCCAGCAGGCTGTGGGTTCTACGGAAACGAGTGCCGAGAGTTCTGTAACGCTCTACCCTGAATGGAACGAATCGACAGCTGGAGCCGAGGGGAAGGGGACAGGTGCAGCCTGCATGCGTCCTCACTATGGTTTGTCAACCGCAGCTATTCCCAGCAAAGCTCAGGGCATACCCTATCCGGAAGCTAGTCTTACGCTTCAATTACCAAGCTTGCGCTTGGATGCGAGTAATCTTGAGATCAAGCAATTTGTTGCCAAGGTCTACGATGCCATTCCAACTTTTGCCAAAGTCTACGAGGGGGAACTTGGTCTGACGCGCACGCAAGCTCTGGCCTTTATGTATGCGGACATGTCGAGAGAATCTGCTTCAGGTGAGCGCTGGCGTATTGATCTAGAAACGGGTATCGGTGGACCGGGACATGCTTGGGGGCCCTTCCAAGCTGCTGAGACGAATTATCGTGGGGGCGCTTACGACAAAGATATCGGTCTTTACCATCACACAGGACTTCCTATCCTTCCTATGTCACAGTTTAAAGATCCTGCTTCGGCAACCTATACAGGCATGAAGCGGCTTGCTGATGGTGTCCTCCGCTCGATCAAAGAGTTCGGGCCTGGACGGCCTGCGCAGGACTATCTCTTGGGGACTTTAGCTGATCACAACACGGGTTGGCCCAAAAGTGCCCTCGATGCCAACTGGCAAAAAGACTACGGGCTTGAAGTCTTGCGTTTGATGCAAGCCTACCAGTTCGGTAACAACATGAAGAACGATCGGGCTTTCTGGACAACCCAGCCGGAAGATCAGATCTGCCGCTAAGACTTCCTCCTTAAGCTTCTCTTCTTACGCAAGCCATCTTCCTAAGGTGAGCTTGCGTTTTTTCTTTGACCCCTACTGTGCTCCCTTCTATGCTCAAGAAGTTTAGGTGTTCTGAGCTGACGAACCAACAAGGAGTAAGCTATGGGGAATAAGCGCCGCTTGATCGGGGCCATCGTAGGTTTTTGGCTGACAACAGGGGCTGAAGCGGAGCCTTTGTCCTTTTTTAGGAATATGGAAGGTTGCTTTTCGGTGACCTATAACTATGTCGAGGATGGTGAACACGATGCTTTTTTTCAACCTGTTTTGGAAAAGGCGAGCCTCAGTGAAGAGGGTGGAGTTGTCCATATCCGACGAACTCAAATTTTGGAAGGGGAGGCACAAGCTCACTGGCGTGAAGAGTGGCGCGAGTTGAATGCTGCCCAACATCTTTGGGAACAAACAGTCTACGGGCCTTTTGAGGATTTTCGCTACCGATGCAGCGGCATCATTGAGGGTGAGCTCTGGCGTTGCGAGGCCTCTCGTTCTCCAAAGCCGCGACGTGATATCGATCGTCCCTATCTGACTCTGGATCGAGAAAATACCTTGAAAGTGAATCCCAAGCGTTGGATTCATATGCAAAAAAATAACAAGCGTAAAGCCGACGGTAGCCTCTATGCCAGCGAACTCGGCTGGAATCGTTACGAGCGGAAAGAGGACAGTCTTTGTCTGATTCGTTAAGCCGAGGACTCTCGTCGAGACATCTCTGGCTCCAGCTCCAATAAAAATCTTAAGGATTTTCTGATGGAGATAAGAGAGAGATAGATTTCATGGGCTTACGGCGAGTCCCCGCGAACTTTTAAAAGCGATCGAACAGACTCCACCCAAGATCCGAAACGATTCTTAGCTTTTGGCATCTTGGGGGTCCTTATGCAACGCTTTGTCGCCTTTCTCTCCCTAACCTGTATCACTACTCAGTTCAGCTGTTCCGAGGCCAAGACTCAATTTGCGAGTGCGGCTTTGGTGCGGGCGACCGAACAGGACGAGCTGTCAGCCTCTGATCCTACACGGGCCAATGCCTCCCAGCCGAGCCCAGATGCCGTTCAGTCCAAAGATTACAGTGCTGCGGATCCCCTTGCAAATGCGGCTGAACGTAAGCTTGAGGTTAGACTCTCCGCTCCTATCATAAGAACGGGAAATCAAACGCTGCAAGCGACAGCGCTCCTGAATGGGGTGAGCCAGTCAGCCGTGTTATGGTCCCTTACCGACGATGGCGTGCATGATGGGGGAGCAATCTCCTCAAGCGGCGTGTATACGAGTCCCGATGCGAGTGCTCCTGGACAATCGTTAAAAATTGAGGCAACGCTCGTCGATGATGAGTCGGTTCAGGGGCAGGCAGCGTTAAACCTGATCCCGACGGATCAGGTGTTCGTCACTTGTCAGCAGAGTAGCTCTCAGTTTCCTATCATCGCCGAGGTCTTTCGGCTTCCAGTGAATACAGCGAAGCTGCCGAATTTTGACAGCATTGCAAGCAGTAAGGCAGCTACTGTGTGTATGGAGCAGTATAGCGTCGCAACCCGCAGTTGGACTGCAGGTTTTCCTGGAGTAGTGGATCTTTTTGAGTGGTTTGGATTGCGCACCAAAACGAAGCTGCAAGCGAGTGCTGCTGGTCTCTATCAGTTCCGTTTAAATTCTGATGACGGTGCCAAGCTCTTTATCGATGGTCATCTTGTGATCAACAACGACGGTTTGCATCAGCCTAAAGCAGTCGATGGAAGCCTGCAGCTCAGTGCGGGTTCCCATGATGTCGTCCTTGAATACTACCAGGGGCCACGCACTCAGATAGCCCTGGAACTGTTTTGGATACCCGCTGGATCGCCCGCAGGAACTGCTTTTGTCTATGTGCCCAAAGCGAGTTTTCGATAAGCCTTCTTAGGCCGCTTCTGCAGTGGCCTTAAGAATAGGAAAGCTTAGGACAAAGCTGGGATGCTGGGCCTGGCTATCATAGCGGAGATCTCCACCAGCCTGAGCGACGAGTCTTCGTGAGACGGCAAGTCCTAGCCCACTGCCAGACTCACCCTTAGTGGTAAACCCACGATCGAAGAGGTGAGCTTGAGTTGCAACGGGTATGGCAGGGCCGCCATTGCTGAAGCGAATCACACAGAGATCTTGCTCCAGAGTCACTTGACAGGAAATCCATTTGTCCCTTTCAGGAAGCGACTGAATGGCATCCATAGCATTCATGCTGAGATTCATGAAAATCTGCAATAGAGAGCCAGTGGCTATCGGCAGATCGACGGTTTGCATCGTCACATCCCATCGTACCGAGGCCTGACGACTGCGTGCTTGAATCAGTGTATTAAAATCACTCCACACCTGCTGAAGTTCGGAATGACCGGAACCTGTCTGGCCCGAACGTGCAAACGATAAGACGCTAAAAGCTAGATGACGCGCGTGTTCTGTTAAGCCAATGAGGGTTTGAAAACCACTCAGCAAGCGCAATTGATTTTCAAAAAAGACTAATTCATCCGGCTCTAAGAGTTGCACTTCAGACCACAGCAAACTCACATCCGAATCACTGAGAGCACTAGCAGCAATAAGACCCTGAATTTGCTGGCGAATGGGGGTGTACTCATCCTGCATCATAGCACTCATAGCCTGAAGACGCTGGCCTATAGCAGCATTTTGAGTTCGTGCTTGCAGGCTGAGAGCTAGTTCAAGTTTGAGCTGTTCGCTGATACTGATAGGAGCCAATGCGATGCCTACATCTTCCTTGGCCAAAGGTTTAATAGTGCTCGCTCCATGCAGCATGTTCTTCATCTCATGGGAGAGATCGGAGAAGAGTAGACCAAGTTGCGCCATCTTATCTTGAATTTCCAGTCGCTCGCGCTCCTTGAGGCCCTGCTGTCGCTGCAGGATATTTCGCACACGGAGACGCAGTTCGTCGATGAGAATAGGTTTGGCAAGGTAATCGTCAGCTCCCAAACGAAGCGCGTAGAGACGATCTTCTTCACTCGCCTGGGCTGTGATCAGCACGACAGGAATATCTTGGAGGCGTGCGTCATGCTTCATGTGTTTCAGCAAGTCTTCTCCAGACATCTGCGGCATCATCATATCGAGGAGAACGAGATCAGGACTCCACTGAGCCATACGTTCGAGGGCCTGGATACCCGATTCGGCAACGATGACTTCGTAGTCAGAGCTCAGAATGTCAGCCAGGAGCTGCAGATTGGAGATGTGGTCATCGACGAGCAGTATCTTCCAATAGGACTGCCCATCTTGGCTTGTCGGGGTCATGCGAATCGCAACATCCTTGGCCTCTTGGCGAGGCAGAGGCGCTTGCAAAGATAAGAGCTGATCTTGCTCATCTACCTCTGTTTGTTCAGGTGATAGAGTTGCTTCGGTTGCCATGCGCGGAATGATGACAGTGAAAGTCGAGCCAACCCCCTCGATGGATTCCAGACTGAGGGTCGCCTGCATGCGTCGGCAGAGTTCTCGGACCAGAGCTAAACCTAAGCCTGTTCCTTCAAAGGGGCGGCGATTGCTCGTGTCCACCTGTGCAAACTCTTCAAAAACTTTTTCCTGCATGGCTTGAGGAATGCCGATCCCTGTATCTTTGACCTGAAGTGTTAGGTTCTCTGCACTAGCGATAAGAGAGAGGTGCACACGGTTCGAGCGATCTTCGGCAGCGAACTTGAAGGCATTTCCAAGGAGGTTACGAATGATGGTGAGAATCTTTTCCTTATCGCTGACAAAGGTGCCAGAGCCTTCGAGATCCTTGTAATCGGACGTGAAACTGCTCTGTTCATGACGGGTGAGCAGAGCAGACGCGAGAGTGTCAGCAGCTTGCTGGAGGTTTCGGAGCCGAAAGCTATGGTTGTGACTCGCTTGCCGACCGGAACGCATGCGAGCGAGATCCAAGATAGTGTTGACCTGCAGCTTAAGACTTTCGGCGAGCTGTAGGGCTTGCTCCAAGGGAGTGCGCAAGCGTTCGCTAATGGGTGCGTAATGATCACGCAGGATCAGTTCGAGGAAGCCCAGGATGCCGTTAAGAGGGGTTCTGAGTTCGTGCGAAGTGTTGTGAAAAAAGATAGTCCGAGCTCTTTCCTGTTCGGCTAGTTTCAGAGCGAGCTCTTCACTCCTGGTAAAAGCAGCCGCCGCCTGTTGCGACAAGAAGAGTCCTTGACTCAAAAGAAAGGCTGCGCAGCCCAGGGGGCTAAGAGAAACTTCGGTGAGCTGCAGGCGATTGACGGCGAAGATATCAAAGAGGATGCATGAGCTCACGCAAGCATAGCCCCAAAGCATGTGGTAAGCGCCTTTCTTACCTTGCAGAAAGCTCCGCACGATGAGAACGCCAAAGATCGCATAGCAACCCAAAATATAGGCCTGATAGACCCCGAGAAGTTGACCGTAAAACCTGTAGGGAGAGACTAGGGGTAAGAGAGTTAGTAGGCCACCCGTAGTCCATTGAAGGGATGCGAACCAACGGATGCGAGGGATATCGAGAGCTTTGAAGAGGAAGAAGTTGAAGGCAATAGCCGTTCCCCCGATGGAACTGTACTCAAGAGCCTGGAGTATCGCTGTCCTGAGGGCGGAGGGTGAGCTGTCCAAAGCTGGCAAAGTTGTCGAAATAATACGGAGGGTTGCGCCAAAAGCCGTCAGGCTAAGCCAGAGAGCTGCTGTCTCGGACCGACGGCGGTACCAGAGATTGAGCTGTTCCAGACCCAGAGTAGCTACAATACCGAGACCCAGAAAGCCAAGTAAGGTATTGTAATTATGGGTAGATTCACCAGCAGCAAAAGCTTGACTCGAGCTGATCAAGCTGATGAGGCTGAACATGAACCAAAGTCCAGGCACGGTGTCGCGACTCCTTCCGAAAATTACTAAAAGTCTTATCGGAGGGGATCGTCAGAAAATGACTGTCTTTTCGGTAAGACCCAATCTTGACTCAGGCGACGCGATGCCAGAATAAATACTTGCAAAAAATTAAATTGTGTGCGATCTATCTTTTGGGGCCGCAGTGACCCCAAAACCACCAGGAGATCGCTCATGAAAACTTTGTACACAGCCCAGGTACTTGCTAAAGGCGGCCGTGATGGCCACGTGCGCTCAGAAGATGGCATTTTGGATTTGCCTCTCTCATTGCCCAAGGCTTTGGGAGGACCAGGAAAAGCAGCAACGAATCCTGAGCAGCTTTTTGCAGCCGGGTACGCAGCCTGTTTTGAAAATGCTGTTTTGCATGTAGCTCGCGGCCAAGGTCAAAAGCTCAAGGCTACGGAAGTCCATGCAAGCGTAAGTATCGGTCCAAGAGTTGACGGCGGCTTTGCACTGAGTGTCAGCCTCGTCGTGGGTATTGCAGGTCTCGATCTCGACGCTGCCGAACAATTGGTGGCCAATGCCCATCAGGTCTGCCCCTATTCGCATGCCGTGCGTGGTAACATCGATGTGAAATTGGAAACCCGTATCATCGAAGGGTGAACGACTATGA
>CANGNB010000195.1 GCA_947454545.1 Oligoflexaceae bacterium
ACAAGAGTTAAAATGCCCCACATCTTTGAGATGGATGCAGATCTCAGGCTTAGGAATCCGTGGCACTTCCTTGTTCCGAAAATTCTCATCGATGTCCCCTACAAGAGTGTAGTGGACCTTATCCGCTTCGGTGCGAATGTCCAGTTTCAGGTTTGCGAAGTTCATCACTTGCTTATCAGCCATGGGTCGCCTTCTCAGCTCACGCGAAACGTCATCTATTCCTACATTCGTGGGTTTCGGTAGGGGAGGAGGATTACTTGAGTAAGCTCGGGGGATTGAGACCAAGCTCGAGCATGAGAGCTTATGCTTTCAGGTACTTAGAGCTTTCCAGCTTAGAAAGACTGCTAAGTGCCTGAAATTTGTGAGATCTTAATTTAGTTCTGAAAAATCATGGACTTGGGGTGTCGTTTTGGGCGTTGTGCTGGCGTCAGGCGAAGCGATGAGCTGGGCTCGTCCCGAACGGTCGAGAGCTATGACCTGAAACCAGGCTAGGCCCCAAGCTTTCTGCATGTCGGGAGCGAGAGCAAAAGCTTTGCGAATCAGTTCGGCGTCCGCTTGGATGAAGACCTGAAGGCGCAGAGCTTCGTGAGGTCGACCTTCACACTGATGAAGAGCTTCGAGCGGCAGGCCGAGGGTAAGATCACCATCACTGCCACGGACTTTGAGGCCCCCTGGCAAAGTCTGCAGTCGACTGGCTAGACCTGCTCCCCAGAGCAGCGGGTCGAGCGCTGCAAAATAAAATTGAAGGTTGATGCCAACAGCGACGCGCAATGCGCCCCTCAGGATGCGAGCTAAGGCCTCGCCTTCCTCGTCCTGGCGGCAGTCATAGGAGTGAAGAAAACAACGTCCCTTAAGATCCTGAGCGCGACTCAAGGTGCGTGGGGCGATGATGAACCCAGCATGACCAGCGGCGCCCCCAGACAGTCCTAGCCAACGCTCGCTGGCCTTTTCTTTTGCGGAGAGAGCGCGTACGTGTGAAGATCCGCGTCGCGAGCTGAGAGCTTCCAAAGAAGCCGCAAGGATTTCAAAGTCAGCGGCGTGCGTCTCCGGCAGCTTGTGCTGATCAAGGATCTCGAGCTGCTGTGGCCAGGTCTTAAGCACGGCTGCTACAAAATGAGTTTCGGGAGGAATGCTGATACCGAGTTTATGCAAGGCCACACGGATCTGCGGTTGGTTGAGAGCATCGGCGGTAAAGCGAGCGTGCGGGGCACCTGAGTGGCCTCCGCAGGCTGTGCATTCAAGAAAACCAGCATGCCAAGGGTCTTGATCCGAATGGCTATGACCCGCGATCACAACAAGACGGGCAAAGTCATGAGTGAGATCGATCAGGTGCAAGATTTCCGCAAGCTTTTCTACAGTCGCAGACGTGAGACTCGTCGAAGTTTGCTCGGTGCTAAGAGCAAAGGCTCCCGAGCAGCTAAAGGTCTGGAGCTCTGGAACTTCTTGTTCCCACTGGCTACGAAAGCTTTCACAGCGAGGATCGATACAAAAGAGAGCCTGCAGAAGAGGTCTTGTTGCGGACTCTCTTGGCTTGGGAATATTGAGCGTGGCTTCGACTTCACTCCGATACGCTGCTTCGGAACTATCGAGCTCTTTGAACTGGAGTTCGAATCGATCACGGACGAGACTGTCAGACACTGGTTCGAAGGCTGCAGTCGTCAGACTTTTGCCCGGAAAGCCTGGCCTTTTTGCTCTATGTAAGAGCAGGAGAGCTAAGTTCGTTAGGGCACAAAGCTGCGTAAGCTCGGTTTTGGTTTCCAGACTCTGCGACCAAAAGCAAGCCCAGCCAGGCGTCAGCCACAGGGCTTCATGAATCAGAGAGAGCGCCTGTTCGAAGGACGGCGCGAGCTGCGTGAGGAGGTGACCCAGCGTGTCCCATGGGTCGATGAGTACGTTCTGTGGGACCAGTTCCTGCTCATAGAGCAAACCCTCGCGGAGCGACCAGCTGCTGCGAATGTAGGACCAGAGTTCAGGCTCCGTAGAATGCTTCTTATAATAAGCTGACAGGCAACGGCCGAGCTTACGGCGCGCTCTCTGCAGGGCTGTTGGCCTTTCGACAGATTGCGCCTGGGTGTGTGGCAAGACATGCGCTCCGGTGATCTTGTGCAGATAGAGGAGCGTCTGCTCGAAGGGCGTTTTGGTAAAGCCCTGCAGGTAATGTCGGCTGAGTATCTGGCGCTCGCGGGGAAAGGAGCCCAAGCTCTCGGCAGCTTTCTTCAGCAAGCGAGCCAGCTCAGCCTGTTCGGTCTGCGAACAGCGAGGAAGCTTCGAGGCTGATAGGGCATCGGTTGAGCTTATGGAATGTTCAAACAAGGTGGACTCCTCTTCCTTCGGCCCTTTGTATCCATCGAACGCTCTGGAAGACATTTCTTCCCGAACCTTCGCAGAAGGATAGATAGAGACTGTAGAGCATGATTGAAAGCTCCTGTGTTTATACGAAATATATGTCGTGTATACAATAGCGTATTTTGGCGCCTTACCCCCGGAGCTGGCGTTCGCGACAGAGTTTTTTTTATTTAAATATTAATGGGTTATGGGAGATTCTCGAGATGTTTTGTTGCTTGCATGAGCGCAAAACTCTGGGCAGATCTGGAAGGGCCGGAAAGGAAAGAGAAATGTCCTTGAAAGCGGGGCCGACTCCGAACTGTTCGCTCATCCCTTGAGGCTTCAGCTCTCGAACGCTTCCCATGTCTTTCAGGGGCTTAGCCGTGGAATAGCCCTTGCTCTAGAGTATCTGTCCTGACTTCGGTTGATCCAAAAGTTCAGGGCTTCAGTCGAGACATCAAGTTTTCTTCGAGAGGAGTCCATGTTGATGGCCAAAACACGACATCATTAGGCTGGCAAGTCACCCGTCACCTTTACCCCAAGGGTGATGGTCGTATAGAGTCGAAGCACAGCCCCTTGCCTCCTGAGGAGGTGAGGGGTTTTTCATTGAGACAAATCTTTGCTAAGGTAGGCCCTTGGCGCGTTGGCTTTAGACTCAACACAGGATAGGACAGAATGACTCAATCTCGCAGTTCAGAGAGCGGACCGGCTTGGACCTTTCTCACCAATCATGCGCATGTGCTTTTGGTTTTGGCGCAAAGACCTGATCGAGTTCTGCGGGAGGTGGCCTTGGAAGTAGGGATTACCGAGAGGGCCGTGCAGAGGATAGTCGCCGAGCTCGAAGAGGATGGCTATATCCATCGGCACCGCGAAGGTCGTAAAAATGCCTATGAGATCGATTTGCAAAAACCTCTGAGGCATCCGATCGAAAGCCATTGTTCGATCGGCAAACTCATCGATCTGATTCGCTCTCAGGGTTGAGTTTTGGTTTCGCTCGGGCTGCTGCTGGACGCTGCTTCCGTCGCTGGCGGTGCGCCAGCAGCAGGAGTGGCTTCAGGCGTAGGAGCAGGCGCAGGAGCTGTTTTGAACGCAAAGGGGTACGCCACGCTCATAATTTCCCCGCCACGAGGTTTGGGAAAAACCCAGCCTTTCATCTTGGCCATGAGACAGTTGCCAAGAGATTTATCTTTGAAGCCGTTCTCTTCGATGCGGCTTCCGCTGATTTTACCGCTGAGATCGATGAGCATGCGGATCTTCACTTTGCCTTCAGCGGTCTTATCTTTCTCAAGAAGTTCGCTGTAGCAGGCCTTTTGATCTTCCGAATATTTTTGGACAGTATCGATAATCTCTTGGCTCGTCAGGCCATCGCCCTTGGGTTGTTTGCCCTTAGCAAGGCCGACAGAGGCCAGGCTCAAAATGCCCAGGAGAATACATGCCGAACGCTGTGGGGCGTTGAGGATCGTCATCATAAATCCTTTAGTAAAAAAACGGCAGCTCTGTCGGGAGCCGCCGAATGGAACATACCAAAATCTTTCGTTCAACCAAAACGTGCGGTCGAACCGAGTTCTTCTTCGATACGAAGGAGCTGGTTGTACTTACAGATACGATCGGTGCGCGAAGCTGAACCGGTTTTGATCTGACCGCAGCCACTCGCAACAGCAAGGTCGGCAATCGTCGCATCCTCGGTCTCGCCTGAGCGATGTGAGATGATGCTGTTGTAGCCCGAACGAGTCGCTAGGGCGATGGTATCGAGAGTTTCTGTCAAGGTTCCGATCTGGTTAAGTTTCACAAGTACGGCGTTGGCCGCGTGCTCTTCAATCCCACGCTGCAAGCGATTGACATTGGTGACAAAGAGGTCGTCACCAACGATCTGGACCTGCTCGCCGATCTCAGAGGTCAGCATACGGAAACCTTCCCAGTCGTTCTCATCAAGACCATCTTCGATCGAGAGGATGGGATACTCTTTGCTGAGACTGGCGAGGAAAGCGACAAAGTGTTCGCGGTCCAAAGCGCGATTTTCGCCGCTCAGGTGGTACTGGCCATTGCGGAAGAATTCGGAAGCTGCGACATCGAGGGCGATGCCAATGTCTTCGCCAGGTTTGAAGCCCGCGCGCTGAATAGCTTCCATGATGACGTCCAGAGCTGCTTTGTTCGAAGCCAGGTCAGGAGCAAAGCCGCCTTCATCACCGACTGCCGTGTTGAGTTTTTTCTCTTTGAGAACAGATTTCAGAGCGTGAAAAACTTCGGTTCCATAGCGGAGGCTTTCGCGGAAAGTCGGTGCACCGAAGGGAACAATCATAAACTCTTGAAAGTCGACGTTGTTATCAGCATGGGCTCCACCGTTGATGATATTCATCATGGGAACGGGGAGGCGATTGGCGTGAACTCCGCCTATATAGCGATAAAGGGGGAGGCCGACGGATTCAGCAGCAGCTTTGGCTACTGCAAGAGAAACGCCGAGGATGGAGTTGGCACCAAGATTGCTCTTATTTTCTGTGCCATCCAGCTCGCAGAGCAGATGGTCGATCTCAGCCTGAGCACAGATGTCGAGGCCGATGATCTTGGGAGCGATCTTATCTTTGACGTTACCGACAGCTTTGAGAACGCCTTTGCCGAGATAGCGCTTTTTGTCGCCATCGCGCAGCTCGCAGGCTTCGTACTGGCCAGTCGAAGCTCCCGAGGGAACCGCAGCGCGGCCGAAATATCCAGATTCTGTCATAACTTCGACTTCGACGGTAGGGTTGCCCCGAGAGTCGAGGATTTCGCGGGCGTTGACAAAGGTGATAACACTCATCAGAAGACTCCTTTTTGCGGTCATGCGTGCATGGCGAATTGCGCATGACATCCGAAAGTCGCATTCTGGACCTTTCGATTTTGAAAGGCAAGATGACATTCAGCGGGGCTTTGTAGAAACCCACACATGTGTGCGCTCGGCCAGCAAGCCTCTCCTCTCAGTCGCTTTTACTGACCTTCCTGGCCTGGACAAAGATGCAGGAGTCGTGTTACCCCTGGTCTCTTGCCATTTGCGACCTCTGCGCCTCAGGCGTAGCGAGTGTTTCCAGCGCTGCAGCGAGAGGACCAAGGGACAGACTGACTATCTTGAAGAAAGGGAACGGCATGCTCGTCTACTCCTCGTGGAAAGATTATCTTCCAAAGTCTTATCAATGGCTGCAGCAGTTGCAGGTCGAAGAGGCCCGCGAGCTCGCGGCCGATGCCTGGAATCTTGTCGCTGTCCGCAGCGAAAACGAGCAGCTCGTGCTCGCTCACAGTAAGCTCACCGAGGTGCTCAGTAAGAATCTTCTCGCCGCTCTCGAAGAGCGCGCTTGGACGCTCGGCGAAAAGCAAGCGCGCCTTGTCGTCGACGGAAAAAAATTCCTCGTCCTGGCGCAGAGTACGGTCAAGACCAACCAGGCCCAGGTTGCTCGTCAATTTGGGATGGATGCCGCGCAGGCCTTGAGCAAAGCTAAACTCAAAGACGTGCAGCTAGCCGCATGTGGAGAATTGGCTCTGGCTGATATTCTCGAAGGTTTGCTCGTGGGCTTTGAAGACGGCCAGGCCTTCAAATCCAAAGACACCAGCGAATTGCCCAAGCGCGTAGCGGTGCTTGGTCTCGATAAGGCCGAGACGCAACGACGTGTTGAGCTTGCCAAAGCGCTGGTCTTCACCAAATGGCTGCAGGACGCTCCTGCAAACTTTATCTTTCCTCAGCAGTTTGCCACGATAGCTCAAGAACTTTTCACGAATAAAGTGGCCGAACTGGTGGTCTTGG
Organism: Oligoflexaceae bacterium; assembly: GCA_947454545.1. Classification (GTDB taxonomy): domain Bacteria; phylum Bdellovibrionota_B; class Oligoflexia; order Oligoflexales; family Oligoflexaceae; genus Oligoflexus. The sequence goes on from CANGNB010000195.1 coordinate 6,095, forward strand.
GACGCGAGGAAATGACAGCTCTCGGCATGGGGTCCTTCCTCAGTGTCGCTCATGGTGCAGAAAGCGATCCCAAGCTTGTGGCTCTCAAGATCAAGGGCAAAAACCCAGCAAAAACGGTCGCTCTGGTCGGTAAAGGTGTGACCTTCGATGCCGGTGGCATCAATATTAAACCCTCCGCTGGTCTGGAAGAGATGAAGTTCGACATGTCGGGGGCTGCCGCTGTCCTAGGAGCCGCTCATTACTTCACTGCAGTCCCGCCGCCGGTCAATGTCATCTGTGCCCTGGGCGCTGTTGAGAACCTCTTGGGGCCACAGGCCACCAAGCCTGGGGATGTCGTGAAGGCCTACAACGGCAAGACGATAGAAATTCTCAATACCGATGCCGAAGGGCGTCTGGTTCTCGCCGATGTCTTGAGCTACGTGATCGAAAAATTCAATCCCGACCTCGTCGTTGATATCGCGACTCTGACCGGTGCGGTGATCTTTGGACTCGGTCATGCCGGAGCCGGTGTGATGGTCAAAGACCAAAAGACGGCAGACTTTCTGAAGCATGTGAGCGAGCGCGTAGGTGAGCCTATGTGGCAGTTGCCGCTCTGGCCTGAATTGGAGTCGGAAGTGAACAGTCAGCTGGCTGACTACAAAAATATCGCTTCGCCAAGCGTCAAAGCTGGTCCGATCATGGGCGCCTACTTCCTGCGTGAATTCGTCAAGGATCATCGCTGCGAATGGGCTCACGTCGACATCGCCGGGACAGCTTGGAGCTGTTCGGCGACAGGATATGCTACCAAAGGTGGTAGCGCCTACGGGGTGCGAGCACTGATTGGGGCAGCGGAGCTGTTTCAGTCGTAACATGCTGCTCAGAACATGAGGCTAAAAAGGGCGGTGGGTCGAACTCACCGCTTTTTTGTTTTGAGGCCTCGATCAGCGTTGCAACATACAACTTTTTAAGGGGGACCAGCCCCTTAGCCATCGGGGCCAGGTTCTTGCATTCGGGTCTGTCCAAAGATTGTTTTTTCTCAAGTACACGTAAAATGTCAGGTCGGGATGCTGGTCAAGATTTAAGGGAGAATAGGTATGTCATGGAAATGCTTAGAGAATGTTGCGTACTGCAAGCTGAGCCTCTGGATGCTGATCGTAAGCTCGCTAGCCTGCACTGACCACGTCAGCAGCAGTCGCATATCTGGTCATACCGAGGACACGAGTTTTGAAGCGATCGAAGAGTTTCGGCAGCAGCAGTCCGTCATCGCTGAGCATGCCCCGAGTCAAGGTATCGTGATGTCCTACACGATGTTTACCGAACATCAACGCGAGGATATGGCGACAGCTTTTCTCAAGTCGGGGATAGAGAGTCTGTGGGTGGTCGTTCCGAAAGCGTTTACGGCCGCTGAAGAGGAGCAAGGTCTCTCCAAGCTCTATCGTGAGGCCGGTAGCGATCGCAGTAAGATTAAGCTTTTGCGGCAACCAGTCGAAGGAAAGTTGCGCGAGTGGGCCCGTGATTTTGCCCCGCTGACAGCACGGACCGCTAAGGGCGAGCTGCGCCTTC
>CANGNB010000196.1 GCA_947454545.1 Oligoflexaceae bacterium
AGCCTTGATTCGCTCCTCTTGTTCAGCTCTAGCCTGATTTTGAAGATAGTTGATGCGCATTCCTAAGGCGAGAGAGAGAAGAATAAATTCTACTGCGGAACCAATGAGAAGAGCCGATGAGGTAAAGAGATTTCTAGGCAGAAGACCGAACACCATAAGCATGAAGACGGCAGATCCTGCCAGGAGAGAACTCCAAGCTACCAAAAACCATCTCAGCATTTGCGAACGCTGTCGATACCCAATAAAAGTACAAAAAAGAATTGAAAGCATCCAAGCGGGAAAACTCAAAAGAAAGCCTATCCTCTCTATATATTTTTCCGAACCTAAAAGTAAAAACCCAAAATAAAAAGAGAAGATGGCAACAATGTAGACTAATACAGAACGAAGTAAATAGCGAGGAAGGCTAAGATTAAGCAGCTGGATAGCGAAGATGATACTCGAACAGTAGGACAAAAGCATACCTATAGTCCGAGCAAAGTCAGAAAGCTTAGCCGAAAGTGGCCACAAGAGAAAACCACCAAAACCCGTTACGTGACTTTGAAAAAGTAAAATCCCCAGCAAGGTGAGACAGTACGTAAAATAAGCAGTAATTCGTGTTGCAATAGCCATAATGGAGTTGTACAGCAAGAGCGCCGTCAATGCACCAAAGTATACGAGAATGGGTAGCTCTTGTTGAGCGATTTGATGCACAAAATCAGTCATCGCCCATATTTGCAGAGGTAAACTTTTTTGTGTTCCATCTAGTCTTAGATAGACCTCAAGGCGTTCTGCTTTTGGCACTTCAAATGTCGGGATACGATACCACGGTTGTGACCACTGTTTGTGTGGCCGATGATCTCCAGCTTGCTGCCAAGAAAGGAGCTGTCCCTCAGAATAAAAATAAACATCTAAGTAATCTGCTCCAGGAATCCCAAACTGTAGCAAGTACGTCTCGCCTGGATTGATCTGATTCCCAAGCTTAATCTTGGCCCACAGACTCCCCGGCACTAGCCCAAGATTAACTTGTCCTTTGCCAGCTGTTTGCCAAGTAATGGACTCGGATCGCATATCTTCGATTTTAAGATTCTCGCTGTCATCATAGAAATATTCGACTGAAATAGGGACTGGTCTCATTTCTTCGTCTTGAGAACTGGCTCTCAACAATGAGGCATTCAAAAAAAGGAGCGACCCTAGGAAGGTGAGAGAAAAAATCCACGAGCTTTTTGCATTTTGGCTGAATTGATTCCCGTTTTGAACTTTCTTAACGCCATTTTTCATCTCTATGCCCCCTCACGACATTATAATCGATATATGTGATGTCAGGGACTTCATTTTTAAAATTTTTGATACTTTGATAACGAGCTGTATGAATTCTGAGGAAAGTTCTTAACCATAAGCAAAGTTTGTCAGAGCTAACACGACCACTCACTGGCCAAGCTCTGACGAACCAGCGCTCGAATGGTTTTGAATGTAGACGTTAGAACAAGCGAATTCCAAGAGGCGAAAAGAACAGAAACGACACCATCTTTCTAATTACCTTGAATTATTTAGAAAATGCAGATTTATTATGGATCTTCAGTGTTCTAAACAAAAATCTTCAGTATCCTGAAGAGACCAAAATAATGATTCTTTAGTCAATGCATCTGGGGACTTTTGAGTTTTAGGACGCATTCTAGATGCTTTAGCGAGCTAGCAGGACTTCTTTCCAAACATCTGCCTGGGAATCGGCAGCTGCTTAACTTCCAGAAGTTTTCACCGAAAGACCTAATAGATTAAGATTAGCTTAGGTACCTATGGCTCCTGTCATTACCGCACTTATCGCCTGTCTTTGCTGGCTTCTTCATCAAGAGGCTGTGGCGAGCTCTGTGCTTGAAATTCACCCCTCCGCGCCCACGCCAATCCGCGGCGAATTTGAGTTTGCATTGCAAGATCCAAGCATCCAAGGCCCCCAAGATCTGCTTCGCCGAGATGATATTCACTGGCTTGCGCCAACGCAGGGAGACGCATTTGGTGATACCGCAGGACCTCCCAACTGGATCCGTTTTCGCTTTGAGGGCAATCCCCAGGAACCGACATATCTTGTTATAGACACACCCTTTATGCATGATCGTGTGCGTGCCTATCATCAACTCGGATCGACTCTTGAACCCTTAGTTCCTGTTTCTCGCTTAGCTACGACCGCCTTTGCACTCCCCGCGGGTTCAGGCCCTCAATCCATCTATCTCGAATGGCGCCCGAAAATGCAGCGCATTCGCTTTGCAGGATGGCTTCATCGCTCCCTATCGCTGCATGGAAGTTTTCAACGCCTTTTCTTCTACAACTTTTTAGCGATAGGCTTTTTTATCGGAATGGCGACTTGTAGCTGCTTTGCGTACGCATACTTTCGTCGAAAGCGCTTTCTTATCAATGCAGCCTATCTTTTGGTCTTAAGCTATTATCTACCAAGCGTCACAGGAATAAACCCCTTAGGTCTCAGCGACTGGCACTTTTTCTCTACATTGGGGCTTTTAGTAGTCTTATCGAATATTCTTACTACACTTCTATACCCCAATATAAATCAGTCGCTCAAGCGTTTTGTACAAGGTACGGGCTATGCAGCCTTAGGTTTGGCACTTCTATGGAATTTTTTTGGCGATAAGTCCTCGGTAGCTGTCATCTCTATTATCGTTTTAGGATTAGCCCCAAGCATTGGATTATCCATGTGGCAATCCCTTCAAGGCAATGCTATTGGGCGTCTCATGACCCTCGGACAAATAGCGGTGATGCTTGCTGTAATTGGCGGGACGCTACTTCAAACCTATTTTAGTTTAGCTTTTAGTTATAGTTTTGCCGCCATTTTTATTGGCTTCGCTACAGAGGTTATCTGCTACATGATGGCGACCACCCTCTCGGTGCAATCTGTGATCCGTGAGGACAGCGAGGTTCATGAGCATGCTCTCGATCAGCTTAAAAAGCTTTTGTATCAGGATCAGATTGTAAAGATAAGTCAAGGAGCCCAACTCGAATCGACCATGCTCAATACCCCTGGCCGGGCTGCTGTCCTGGTTTTTGATATTGCTGGAAGTTCCAAAGTCCATCATGAGGCCAAAGATGAAATTTTCCGAGCCTTCTTTGCAGCCTGCTATGAGTCCATGGGCCAAGGCTCAGCAGAGTCTAGCAAACCACCTCGAGCTTATCGAGCCCAAGAGCTCGGGGATGGATTTATCTGCTCGGTGGCCTACCCATTCCCTGCCGAGGGATCTTCGCCTTGCCTCAGCGCACTCCAGCTTGGCCGAGAATTCTTGGATCTCTTTGCCCAGCATCTGGCCGCCTTGGGCGAGACACAAAAGCCTGGCTGCGGTCTAAGTGTAGTCTACGCGGATGTCACTGGACATTTCCCGACCAGTGGCCTTGTCCATTATAAAGTAGAGGGCCGAGCGATCACCTTAGGACTCGCCTACGAGGCTTTACGCAAACCGATACTTACACACCTCAAAAGCAACTCTTCGATACTCATCCTAAGCGAGTTGGTCTGGCTAAGCCTTCCGAAGAGCGAACAGCAGAGCTTCACAGCGATGGACCTTGGCCTGCTCTCCGAGGTAGATCAGTCGGATTATGAGAGCAAGACGGCCTACTATCAACTTATAGATGTTGATGTAAGTACAAGGAGGTCTGCCTAATGGCTTATCTTTTGCTGTCTTTAGTCCTTTGCCTTGGGCTCTTCTCGCGAGGGGGCTTCGCACAAGAGCTGATATCTATAGATCGCGATTTTGTGTCCAAAAATATCAGTCCTTCTTTCGTCTACCACAAGACTGAATCAGAACTCAGTCCCGAGGCCGTTCTCCACATTCCTGATGAAATGTGGATCTCTACAAAAGACTCTGGACAGTTTCAAGTCTCGACCAAGGGAAAGCTGTGGTTTAAATTTAGACTGAGCTCGACGAGCGAATCACAATCGGTCTTGATTTTTGATAAGGTAGTCAACTCCCAAGAACGAATGCGTGCCTTTTTGTGTATGGGAGAGACTTGCCAGGCTGCTTCGCAGTATGAAAACATAGGCAATCTGGCTTTTTCACTTTCGTTACCTGTGAGCTCTCAAGCTTATCTTCTCGTCGAATTTGTATCAACAGCGGAGAGAACAGGCGTATCTTTTCTCCTGCGCTCTTTATCGGATCACCTCCAAAAGAACTTTGTCACCAGCGCACTCTATGCTGTGCTTTTGGGTTTCATCAGTGTTCTATTCTTTTACAACCTCATCCAACTCTTTATCGCTCAGGAGGTCGTGTTTCTTTGGTATTGCGTCTACCTTCTCGGCCTCTTTAGCTTGAATGCCACCGTCGTTCGTCTCTTTGGCAGCTGGTCCCATAATCTTATGTGTTTGAGTACCTTTACCGTTATTATTGGATTATTTCTCTTTCAATCTCATTTGCTTTATGAAGACACTAAAAGGAGATATCTTCGGCTTTATAGCTTAGCCTACACCCCATCTCTAGTGACCGTGATTCTCTGCCTCTTCAAGGCTACAAAATTCCCAAGTGAACTGCTCAATGCATCTATAGCAGGTGCCTATTTTATCGCATTTATCAATGCACTCTATCACTACAGGCGGAAAACTCTCTACGCCGCCTTCTTTGTCCTGGCCTGGGCCTCTGTTCTGATAGCTTTTGTATTCTTTGCAGCCAATCGCGTCTACTGGCAACTGCCTTTCGGCACAGAAGTCGTGAATATAGGCATTTTAATAGAAATTCTTATCTTTTCTTCCGTTATGTCTTTACGCTCTCATCGCAAACAGGCCCAAGCCATCCGCTCGAAAAGCCACATTCTCAGCGAATTACGCAAGATCGTGTTCCCCCATCAGCTATCTCAGATGGCGAATAAGACTAGACTCGAAGAGACCTTACCCACCAGCCTTGGCCAAGCCTGTATCCTCAAGCTCACGATAGAGGATGGCTCCTTCCTGCAGCATGCCCAATGGCCACAGACTCTGCAAAAGCTACAAAGTCTCTGGTACGAGCGCCTTATACAAGATTATGACAGTAAAACAATGAGCAGCTCCGGATATCGGATCAAGGAACTCTCTGATGGCGTTCTTTGCGCGATTGGTTATCCCTTTGCAACAAGCTCGGGTAATCCCGTGCAGACGGCCTATACTCTTGCTCTCGACTTTCATGACCTTGTCGAGCGCATCTCTAGAGAGCTCGATGCCGAGGAGGCGATACGTTGCCACATCGCACTGAGCTGGGGACCTGTGCAAGGGTTTTTTCCCAAAGTGGGAATCCAGGAGTACGATCTGCAAGGGCTCGCCATCGTGCATGCTACACGTTACAGGGCAATGGCCAATGACTGTGCCCGTCTATTGAATACCAAGGCCGATCTTCTGGTCCTACAGGCAACCGTCTATCATTCTCTGCCTAGAAACTTACGGGAAAGCTTTGTTTGTCTCGACTTGGCTGAAGCAGGCCTATTCGTTCGTGACGATCCCAAGGCAAGCCAGCTTTATGTTCGGGAGATAAAGCCTTCCCAGCGACGATCGGAAGCCGCATAAGTTTGCTGGTGCAGGCGGGAGAAAGCGCCCTACCCTTGCCCGTCACATGGCCAAGCAACAACACTATGTTCATCCGCTTACTTTATCTTTGCTTAGTCCCTCAAGAATTCTATCTATAACATTCACACAATTCCCTGACAAATAAAGCGGCAATGAAAGCAGAGGACAATCCGTTGTTTGCAAGGAAGGCTTTTGAAGATCAAAGCGCACAGCAAGGGGAGATTTGTGGGTCGAAGTAAATTGCACGATCGATCTGAGAGTACCAGATTTCCCTGACTTCACCTCTATTGGGATAATCGCCTCATGATCATCGATCACATAATCCACCTCAGCATTCCCAGCTTTTTTCTCTCGTAGCCAGTAATAGAGAGATGGCTTTTCTTTTGCCCCCCGACGATACAACAACTCCTGACCGATATACTGCTCCGCAATGGCCCCTTCATTGCAAAGCGTTCTTTCGTCTAATTTAGCAACATGCGGCCATCGGAGCTGCATAACTCTATTCATAAGACCGACATCCAAAAACAAAGCCTTATAGACTTCTTCAGACTTGGTAGCTCCGAGAGGTCGCCCCACACAATCGGAATGATGCACTGGATACCAGAGCTGAGCCATCGCGAGTTGCATGAGACTCTGCCTAATTTCTCGAGATTTTTCTTCTTTTGAAAAATTAGCGTACTTGATCTTTAGTCCCACATGATGGGGCAACTTTCGGTAGACATCTCGCAAGCGCGCTAGGGCGCTGCCACTGCTGTATTTAGCCAGATCATCCTCGAATGTATCGAGGAGCGCTTGTTGTACTGCTTCACAAGCACTTGGATCTTGCGTGTTCAGGAAGTGACTGACAGCTTCGGGCATACCTCCCACATAGAGGAACTGCCTATGCTTTGAGAGAAGCTTTTCATGAGAGTGGTCTGAAAGAGCTGAAAAATCCTGGCGGGTATTTTGCAGGACTTGAAGTAGAAAATCCTCTCCGGCTGCCGCTAAATACTCCTCGAAGCTCAAGGGACCAAGAAATCGATATTCAACTCTGCCCACTGGCATAGAGTACTGGAAATCAGCCAGCGCAAACTCAAGAAGTGAGCCCGCTGCAAGGACCGGCAGCTCAGGTGCATCTTCAAAAAAATAACGCAAAGCAGCAAGTGCCGCCGGCGTTGCTTGTATTTCATCAAGAAACAGGAGGGGCTTTTTCAAGGAGCGGATCGAACGACCTGCAATACTATCAAGTTCAAGACATATCTTAGCCAAATCAAAGCTAGCAAATACCTTGTTTAAGTAGGAATGCCGCTCTAAATTTATTTCGACTAGGTCGAATCCTTCTGCAGAAGCTAAGCTACGCACAGCCGTTGACTTGCCTACTTGGCGCGCCCCTCGTAAAATCAGGGGCTTACGTCTTGGATTTGCGCTCCATTCCCTGAGATCCCTATCTATAGAGCGAGTAAATATCAAACTGACCCCATTTCCGACCCTTTTTTGGTCAAAATAGACCCCTATTATGACCATTTTAGCAAAGAATGGGAGGTATGCCAAGTCTAGTCCTGTGTTCCTGTCCAAAATCGTTCAGATCCTCTCTTTGAGAGTCGAAGATGAGAAGGGGAAGGATAAGATCCCCCCTAATAAACTTATTCCACAGTCTCACATATCATTCCGATATCGGTATTGAGAGAAAACATCGCTTTAGGCAGAAAATTTTGGTAGACACACAGGACTTAAAATCCTGCGCCGGCAACGGTGTACCAGTTCAAGTCTGGTCGGGGGCATACTTCTCTTCTCTCAGTGACACTGCGCTTTCGTCTCACATAACATCTTCTTACTCATGTGCCCTAATATCTCTTAACTAGACCGCAGTTGGTCACTATCGCGATATTGAGACTGTTTGCAATACAAGGCCACATAAAGCAACTCCCAAGGAATGAAAGAACTTTGAACTCAATCACTTGAGTCCAATTGACTGATGAAAGCTTTTTGGCTCGAAGGAGTCTATTGAGGATAATTGTTACTCGGCGATGGCGATAAGTTGGGGGCCAGCGTTTTCGTTTTGCTTTGGAAGGTAGAACTTCAACTTTTTGCGTTTTGCAACTGACCATAAACTTTTAGCTCCT
>CANGNB010000197.1 GCA_947454545.1 Oligoflexaceae bacterium
AGGCGCTACAAAACATTGCTACACCAGCGTTTGCAAAACTTGCAAAGAGAATGGAGATGGCTCCCATGACAAGCCAGCTGAGTGTCAGATAAGCGAAAATGATGAGATCGTGAGAGGGCATGAGGCCCATATGATAGCCCAAGTATATGCCTTCCCATCCCAGGATGAAAATTAGGGCAACTAAGATGAGGGCCAAAGATAAACCTAGAAATTTGCCAATAATCCAAGTGGATCGACTCACGGGTGAAGCCAGCTGAACCTCGAGAGAGCCTTCTTGTCGAGAGTCTGAGATGATCTTATTTCCCCAGAAGATTGCGACGGTAGCTCCTGTCAGCTGGAAGGCTGTCGTACCTAAGTCATAAAGTATCTTGAAAAACTCCTCAATTCCCCAGTAACTCGCTAAGCCTGAAAGACCTAAAAGCGAGAGACCAGCGATGATTGCTGGAGCAAAAATTTTGTCTCGTCGAAGTCTAAGAAACGTTTCGCGAACAATAGCGATGAGAGCGATCATATTTTTAAGTCCTCACTGAAATAGCGAATGAGGTTTTGCTCGTCTAAGGCAGAGGTTTTTTTGAAATTGACGATGACCAGACCTTTGGCAAGACAAAAACTAAGCCACTTACTTGCATCAGCGTAGTCTGCAAAGGAGAGCTCAGCTTTTTGGCCTAAAAATTGTGCATTTTGCCATATCGGAAGCTTTTGCTCCTCATGGAAATTTCGGATTGTCTCTTGGTTGATTCCCGAGATGCTTAATTGGTGAAAAATCGATCGATTGTTTTGTTCTTTAAATGTGGGAGATAGGGTGGAAAAGCAGAGTTTTCCTTTTTGAATAATGTGAACTTCATCGCAAAGTTCTGGGATTGACCAGAGCTCATGGGTACAAAGAATTATACTCGTTTTCTTTTCTCTTAGTTTTTGAATGAGATGGGACATCAGACGGTGCCCTAAGGGGTCAAGACCAGACATCGGTTCGTCTAAAATAATGAGATCTGGTTTGTGAATTGTGGCCTGTGCCCAGGAGAGCCTGCGTCCCATTCCTTTGGAAAGATTGCCAACTTTCTTTTTTCGATGTTCCCACAGATTGATTTCTCTTAGGGAGGCTTCAATCGCATCACCATAAGATTTCGAGGGAATTCCTCGGGGATTGAAGACTCGAAGCTGATGCCATAAAATTTCTTCGCAGGTCAGATTGAGGGGGAGTTTGTTGGTTTCGGGCATATAGCCGATCGAGCGTTTATCTTCCAAGCGAATAGGATTTTTCCGAAACAAAATCTGACCTCTATCGGGCTTTATGAGGCCAAAAACAATGCGTATAGTTGTCGTCTTCCCCGCCCCATTGTGCCCCATGAGTGCAGTGCATTTCCCCTCTGGAAAATCAAAACTGATGTCATCGAGGACTGTTTGCTTTTTTTGGAGAAGGTCACGGTCAAATATTTTTGAGACGTTCTTTACCTCTAGAATGTTATCTTGTGCCATTATTGAGACCCTCTGTGTGACTCTCTGTATTCCATTTTCCGAAGGTTCGAAGCATCTCTTTGAAGGATTGACTGTCGCCATGCTGTTCCATGAGATCGAGGCTCATTTGCAAATCCTCTGCGCTGAGATTATTTTCTCTCAGAAGTTTTGAAACCAAACGTTTTACATAGGGAGGTGATTTCGGTCTCGAAGCGGCCATCATAAAGAAACTAGCAGCTTGTGCAGGTTGTTTTAGGAGAAAATAATGAACGTAGCCCTGAGTCATTGGTAGACGCCAACTTGAGGGAAATGCCTGGAGACCAGCTATGATAATTTCTTGGCAAACGTCAGGCCTATTGAAATCACGGAATAATACAAAGCAAGGCAGAAGATAAGTTGTCTCAAGTTTGGGATGGTGACGGATCACAGAGCGAACAGCTGCGACGAGTTTTTCGGGATCTCTTTTTCGACTGTCAACCAAACTTTGAATAAGCCAAATACTCACAAAATCGTCATAAACGTTTTTGAAGCCTAGTGTTACAACATTTACAAAGGCTGGCTGCAAATTGGATAGGGGAGGAGGAGCCTCTATTTGATAGGCAGATTTGATGATCGCTAATCTTTGAGGGTACTGGACCCAGAGAAGGCCTGCGCAGCTGAAAGCTACGAGGAAAGGTACGAGCTGCGATCTGATCGGTCCAAGCACGGTTTTCTCCGTTCTCGCTGCGCTATGCAGCAGACACAGGCGCACCCCTCTGATAGGGCCTCGTGAGTCTTGGAGGCGACGCAAATCAGAGGAATAAAAGCAAACCCTGGTACCATTTAATCAGATCTCTGCTATCGACTCAAGACATGCCCGAGCGTGCATAACTTGTCAGTGCCTGAACGAGGAAGCGCTCGAGGAAGATGATGATCGCTAGGACGATCATGGGAGCCCAGTCGAAGGGTCCAGGAAAATTAGCTGTCAGACGACGAATAGGTCTGTAAATCGGTTCTGTGATGTTGAAAATCATCTGAACGATCACGTTGCTCCTATCGCCAACCCAGCTGACTATAACGGATGCGAGCACAAGCAGCTGAATCATGTTGAAGAACATATTCAAAACAGCAGCAAGTCCATCTGCAACTGCAGGACCCATAGTTTCCTCCTTATCAAAAATTGAGAGCAGACCCTCTCATACAAGTTTCGTTCAAGGATCACTTAGTCTTCGCACTGCATGTTCATGCTAAGCTGCGAGTCTCAAGTTTGCAAGCTTTCCCAAAGGCTTAAAGGTCATTGTGGCGCAACAAAGCTTCGACTTTGGGCTCTCTGCCCCTAAATTTGCGGAAGACTTCCATGGGGTGCTGGGAGCCTCCAAGAGCGAGCACGGTTTCGCGAAAATCACGGCCAACGCGAGCAAGTTGGGGGCCGTCCAAGCCTTCTTCCTCAAAGCGACTGAAGGCATCTGCACTCAATACTTCAGCCCATTTATAAGAATAGTAACCTGCAGCATAGGAACCAGCAAAGATGTGCTCGAAGGTGCAAAGCGACCTGTCCTCTGGGATAGGTTGGATGGCACAGATCTGGGCAGCAATTCTTCGATTCAGTTGCTCGAGAGGTTCGGCAGACAGTTCTTCGTAGGTATGATGAAGTTCCATATCGACAGTAGCAAAATGAAGCTGACGAACCATCTGATTGGCGGCATTGAAGGTCTTAGCTTGATAAATCTTTTGGAAGAGTTCGTCAGGCAGACTTTCGCCAGTTTTGATGTGCTTCGTTAAACTCTGAATCACCCATTTCTGATAGCACCAATTTTCCATAAATTGGCTTGGAAGTTCAACAGCATCCCACTCGATACCGTTGATTCCTGCGACTTCGAGGTAATCTATCTTTGTCAGCATATGCTGCAAACCATGTCCAAACTCATGAAATAGAGTTTCGACCTCTTCAAAAGAGAGAAGAGAAGGAGTATCCCCTACGGGAGGAGTGCCGTTGCATACCAGGTAAGCCACGGGTTTGATCTTCTTGCCTTCCCATTCCCCGCGATCGAGGCAAGTGTCCATCCAGGCCCCGCCCCGCTTTTCTTCTGGGCGTGCATAGGGATCGAGATAAAAGGCTGCCAAGGGTTGATTGCTTTCGTCAACGATTTCATAGTAGAGCACATCTTTATGCCACTTCGAAACAGGTTGGGAACTGGGGACAACCTTAATACCAAAAAGTTTGTGAAGTAGGCTAAAAAGACCTTCGAGCACTCGATTGAGAGGGAAATAAGGGCGTAATTCATCGTCGCTGAAATCAAATTTTTGCTGTCGCATTTTTTCTAGGTAGTAATAGATATCCCAGTTTTGGAGATCGCTATTTAGCCCTAGGTGTTGAGCAAATTCCTTAAGATCTGAAAGTTCGCTTCGAGCTTTTGCCGTCGACGCTTTGCTCAGGTCCTGGAGCAGTTGTTTGACACTATCTACCTGGCCAGCCATCTTTGCAGCTAAACTTACCTCAGCATAGCTTTTGTATCCAAGGAGCTTAGCCATCTCTTGGCGCAACTTAAGAATCTCGTGAATATGAGGCGTGTTGTCCAGCGCTCCGCTTGAGGCCCGTGTGACGTAGGCTCGGTAAAGCTCTTCCCGCAATGTCCTGTTGGTGCAGTATTTGAGAAAGGGCATATAGCTTGCAAAATTCAGTGTGATAAGCCAGGGACCTTGATCTGCGGTCGCGGGCTTATGATCTGGATTTTGACTCGTATACTGGGAAGCCCAAAGAGCACGGAAAGTGTCTGGGACGTCTGCCATGTCCTTGGGATGAGTAACAACTAAACTATGCGCCTTAGTAGCATCTAGAACGTTATTGGAATAGGTCGTTTGCAGCTGTGAGAGGCGCTGGGAGATGGCGTTAAAGCGCTCCTGTGACGGACCCTCGAGTTCGATGCCCGAGAGCCTTGCGTTGAGCAGCTGCTGATCGATGACGCGTTTTTGGGCATTGTTAAGGAGCTGCCACTCAGGGCCGTCTTTGAGTACCTTGAAGGCATGAAACAAGGCTTTGCTCTGAGAAAGTCTCAGCGAGAAACTGACAACCTTGGGCAGAGAGGCTTCATAAACCTCACGAAGGGCTGGCGAGTTTTTAACGCCAATCAGATGCTGGACTGGGCTCCACATGCTGTGCAGCGACCGTCGCATGGCTTCCAGAGGAGGCACGAGGTCTTGCCAGTTCTTGATCGAAGAGTTTTCCAGCTTGCTTAGAGTCGCTTCGCATTGTCCAAGCACCTCATCTACGGCAGAAGGAACATGTTCCGGTTTGATTTCGTCAAACAGGGGAAGGCCCAAGTGACCGATAAGAGGATTCGAAGTGCTTGTCATGCTTAACCTCAGACTTAGAGAAAAAGAGGTAAAAATTTATCAAAAAAAAATGCAATTAGCGAGACTCAACGAGCCCTCGGACCAAAGAGAGCTGTCCCAATACGAACGGTATCGGTTCCAGCTTGAATGGCTAGGCGGAGATCTCCTGACATGCCCATGGAAAGTTTTCCTTCCCCAACAGAACTCGCAAGTATTCGCAAGTCCCGATAGAGCTTAGGAACGTCCGGGGTGGAATCGTCTTGAAAGTGGCTAGGGGGAATAGCCATAAGTCCCTCAAGCTTAAGCGCGGGCAATTTGGACTGGATCGCATCGGCCAACTCTTGAACCGAATCCCAAGCGACGCCAGATTTATTGTCTTCGTCACCCGCATTAACTTCCAGGTAAATAGGGAACGGAGTTTTACCTAGCTCAAGAGCTGATTTGGCAATACGTTCGGCATGTTGAAGACTTGCGACAGTTTGGATCTCATGAGCAACTTGCACAATTTTTTTGATCTTGTTGGACTGGAGATGGCCTATAAAGACCCACTCCAGATCAAGGTCGTTGAGCTGCCCAGCCTTGTCTAAAAGCTCTTGAGCGTAGTTTTCTCCGAAGCGCCTCTGACCGAGCGCAAAAAGCTCTCGGATTCGAATTGGATCTTGAGTTTTGCTGACAGCAAGGAGTTCGGGAGGCTGCCTGCCTGAGATGCAGGCCTGATGAATCCTATCCAGGATTACCTGGTATCTCTGCTGCGGGGTTGCTTCGGTCCTCTGTTGCATCGGGGGGCGTCCTTGTTCCTTCCTTAATACCTGACGGAACAGATCCAGAAGGGACTGGGACCTGCTGTTTCATTGTATCGCCTGTTTCACTTGGCGATGCAAGAGATGGCTTATTCGAAAGATTAGAACCCATAGGGGCGCCAGGGAACTGTGTCAAAGGAGATGGGGAGCGGTGCTCGGGGTGACGAGCTCCCCCTGGGAGCTGGCGGCCCAAAGGTATAAATGTCGTTTCCCTCTGAACGTCATATTGCGGTGCTTCTATATAGACATTCCCCTGAGCATCGATACGTAAGTTCACTTGGTTGAGGGCCTGATTTTTTGCGGAAGAGATATCGATGCCATTGAGGTAAATGCTTCGTGACCCGAGATTGTCTCCCGAGCCGTAACCTGGGCGAGATCCGCTGATCTCGCCAGGGGGAGAGGGGAGACGAGAGGTACGAGCGTCGCGGGTCTGAGCCTGAGCTGATAGGCTGCCTACTAATAGAGCATAAATGTATAATTTCATAAAATAAAAAACCCCTTTTTTGGCTTTTTTAAAAACCTTTCGGAGGGTGGCATTGGTGACTATGTTCTGTGCTTCCGCTCCAGATTATCTTATCATGCAAAACGGTACTAAGCAGAGGCTAGATCTTGCCGAGTCCACATATGTTCCGTTGCGCGGGAGCCGCGTAGTGGTCGTCGTCAGCTTGGGGGATCTTAGGGTGTACGAGTGCTTACTTTGACTCTTTGGAGTATGTCGATGCGAATAGCGAGCCTTCAGAAGTTCTTGGTGAAAGGATTGCAACTCACTGTTGTAACCTCAGCGTTGTCAGCCTGTTCTCCTTCTCTCGAGGGAACTTACAGTGATCCCGGGCAAGCAGAAATTGTAGACGACAAATGGAGTGAGACGGATGCGAGAAAAACGGCAAACTCTCTCATTAGTCAGGTTTTAGGAAAATCTTGGCTTTCCGACTTTGAAACGAAAAATAGTAAAAAACCAGTTGTTATTGTGGATGATGTTGCGAATCGTACCGATGAGCATATCGATACCAAGGCCTTGACAGAATTTATGCAAGACGAACTGATAAATTCCGGCAAAGTAAGATTCTTAAATGCCGACAAACGGAAACAAATCCTCGAAGAGATCAAATACCAAAACTCAGGAACGACGTCTGATGCCACCAAAAAGAAGCTTGGCAAGCAGATTGGTGCAGACTTTATGCTTAGCGGAGCTATTTCTAGCTCGGTCCACTCGCAGGGTGGGCTCAAAACAGTGACCTACCAGACGGCTCTGAATCTGACTGATTTAGAAACTACAGAAATCGTTTGGAGTGGAAAAGAACTTATCAAGAAACGATTCAAACGATCATCGACAGGACTGTGATGGTGATCATGAGGACGAGCTGTTTGAGGCTGTTGAGTCTTTTGATTCTGGGTGTGTGCTCATGGTCGTGTGCGTCTTATACAGATGAAACACGCGACATGAATTTAGCCTTTCACGCAGGTCAATTCGAGAGTGCGTTGGCCCATTTGGATAAATCGGGGATTAAAGAAGAAGATCGAAATCGACTTCTCTATAATCTAGAACGCGGTTCCATTTTGGACAAACTTGATCGGCGCGCGGAGTCACGACAGCTCTTCCTCAAAGCGGATGCGATAGTAGATCAGCTCTACACGAAGAGCCTATCGAAAGAAGCCGCAACTTATCTCTATAACGAAGGCGCACAGGCATATTCCGGTGAGGACTATGAGAAGGTCGCCATTCACACAATATTAGCGCACTCTTTTCTTGACGACAGTAAGATCAACGAAGCACGCGTTGAAGCTGCGCGGATCAATACCAGACTTGCCGAAATTAATAGCTTTTACGACGAGAACAAAAATAAATACAAGGAAGATGCTTACGCTCGCTACCTTGCAGGTATAGTGTATGAGGCATTGGGTGAATTTGATGATGCAATCGTCGATTATAAAGCTGCTCTTAGAGTCTACGAAGATGACTATTCAAAATACTTTGATACGAA
>CANGNB010000198.1 GCA_947454545.1 Oligoflexaceae bacterium
CATGCGCAGAGGAACCTCTTCCATCTGGCTGTCCGATCGCGCCTGGTTGCGTATCGCCGACTGAAGGTTTGTAATCACCCTGTTGCCTAAAGCTATTTCACCCAAAAGATCATGAAGAAGACCGAAATCTTTACGAAAGGCATCCCTAATCTCAACAACCTCAGAATCGTCGGAATCACCTAATAGCGCATCGATACGCTGCTGCAGGTTCTCTTGCAACTTTTCGGCTTCGCCTCGAGCTTGAGCGATGACCTGAATCGGACTTGCCATATCATGAGCTAAACTTGAGACGAGTGTCCCTAGCACAACGAGCTTTTCAGCCTGCATGAGCTTTTCCGTAGCTTCCTTCATCTCGTGCTTGAGGTCTTCACTAGATCGTTCCAACTGCTGGCGCAATTGAGTCTCATGATCGAGTTTGGCAAGCTTATCGCTCAGCATTTCTTTGGAACCTACAAGGCTTTCTCGTTCCCACTGCCAACTCATCACAAGCGCTGTGAACTTCTTATAAAGCAAGCCGACTTCATCATCTTGCTTGAGGTGGTAAACCTTCTTCAAACGCCCCTCGGCGACATCGTCAGCTATCAGACCCAAAGCTTCGATCGGATCGAGAACCCTTCGTTGGATCAGAAGTTTCAAAGTCCAAAGAGCGCCACCCAAGAGCCCAAAAAATACGAGACTGAAAGCAATGTAAGCCCAGCTGTCGAGGAGCTCCATGATGGTGATGGAAGTATAGGAAGCAGCAAGCCCAGCAATGAGAATGAGGTGACGGGTAATCTTCCCCCTCACATCGCCATTCCAAAGCCAAAGGCTCAGCCAGCTTTTCTTATAAGCCCCCAATATCTCACCCTAAATTAACTCAAAAAAGCTATCCTCTAAGTCCCTATAAGGGTCCGGATCCATGGTTCTTCGGAACTCTCATCGAAAACTGTAGGTCCAGAGCGGCCCGGAAATTCAGCGAAAAAATGTACGCTGAATTTCTGAGAGCACTCCTCGAAGTTAAGCCCTGCGAGCCTTACAGCCCAAACGATTTCACCCTCAATCAATCTTTCGCCCTTCTGCTCAAAACCCTGTTATGATTGAACTGTTTATGGTATGCCTCTGAAAGTCCGAAGGTGCTCAAGACCCGGAATGGTCATTCCGATGCTTGGCCCATAGCTGTGAAAAGGGAGTTCTCGTATGGCCCAGTACCAAACCGATTTGCGTGACCTTTACTTCAATCTTTTCGATGTCCTTCGTGTGCAGCAGCATAACTACGGTCTCGAGCGTAAGGATCTGGAGACTATCGTTGCCGAGTTTAACTCCTTCGTCGGCAAGGAAATCTTTCCCACTCGTGGCAAAAGCGACCACAAGGGTGCCGCGTGGACCCCCGAGGGCGTGAAAGCACCTGAATCCTTCCACGCTGCCAACAAGCAATTTTACGAGAACGGCTGGTTCGCGCTCGGCCTCAAAGATGACGTCGGAGGCAGCCCTGTACCAGAAGCGGTGACAACCGCCTGCCTTTCTCTTTCTACCGGTGCAAACTGTGCCTGGTCCATGTACCCAGGTCTCACAAAAGCTTGTCTCAATGTGATCCTCCACGTGGGCTCAGACGAGCAGAAAAAGGTCTTTGTAGCCCCGATGGTCGAAGGTCGCTTCGGTGGTACCATGTGCCTCACAGAACCTGATGCAGGGAGCGACGTCGGGAATCTGCGTTCGACCGCCAAACCCCTCGGCAATGGCCGCTTCTCGATTGAAGGCACCAAAATATTCATTTCCTCTGGTGACAACGATCTCTATGAAAACATCGTTCACCTCGTCCTCGCACGGACCCCTAATGGTGGCCCCGGGACCAAAGGGATCTCTCTTTTCGTGGTACCCAAGTACAAGATCAACGCTGACGGCTCCAACGGCGCGCCTAACGATGTCATCTGTACTAAGATCGAAGAAAAGATGGGCTTGCATGGCAACGCCACCTGTGAACTTGTCTTCGGTAAAAATAAGAGTTGCGAAGGCTGGTTGATAGGCGAAGAGCTGGATGGCATGAAAAACATGTTCATTATGATGAACGAAGCCCGCCTCTACTGTGGTGTTCAGGGCGAAGCCCAGTCGAACCTTGCGTACATGATGACCGCACAGTACATCAAGGAACGCTCGCAGTTCGGCAAGACCATCGATCAGCACCCTGACGTTAAAAAAACCATGCTCAAAATCCGCGCCATGGCCCGTGGTATGCGCGCTCTGTGCCTTTACACCGCCGATCTCTTCGATCGCAAGGAAGAGGACGAAGTGGGCTTGCTGACACCTATCTGTAAAGCCTACTGTTCTGACGAGGCGATGCGCCTTTCGAGCGAAGCTGTCCAGATGCACGGGGGCTACGGCTACTGCACCGAGTACGGCATCGAGCAGTTCATTCGCGATATCAAAATCGCAGCGATTTACGAAGGAACTAATGGGATCCAAGCTATCGATTTTGTGATGCGAAAAATCCTCAAAGACCAAGGTAAAACCTTCGGTAAACTTGGCAAAAAGATCATGGGAACCCTGCAGAACCCGCTCGTCGCTGAACACTTCGCATCGGAAGCGCAAATCCTCGGCCAATCTCTGCAGAAAGCCCAAGAGATCCTGGCAAACTTTGGCAAGCTCGCTATGAGCAACAACATGGATGCGATCCTCACCCACTGTACAGACTTTCTGAGGTACTCGGGCCACGTTGTAACAGCTTGGCGTTTGCTTGAACATGCCCTAGTTGCCCTGGCAGCACTGCCCCAGGCTCAAGGTGATGACAAAGCCTTTTTGGAAAGCAAAGTCCAAGATTTCCATATCTTTGCTAACTTCTACCTGACCGAGAATATTGGACTCGGCAAGTTGCTCTTGAACACCAACATTAACTTGACCCTGTAAGACCAAGACTGATTAAATTGCTAAAGGGCTCGGAGTGATCCGAGCCTTTATTTTTCAAAGAAAAAGTCCCGCCTCTTTGCTTTAGACATCAAAGATTTTTTCGCGAATTTCCCAAAAATTCTTCTTTTTCCGTGCAATCACATAAAGCGGCAAGCGAAGGTGCGGCGCGAGCGCGACCACAGCATCGAGGGAACCTATCTTTGGCGCAACTTCCGGACGCCGAAGATGCATGCGCAGAAAATTGTAATAAAATGCCTTTTGTTCAGACGCACTATTCAGATAGTGAAACTCGCGAAGAGCTTGACCGTCGTCATCATAAAACTGAACTTCCAGAAAGCTCTGACCTCTTTTATCGGTGCGCTTTTGCATCTGCATCGAGTCAGGACGCATCACATGCGCATCCTTCAAAGACATCGCTTCTTTGAGCTTTTTATCGGTGTCAACCAAAGTTCCCTGACAGCTGTGACAGATACGTGCCGCGATATCATTTTCGGCTCCACAATCAGGACAGCGCTTAAATCGAAAGCGAAACCCACAAGCCTGCCAATTCAAACTCACAGGATCCTGAGTCGCCCCTTGGCATTTACGTCCGAAATGCTCGATGATCTCACCATCAGGATCCAGCAGTCCCCAAAAGTCATTTACAAATTCACAGTCTGGACAACTCACTTGGACTGGCACAGAACCTGTGACCTCTTTGTCTTGGTCGATTTCAGGGTGAAACACGTTATGGCCCTGTCCCGTATAATCCAAGATGAGACAATCGGTTTTGCCTGGACTGAGTCTTAGGCCCCTACCCACGATCTGTTGAAATAAACTCACTGATTCCGTGGGCCGAAGGATAGCTATGATATCGACATGCGGCGCATCAAAACCAGTCGTCAGCACCGAAACGTTGACAAGAAATTTGATTTTTCTAGCTTTAAACTCTTCGATGATCCGATCCCGCTCAGGGCCGGGAGTCTCTCCCGTGACTAGAGCGACCCGTTCCTCCGCGAGTAGTTCCACAATTTCCTCTGCATGCCGAACGCTCGCCGTAAAAATCATAATCCCATTGCGGTCCTTGGCGATCTCTCGAATATTCTCAACAATAACGGGCGTCATCCGCCCCTGATCTTTAAGCAAGGCTTCGACCTCAGCCAAGGCAAAGCTTCCCGAGCGCCCGCTTAATCGAAGGCGCGAGAAATCATAAGCCGCTACGGGTGCATCTATCGTCACGGGCATAGTGAGAAAGCCTTGATCGAGCATCGAACGGAGCGATAATTCGAAAATGCAGGTCTTGAAAAATCGATGTTCGGTACTTCGCACCTGACCGCGGGCGTGATACTGGTAAATCCATCCTAATCCGAGTCGATAAGGTGTCGCCGTCAAGCCCAGTATGCATATCCCTGGCTGTGCTTCTTTCAGCCGACGGATGACGCTCGCATACTGCGTCTCCCCTTCCATGGAGACGCGATGACACTCATCGATAATCAGCAGTGAAAAATTCTGAAAGAATTCAACCGAAGCTCTGGCAACAGACTGAATACTCCCAAATATCACCTTTTGAGAGCTATCTTTGCGGTCTAAGCCCGCTGAAAATATTCCCGCTTCAGCGCCGTAAGACTGATATTTTTGATGGTTTTGATCGACGAGTTCCTTGACGTGAGCCAGGATCAACACACGCCCCTTGGCCTTTCGCGCCAGTTCGGCGATCACCAGACTCTTTCCCGCACCGGTGGGCAGGACGAGAACTGCTGGGTCTTTTTGCCGTTGAAAGTAGCGAATGGTCGCCTGAACCGCTTCAGCTTGATAGGGTCTTAAAGTAAACAAGGAAAAACAGGCTCCTCTCAAGAGAGACGTACATACCTCTGATTGGTATCAAGTCTTCCCCTGAAAGGTCCAGCTACAAAATTGACTGACGATTTTGCGTCATATCGAGGAGTCCCTGAAGAGAGCCACGCGTGCTCTCATCTTTCGCTTTTGAGAGCGCTTTTTGGAGATACTGCTGCACCTCTTGCGGGTAGGACTGCGCATGCTTGCTGACAGTTTTGGCCAAGAAGAGGACATCCGTTGGCGAAATCTGCGGCGACTCCCCCAGACCTGCTAGCGATCGAAACCATTCCCCATCAGGCTGGCGCAAGGCCAAAGCCTGCAGAATATCCTGCTGCACCGCGAGCGAGGACTCTTTGGTAAAAGAGTCTGCAAGCCTACGAGTGACTGCAGAATCCCTAGAAAATCGCATCGCCATATATGCCGAACCACGTACCTGTGGGTCAGAGCTTTGGCGAAATTCTTCTAATTGCTGCCAACGCTCAGGCCCTAAATTGCCGAGCACACTCAGCGCCTGACGCTGCTGCAAAGCATCCTTGGCTTCTTGTAAGTTTTGCCAGGCGAGGTTTTCGATGGTTTGTGCGCGCGCAAAAGCAGCGGGCGAGCCTTCGCTGCTTAAGCTCCGCCCCATGATACCGAGGGCCAAACCTGCCGATTGCCGAAGCTTAGGTTCGGACGTCCGAGCTAAGAGCTCTGTGAGGGCTTTCTGGCTTGCGACACTGGGGTGCTGAACGAAACCTAGACTCGTTGCCAAGCGCTGAGCCAAGAGTGGCTGGGTGGACTGAGAGCGTTCCAAAAGCGAGCAGAGGACGGCTTGCGAGCTTTCGCTACCGACGGCTGTCAAAGCTTTGATAAGCTGCCGCAGCGTGGGATCATTTGGATCTGAAAGAGATTCAGCATAGCGCAGAATTTCCTTTTGCTCGTCAGGGTGCAGTGCAATCCATGCTTTAAGCTGCAAATAGAGCTCCTGGGATGCTGCCTCTCCCCTGCTCCCCTGTTCGCGCAGCTGCCGCCAAATTTCGGAGAGGCTTTTGCCTTTTAGTGCCACAGTTTGAATTGCCAGCTCCTGAGAGTTCTCCCCGCTCGAAGCTTTCTGCGTTTTCAGTTCGCGGACCCTATCCTCTAAACCCTTGAGCTCTTCCTGTGACAGTCTTCTATCGCCTCGCCAGGCCATTTCCAGCTGGGTTGTCGCCTGCAGGCTGGTCTTTTCCTGATGCCAATCTTCTTTGACAAAAAGCCGAAGCTGTTCGGGGAGCGAGCTTTCTTCCTGGAAACGGATGGATAGTTCCCCTTTTTGCTGATGACCTGTGGCTTCTACCTGCTGCCAGCTCTTTTTCAAATCACGAGGAAACTTAGAACCATCAGCCTGCTCGGCTTTGTAAACAGCAGTCAGGGGCGTCGAACCGATGGTTTCCTCGTGCTGCCACACTCCATCGGACCAAGTCTCTGGAAGATCGACTCGCGTCCGCTGCAAAAGATGTGTCCAAAAGTCGCGTGCCTGGGCATCGATTCCCTGCGGAGCGATAAGTTCGAGAGACCAGGCTCGATTGTCAAGCTGCACAGCGACCCCCTTGGCGGTAGCTGCAAAGAGATTGGCTCGCAATGGCTCAGGTAACGCTTTCACATCACTGTCTTCGGGACGTATAGTATAGGTCACGAGGGCTTGAAAAGGTTTCTGTTCTGCCTGCAGCAGGACTAGCTCCAAAGTTCCGACGGTGAGAAAGCGAGCTTCCCCTCCCGACTGCCACACGCCTTCATAGCGAAGCTCGTAGGTAAAGACGCGCCCGATTTCAGCTGCCCAGCGCGGCACCGACACCCTGAGATCTTGCCGAGTCTCGCCCCTTTTGCCAGGTAGAGCCCCTGATCCCCAATGCGATTTCCAACGATCGAGCCCAAACCCGATCAAGCCAAGCAAAAGAATTCCGCCAATAAATTTGCGCATAGCTACGTCCCTTGACCCACAAAAGGCCTTGCGGTTTCGAAAAACCTGCAAGGCCCCGATACACTTATCAAACTGACTAAAACTTACTGGAGACCTACGCGATCTGAGTACTGGAGGACCAGATCATCGCGATTCACGCCCTTCCACTGGAAGAGCTGCTTGTTGTATTTGGGCTCGAATTTGCCAAGCTTAGCTTGAGCTTCTAGACGGACGTTACCATCCAGAGCCTTGAGCTTGTTGCGGCTTTCCACATCAAAACGCAGATAAAGTTTATCGGCGTCATCGAAGGCCACACGAACTTTATTATCGAGATTGTCACGAAGGACTATCATGTCACCGTTGGCAATCGCTTTCGCATAGCCGACATCGAGAGCAGCTTGAACGTAAGCGCGGCTATCGACGCTTGGAGCCAAGCGAACATTTGCTCCAAGTCCCTCAACGCCACCTTTCACAGCAAGTGCAGCCTGGCCTTCGATCCCGTATTTCACAGGAACGGACACCGGGCCCACCTGAACACTAATTTGCTTAGCGATATCGAGGTCGACAGGCGGATGCAGGTTGATATCGACAAGATCCGAAAGATCGATACTTTCCTGACCAACTTCATTACCCATCACGATCAAGCGAGCGCTAGCTTCAGCCTGACCATCTGCAGGTGTTTTCAGCAAAGCTTGAGCGCTGACGATGTCCAAACCAAGCTCGAAAAAACTGAGGTGAGCATTGGCATCCGTTTGGGCCAAAAAGCTCGAGCAGTCGTATTCAAAACGCACATTGCTCTGGAAAAGTACAGAAGCTTTGTCGCTTCCAAGTGGCAGCTGATAGGGAAATCCCTTCTTGTAGGGATGAGAACAATCTCCTGCTGCTAAGA
>CANGNB010000199.1 GCA_947454545.1 Oligoflexaceae bacterium
AACTTAAAGAGATCGAATCGCGTATCCTCTTTATGTTCGAAGCCAAGCTCGAGCAGGTCGTTGGCGATGAAGTGGCACTTTTGGGATCTATCTGCCGCAGCTTGAGTAAGCCGCTGCCAGTGGTGCTCTTTCAGAATGACGAGTACATTATCCCTGCTAACATCAAGACTCCGATTCGCAAAGCTTTCGTTCACCTCCTGCGCAACTCGATGGACCACGGGATCGAGGGACCAGATGAACGAAAAGGCAAAGGCAAAGAGGCTGAAGGGCGCATCAATATCGCGATCGAAGAGCATGATCAGCATCTCACGATACGCTATTCTGATGACGGTCGGGGTTTGGCTTTGAGTCGAATCTTGGATAAAGCGAAAAAACAAGGCATGGTCGCTGAGACTCAGCAGATGAGTCGCGCTGAGATTGCCGAGCTCATCTTCGCCTCAGGCTTTTCGACAGCTGAGAAGACGACAGATATCTCGGGTCGCGGCGTAGGGATGGATGCCGTCCGCTCCTACATCGAAGAAGTCGGGGGAACGGTGAAGATCGAAGTGCTCGAAGGCGGCTCGGTGGATTTTGCACCAATTGCCTTTGTTCTGACGCTTCCTTACAATCCTATGGACATGGCCGAAGCCTCCTGAGCCTCAGGAACATCCTTATCAAAAATCGGGCCGCCCTGCCAAAAGCAAGGCGGCCCTAAATTCGTACCTAGAAAGTGAATCTCACGAAAAGACTCAACGCGGCTGATGCCGCTCTCTCAAGACTTGCACCACATCACTGAGACGCAAGTTTTTAGATCGTAAGAGGACCATGAGATGAAAGATGAGGTCGGCAGCTTCACCGGTCAATTCCTGGTCAGAACTCGCAAGCGCGGCCAGGGCCACTTCTACCCCTTCTTCTCCGACCTTCTGAGCCATGCGCTGCACACCCTCAGCAAAGAGCTTTGTCGTGTAAGAAGACTCGGGGCGGTCGCGATAACGCTGATCAATCAGTTGGTCCAGTGACTGCAAAAATCCTAATGGACTTTCCTGCGCTTCCCCCCAACACGTCCCGGTTCCCTTGTGGCAAGTGGGACCTTGAGGATGGGCCTTCACCAGCAGGCTGTCGCCATCGCAGTCTAGACTTATACTTTCAAGGCGCAAAACGTGACCAGAGGATTCGCCCTTGGTCCAAAGGCGCTGCTTGGAACGGCTGAAAAAAGTCACCTGCCGGCTTTCCAAAGTCTTTGTGAAAGCCTCTGGATTCATGTAGCCAAGCATCAGAACGGTGCCTTCGCTTGCGTGCTGAACGATGGCAGGGATAAGACCCTGCATCTTTTGCCAATCGATCGCCTCGAGTGTAATCATAATCTTACGATGACCCCCATGCTATCGAGATAGTGCTTAAGGTCCGCAATGCTGAGCTCACCGCGATGAAAAATCCCTGCCGCCAGGCCTGCATCAACGCGCGCTTTTTGAAAGGCCTCGAGAAAATCAGACTTTTGTCCAGCTCCTCCCGAAGCCACCAAAGGCACCCGACAGATCTCACGGACCGCTTGCAGCTGACGAATATCATAGCCCTGCTTGGTGCCATCGGCACCCATACAGTTGAGCACGATTTCGCCAGCACCGCGCTCTTGCACCTCGCGTACCCAATCGAGCGTGCGCTTACCAGCATTTTGAGCCGTGGCTTCGCTGCCGGTATACTTCCAGATTTTGTAATCGCCTTCTTGCTCCAGACTGTCGATGCCAATCACCACACACTGGTTGCCAAATTCGGCTGCAAGCTTATCGATAAGGTCTGGATTTTCGATAGCAGGCGAATTGATCGATACTTTGTCAGCACCCGAGTGCAGAATGCGACGGGCATCCTCAACACTGCGAATACCACCGGCGACACAAAAGGGAATGTCGATGACCTTAGCCACCTGTTCGATCCAGGTCGTGGCCACCGTTCGGCGTTCTGCGCTGGCGGTGATATCGTAAAACACCAGTTCATCTGCGCCTGCTTCGCGATATCTTTGCGCGAGTTCGATGACGCCCCCAAGCTCGACGTGATCTTTGAACTTCACGCCCTTCACCACAACACCATTGCGGACATCGAGACAGGGGATGATACGTTTGGCTAACATCGCAGGGCCTCCTCGAGAGAAAGTGTGCCTTCATAGAGGGCCTTGCCAATGATCGCGCCTTCGATGCCAGCAGCTTTAAGCTCCTGGAGATCGCGAAGGGTGTGCATGCCCCCTGAGGCCAAGATCGTCAGGTGCGGATAGGCCTTTTGCAGGGTCTGGTATAGGGCAACATTGGGTCCCGTCATCATACCGTCACGGCTGATATCGGTGCACAGCACCTGATTGAGTCCCATGGAAAGATAGCGATCTAAGACCTCGTGAGCCGAGACCGAAGACACATGTTGCCACCCGTGGGTCGCAACATGCGGTTGGCCTTCAGCATCCAGCATCACATCCAAACCCAGAGTGATGCGTTCTCTGCCGAAGGTCTCAAAGATTCTTTTGGTCAGCTTAGGATCTTGAATCGCAAGACTGCCAAGCACAACGCGTTCCACGCCAGCCTCGATCAGATCCGATACATGTTCAAGGGTCCTGACACCACCGCCCACCTGGAGTTTGAGGGGGACTGCGCGGGCGATATTACGCAAGAGAGCCAACTGCATAGGGAGGCCTTGGCGAGCTCCATCCAGATCGACGACATGCAGATAGCTGGCGCCTGAGTTTGAAAAACCACGGGCGACTTCGAGCGGATCGTCATGGTAGGTGGTTTTTTGGTCGAAGCGACCCTGAGCAAGGCGTACCACCTTACCACCCATAAGATCGATTGCAGGGTAGATTTTCATAGCGTTAAAAAATTCCTTAAGATCGCATCACCCACCAGGCCGGAGCGTTCAGGGTGAAATTGAGTGCCAAAAAAGTTATCGCGCGAGACCAGGGCCGAAATTTTGCTTCCATACTGAGTCGAGGCCCTGGTGTAAGGACCTACAGGAGCATAGTAGGAATGGACAAAGTAGACCCGATCACCAGCAAAGATACCGCGCAAGAGCGGAGAGCTCGGATCATCAAGGTCAAGACTGTTCCAGCCCATATGCGGCAGAGGCAGATCTTCAACTTCGGGTATCCGTTCGACGCTCCCCGCGATCAACCCGAGTCCCTGACTCGGTCCCTCTGCGGTCTTATCAAAGAGCAGCTGCATGCCCAGGCAAATCCCGAGAACAGGCTGCTTAAGCCCACGAATCACGGGGATCAGGCCTAAGTCCTCGAGCGATTTCATCGAGGCCTGGGCGTGACCTACGCCGGGTAATATGACGTGTGAGGCCTTTTCGATCGCTTCAGGATCGGTGGTAATCTCATAGGATTGGCCCGTGCGCTCGATTGCATGCGCTACGGAACTTAAGTTAGCGACGGCTGTGTTGATGATCGCAATCATAGCAAACCTTTAGTCGAAGGGAGTTCTAGGTCTCCACTTTTTTGAATCGCTTGGCGAAGGGCGCGGGCAAAGGCCTTAAAGATGCCTTCGATGATATGATGATCATTCTGTCCGCGCGCCTGGATATGGATATTGGCTCCCAGAGTCTCTGCAAGAGAACGGAAAAAATGTGGCACCATCTCCGTAGCCAATTCCCCAACTTTTTCACGATGAAACGAAGCTTCAAAGAGGGCGTAGGGCCGCCCCCCGAGATCGAGCAGAACCCGTGCTTCAGCTTCGTCCATAGGCAGGGCAAAACCATAGCGCTGGATACCCAGTTTGGAGCCGAGCGCTTTTTTCAGGCATTCGCCCAGGGCCAGACCGATATCTTCGATCGTATGGTGATCGTCGATGTGAAGGTCGCCTTCGCACTTGACCGTCAGGGCTATCCCAGCATGCTTGGCGATCTGCTCGAGCATATGGTCGAAAAACCCGATGCCGGTGTGAATGGCAACAGGATGGGTCTGATCTAAGTTGAGCTCGATACGGATCGCCGTTTCCTTGCTGACTCGTGATCCTTGAGCGGTGCGATCGGAGCGCAGGATCTTATCGGCGATCTGCGGCCACTGCAGACCCCCATTCAGCTCGGGGCCGACCCGATAAAAGCTCAGGCCCATAGCCGCAGCTAGGTCACGATCACTATCCCTATCGCCAATGACGGCCGATGCGCTGCGATCCCAGTCGGTGCTGCGCAGATAGGGGAGGACCATCCCGACTTTGGGTTTGCGACAAGCGCATTCATCTTTGGCAAAGTGCGGACAGATCAGCACATCGGCAAAGCGAATCCCCTGCGAGGCAAAGAGCTCCATAATGAAACTATGACAGCGGCTAAAATCCTCTTCAGGAAAACTGTCTGTTCCACGACCGTCCTGATTGCTGACCATCACGAGGCCGTAGCCTGCCCGACTCAGTTCGAGCAGGGCAGGAATTACGCCTTCGAGCAGACGGATCTTCTCGAGGCGATCGACCTGGAAATCCTCGGGCTCGTAACACATAGTCCCGTCACGATCGACGAAGAGTATCTTTTTAAGGCTCATAGCTGCTCCTCAGGGCGCAGCCTTAGACTGACAGCGCGCCGGTGGGCTTCGAGGCCTTCGAGATCCGCGAGCTCTTCGATGGCTGGTCCTATGGCTTCAAGACCTTCGCGAGAAAGATGCTGAAAGCTGATAAATTTCATAAAGGACTCGACCGTCAGACCACTGTAGGAGCGGGCATAGCCGTAGGTTGGCAGCACGTGGTTGGTGCCGCTGGCATAATCTCCTGCAGATTCCGGCGACCATGGTCCAAGGAAGACCGACCCGGCATGCTGCACCTCACGAGCCCAGCGCTCGGGATCTTGGACCTGCAGAATCAAATGCTCGGGAGCATAGGCATCACTGATTTTGAGGGCTGTCGCCAGATCATCAGCAAGGATACAGCGGCTATTGTTGAGAGCTGCTATCGCAATCTCGCGGCGTGGTAGGCTCATGATCTGCCGGTCAAGGGCAGCTAGAACTTCGCGCGCCTTAGTTTCACTGGTGCTGATCAAAATCACTTGGGAGTCAGGCCCATGTTCCGCCTGCGAGAGCAAATCAGCAGCAACAAAGGCTGCGGAAGCGCTCTCATCGGCGATCACCAGCACTTCCGAAGGACCTGCAGGCATATCGATGGCAGCCCCCTCAGGGTCAGCCATAACCTGCATTTTAGCTTCGGTCACCCAAGCGTTGCCAGGGCCAAAGATCTTGTCGACCTTGGGAATGGTGTCGGTGCCATAAGCCATCGCCGCGATAGCCTGAGCCCCACCGACCTTATAGATAGTCTCGATACCGCAGAGCTCTGCCGCGGCGAGGACTATCGGGTTCACCTTGCCATCTTTCTGCGGTGGTGTGCAGAGGACGCGGATAGGATTGCCGGCGATGAGCGAGGGGATACCCAGCATCAAAACCGTCGAGGGAAGGGGAGCGCTACCCCCAGGAATATAAAAGCCGACGCGCTCGAGCGCTCGCGGCTCACGAAAGCAACGAATTCCTGGAAGGACAGGGAGTTCGATTCTCTTGGGCGTTTGCTGGCGATGAAAGCGTTCGATATTATCGCGAGCTATACGCAGGGCGTCCCAGGTCCGAGGACTTAACTGAGCGAGGGCCTCAGCGCGTTCAGCTGCAGAGACGCTCATGGACGCGAGGCGAATCTTATCAAAGCTTTCGGTATACGATAAAAGGGCTTGATCGCCCTCGGCACGGACGCGTGTGAGGATGTCTTGGACAGCTTTTCGCAGGTCTTCCGACTGCGATTGCGCAGGGCGGCGCAGGCTTTGCTTCTGTTCGCTAGGACTTAAGTTTTGCCATGTAAGGATCTTCATGAGATTCCGTTCCCTCGCCTTAAGCGATAATCTTTTCAATAGGCATGACGAGTATCGAGCTTGCGCCAGCCTCTTTGAGTTTTTCAATAGTTTCCCAAAACACATCTTCACTGGCGACAGCATGAATCGCGACCATCGAATCGTCGGACATGAGGGGCAAGATGGTCGGACGCTCCATCCCAGGGATCAGCTGCGAGATGCGATAGACGGCATCACGCGGGGCGTTCATCATGATGTATTTGGAGGACTTGGCTTTTTGTAGGCCATCGATACGAGCCAAGAGCTTTTCGATCAGGTCTTCCTGAGCTCGGCTTAGCTCCTGCCGTGGTCGCACCAGAACCGCTTCGCTTTCGAGCAGCACAGTGGCTTCCCTGAGGCCGTTGGACTCAAGCGTGGCCCCCGTCGAAACCAGGTCACAGATGAGATCGGCGATGCCGATAGAAGGAGCGACTTCAACCGAGCCTGTAATCTCGACGACCTTGGCACTGATTTCGTTGGCCTTCAGATAGTTTTGCAAAATGCGCGGATAGGAAGTGGCGATGCGCTTGCCACTCAGCGAGCTGATGCCATCAAAAGCCATTGCTTTGGGGACTGCCAGAGACAGGCGGCAGCGACCAAAGCCCAGGCGACGAATGATCTCGACCGGGTTGTCGCCGTTGTGGCTGGGACCAAGCTTTTCCTCGAGCACATTGAGACCAACGATGCCGAGCTGGGAAACCTGGTTTTTTACAAAACCAGGGATATCGTCGTCGCGGACCAGCATGAGCTCGAGCGCTTGGTCGCGGGCGCGGCTGATCAGGCGGTCGGTGCGAAATTCGAAGTTCATCCCCGCCTGGGCGAGGAGGTCGCGACATTTTTCGCTGAGGCGGCCAGATTTTTGAATAGCAAGGCGCAGGTTTCGATCGCTCACAAAATTTCTCCTTTTTGACGCTTAAGAAGGGTTCGGTAGCCCCCCGATCCGTAGGTGAGCGAGCGTGCCACTCGGGTAATAGTGGCTGTGCTGACTCCGCTCTTTTCATTGATAAGTCTGTAAGACATGCCCTGTTCGAGCAGCTGCGTGACGCGCCAGCGGTCTGCCATCGAGCGCAGTTCAGCTGGTGTGCAGAGATCTTCGAAGAAAGCCTGAAATTCGGACGGGCCCTTGAGTTGGCTTAGGGCCGCAAACAGTTCCGTCAGATGGCGCTCATCCCAGGTGTCCGATGTTTTTCCACTTTCGATAGTCACGCCTTATCTCCAAATCTGTTTTAGCGTGTTAAAACAATAGCGTGATAACACGATGAAAGAGAGAACTCAAGACTTCTTTCCCTCGAGAACGATGGGAAATTTTGGACTTGATCCAACTTTTGGACTTGGATAAGGTCATTTGGTTTTAAGTTAGCGGCAAGAGCGGAACATCGTAGTTATGTTGACAGGGCTTTTCTAGGCTTTATTGGCGTGATTTGGTGGAAACCGCAACTTTTCGCTAGCAATATCAGTTCAGGTGGTTTAGTAACCGGTCGATTGGTTACTCTGTCTCTTACTTTTTTTGAGGAAGTCCTTACATGAAAAAACTCCTTGTGGTTCTCGGATTGTCCGTTGTCGCTATGGCTGGCAAATGTGGCAGCAGCTCGGAAGCAGAAAAGTCTGGTGCAGCTAGCGAAAAACCAGCCGAAGAATTCCCTGCAAAAGAAGAAGCAGCTCCTGCACAGGAAGTTCCTT
>CANGNB010000200.1 GCA_947454545.1 Oligoflexaceae bacterium
CACCTACGATTATGTCGGCTGGAACTCGCGCTTAAGCGGTGTCCAAGCCCACTTCCTTCTGCGTATGCTCGGGCAGATCGATAGTCTGATTGCCGCCCGTCGCAAAGCCGAAGATTTTTATATCAAGATCTTTCAAGATTTCCCTGAGCACGTGCGCGTTCACAAGGCTCCCGCTGATGTCACTGGCAATGGCTATCTCATCGTACTCGAAAGTCTCAAGAAAACAGGAGATGAGCTAGCTGCAGCCCTCAAGGACGCCGGAATCGGCTGCGCTCGTACGTATCCTCAGACTTTAGGGGAACAGGGACCAGCTCTCAGCGCCTTACGCACCTCTGAGCTCGTCCACAGCCATCGACTCAGTCGCATGGTCATCAACCTTCCGCTGTTTGCCGGCATAACCGAAGCCGAGTGCCAGCTCTCTGCGGACGCCTTGATCCAAGCTTTTAAAAACGCGTGATATCATCGAACCATCTTTTTGCGGAGGAGCTATGCTGAGCGAACGTCATTATCGATCCGAAGTTGCTGCATCTTTCGAACACGCATGGAAAGCGCTCATGGATGAGATGGAGCACCCCGAACACTTCAATCGCGGGATCCTCAAGTCCAAGATTCTGGAGCGCTTTAACAGCGGTATCCTGCGCGTTGTCTCGGTTCCCGACGCTGATGTGAGGGAGAAAATCACCTTTGACTTCGAAACGGGAACCATCGAATCCCATCTCGTCGGCCATCCCGTTCTCGTGGGTGTGATCACAAAAAAACTGAGTGCTATCCCTTCCGATCCCAAGCGCCTTATTCTTGAGAGCCATATCGAATGGGAAAGCAACAACCAAGCTGTTGATAGCATGATTCGGCGTAACGTCGAAAGGTTTGTCACACAGAGTATGCAAGCTGTGAAATCCACCGCGGAAACGCGCTTTCAAGCCAGCCTTACCTAAAAAAAAGGCTCAGCCGAAGCTGAGCCCTCCTTTGCCTTTTCTTCATGCCTTCAAAGCAACTCAGGGCCCTCGGTCCTGGGCGCTTTGTTTTAAGAGATCACTCACCCAACTCGCAAGTGTCTGTCCACCCTGATTGGTTTCATAGAGGCGACTGCTCGAGATAAAGGTATGAGTTGTCCCTGGAACGATGAAAGTTTTCACACTCTCATTCAAATAGTTCGCTTTCACACTCTGAATAGCCTTTTCATAGAGAGCCGGCGCCATACCTGGTATGAGCACACGACAGTCATTCTGAGAAAAGCCAAAGAAGGTCCGCAACGTAGCATCCTGAGTGCTCAGCACAGCCCCTTGCTGACTGTCACCATAGCGATCTTTGAGGTAGTCAGCGAGTCCAAGCAAACCGCCCCCATCTTCATTGCGACAGTTCGCACAGTCTTTGGGCAAGGCATCGTTCAGCCCCCAAAGGGTGCGAAAGGTCTTTTGCAAACAGGGTCGCAGATAAGCATCTTCAAGGGGAACACCGGAATCATCCAAAAGAACAACCGGTGTCGGCCCATAAGACTCTTGGATCCAAGAGTAGTTAAAGATGGCTCCAAAGCCACCAGCACTTACTCCCGTGAGCAAGACCTGAGAGACATCGGGCAGATCTTTCTGGATCTGCTGGACAAAGAGCTGCAAGTTTTTAAAACCCATAAACTGCTGCACACCGCTCACCCCGGAAACACTTACATTCCGCCGCGAACCGCCATAGATGTCCCCCGTACAGTAGGGAACGTAGACCATGTTCCAGGAACGCACAGGGTTGTCTTCGCGATCCGCAAAAATCCCCTCAACGCCTGGTTGCTGAGTCGCCTGCGCCGGATTCTGGCCACAGGTGAGACTGTTAAAACAAGCACCGCCTCCCTCTAGGTACACAACCAGATGGTCATCAAAAGCACTTCGCCGCATGTAATAGCCTGCAGGGCTTCCATCGCGACAAACGGCTCCCGTGCTTTCATGCCATTCCCAAGCGGCACTCAGCTGCTGCGCGGCAGCTGAACCACTCGCGAACACAGAAAACCCGGCACACACTAAAGACCAAAGCTTCGCCATAGAACGTGAGACCATATTCCCCCCTAAGGTAAGTGGTCGTGAGTTCTCCGCACCAGTAGCGAAGCCCTTTTGGGCGAAAAGAGCTTCCTGACGTTACTCGGAGACACTAGGCAAGCTATCGTCAAGAAAGCGGACAAGATGTAGGGCTTGAAAATTGTTCAAACAAGAAGTGATTAGCCATGAAGGCCGCACTTCCTCTAAGCTCACGGAGTGAGGCGCGGGGAGGCAAATTTTTCCTAGGAGAGCAAGGTTCTCTAAGCTTTTTTCAAACAATGCGGACAAGTTCCAAAGAGATCAAGGGAGTGATGCTTTAACGCAAAGCCATACTTCTGAGCGATCTCTTCTTGCAGGGCTTCGATCTGATCGTTGTGAAACTCGATGACCTGATGACATTCTAGGCAGATGAGGTGATCGTGGTGACTATCGGGATGCAAAACTTCGAAGACGGCCTTGCCATCAGAGAACTGCTTTTGATCGACCAAACCCGCCTCTTTGAGCAGATTCAGCGTACGATAAACCGTCGCCAATCCAGGGTTTTGATCGGAACTTTTGAGATGACTATAGAGGTCCTCGGCACTCACATGGGCTTCGAGCTTGAGAAACTCTTCGATGATGACGTTTCGTTGCTTGCTTTGCTTGAGCTGAGCTTTCGCGAGATACTGCTCGAGACGCTCCCAAAACCAGGCATAGCTATTGGATTTTGGTTTGGTGCTCATCGCTGCTCCTGATCTAGCCATCGGACTCTTCGTAGCCAAGTATCACACAATGCTTGAGTTCACGCTGACGTTCGTAAGGAATTGACACTATCGGGATGCGCCGCAAGAGTCAAGACAGGGCCATCTGAGAGCTCAAAAAAACGAGACTTCTTGACCCACCTAAACAGCCAATCAGACGCCATGTAGGCCTGATTAAGCCTTTCCCGCACTCCCTGTTTCTCGTTCTTTTCATTCTTCTCTCAGAGCCCTGTTGCCCTTATCATAAGAGAAAACCTGAATATGCCTAGGAGAGATCTTCGATGCCGACGATCCGTTTTCCCCGCGAAGAGCGCGAGGCCATCCTCAAAAGACTCCGCGAAGCCATGCAGGGCAGCCTTTGGACTCCATGTATCACCCTTGAATTTGATGGCTCCATCCTTTTGATCAAAGTTCAAAAACTCGGACTGAGCCTCATTCGCTACCAGGAACGCCAGACTGAGACCCATCTCATCTATGAAGCTCTCGACGAAAAGATCGCTTGGGCCCATCGCCCCTTTCGGGAAGAGGTCGAAAGCTTTTTGCTGAATGCTGTCGCGGCAGCAGGGGGAAGCGCCGTTCGCGAACGAAACTCACTCCTAACCGTTTCAGGCTAGGCAATATCTTGAATTCAAAAGACCTTAAAATACGACTGTGTCCTTTCGTATTTAAGAGGTCCCCGTGAGATGTGAGCTACCCAGCAAAGACAGGGTGAGGATCTTCCTCAGTTTGGTCTTAGCCTTCGTTCTCTGGCAAGAGAATAGGCCGCTCTGGGCCTTTGCGGAGAAGGATGCGACACGTGACGGCAGAGAACTTTTTACGACATCCGCGATAAACCCTCTCGAACTCGATGGCCCCTGGGAATTCTATTCGGGAGTGTTTCTGGATCAAACGAGCCAACGGCCTCAGCCTGATCATATTCTGCCTCATATTAAGCAGTGGACAGCCCCCTCAATGCCCGCGAGAGCTCGTTACAAAGCTTTTGGAAGCGCCACATACCGGATGCTTATCAAAGACCTGCCTGCTACCCCCGAAGGCTACAGCCTTTTCTTTAAAAGCTTCGATAGCGCCCTCAGACTCATCATCTATGGCCGCGGCGAACAGAAAGTCCTAGCTTTTGCCGAAGCAGGCAAACCCGGAAGCGACAGCGAAGAACCCAGCTTTGAACCTAAACTGATCCAAATCTTTCCGACTCAAACCCAAGACGTCGAAATCTACATGCAAATCTCAAATCACACCCTGCCCTATGGTGGCATGTGGATGCCGCCGTCGATAGGAAGGGGCTACTCGGCTTTTTATCCCGTATTTTTTCAGAGTATTCTTGTCCTAGCCTGCGCCGGCGTGGTGATCTGCGCTCTGATCAATAATCTGATGCTGTGGTGGCGCGATCGCAAGGAATATGCTGCCTTGGTGATAGCTTTTTGTGCCGTTGCCTGTCTCTTTCGCATCTTTGGGACCGATGTGTTGGGGATGATCCTGCTCAAAGATTTCCCCATACTCGTCAAGCGCTTTGAATTTGGCAGCATCCCCGCGATGAGCATCTTTGCACTCTATTCTATCCTCACCTTCGACAGCTATCTTTGGCAGCGAAGACTCGTACTCGCACTTTGCTACTCTTCGATTCCCAGTGTCCTTATGTGCGCTTTTACGAGTCCTAGCTTTTTCCCCCAATTTTTATCACTGTTTCAGGTTCAAGTCCTGGGCAGTATCTTTATGTCGATGTGGATAGCCTTCCAAAATATTCGCACCAAACGCGAAGGCTACCGCATCAACGTCTTCGGGTTTACTGTCGCTTTTTTCCTGGTGTTTTGGGATGTCATTCTCGTCTCTCAGTACAAAATTTTCTCGCTTTGGCTATCTCCCATAGCTGGAGCTCTCTACGTTCTTTTTCAATCGGAAATTCTCGCGCAGCGTGCGGCACAATCCAAGCGTAAAGCCCAAGAACTGGCGATTCAAAATGCAGCTCACCAAGAACAGCTGCGCCTCGAAACCGAAGCACGCTTCCAACTCGCCTCGGACCTAGCCCATCATCTCAATAATCCACTGAATCATATCGCCTATGCGAGCCTAGGCTTACAAACAGCCTTACAGAATCTCCGCAGCTACTTGAACGCTGCTCTGACGGACCAAGCCGCTGAAGATCCCGATGCACTCGAATTTCAAAAGGGCCTTGAATTCTTCTACCGAGAATTCGAACCTCATTTTAGCTACATCACCTCAGCCGTAGACCGTGGCTCGGTTGCTATCAAAGAAATTCGCTACCTCAGTGGAGTTGATGGCTATACTCTCGAGACCTACTCCGTCTTTGCACTCAAGGAAGCTCTTATCAAAAGACTCACAGAACGCTTTCCTCGTTTTGAGCAGGAGCTTGTACTCTGCCAGATCGAAGAAGGATGTACAGGGAAAGTCCAGGGCAATTTTTATGTGTTTTTGCATGTAATCGAACTGTTTTGCCAAACTTTTTTGGCCAAGGAAGACAAGATCCGTGATCTCCATCTGCTCCAGTCCAAATCAGGGGAGCTGCATCTAAAGTATCATGGCGAACATGTGCTCACGGGAGATGTAGGAGACGCTCTCGAGAAAAAACTGAACTATATTCTAAGACCTTTTTCGCATGAGGTCGTCATCTCCAAAGAGGTCGAAGGCTTCGAGATTTTATATCGCCCCCAGACTTGGGATACTCCTCTCTCCCCTAAGCCTTCACACACAGAGATGACAAGATAGCAATTCCTTCCATTAGCCTTGATCCGTCTGGGTCTTCAAAGCTATATGATGAAACTTCACATTC
This sequence comes from Oligoflexaceae bacterium, assembly GCA_947454545.1. GTDB lineage: Bacteria > Bdellovibrionota_B > Oligoflexia > Oligoflexales > Oligoflexaceae > Oligoflexus. Next base: position 5,547 of record CANGNB010000200.1, read on the forward strand.
ACATCTGCAAAGTTCAACTCAACTTCTGGGTTATGGGGCTTATCCATGCCCCGCGTATCAAACGCCAGATGGGGATAGCGCCGTAAAAAAGTAGGAAAATCCTCATCAATCACAAACTCCACATGCTCAAGCCCTTCGCGCACCAACTTACCCGCTTTCGGCTGTGGCAGTTCGATCAGACTGATCCTGCGTTCCCTAAAGAGGATAGGTTCAGAGAGCTCGTAGGTTGCAATCAGTCGCCCATTGATGAGTGTTTCTGTCAGGAGCTTTGCATGCGGTTCCAACTCTCTCTTCTTTTGCTCGTAGCCTTCCCCAGTCGTCACTCGATAGCAGATATGATCCAACTCATAGGCTTCGACGTGAAGGCCTGCTTGATCTAAATGCTGGAAAATGCGGGTCAGGAAGGCTTGAACGTCGCCCAAAAAAGATAGAGTCATCGGGGAGGTCCTTTGTGAGGGTTGGTGTGGGGGATAGGGTATCATCATCCTGATGGATTTTTCATGGTGGGGTAACCCCTACCACCCTAAAAATCATGTTTCCCAAGGTTAGCGTCACTTTTTGACTTGGTGAAATCCTGTGAACAGCTCTTCATTTTCCACGAAGCTCAGCATAAGAAAAGTTTGAAATCCCCAGCTATAACGCCCCAAGACATCTGGAATGGATCTTGCTGAGGCTCTGTCCTCATGAGAGCACTGCTGCTCTTCCGGGAGGAAAGATCAAATGCTTGCTATTGGTAAAGCAAAAAACATGGCGCTCAGACACCGTATGAAGCGAGGTTTTTCAGAAACCATTGACTCTTATTTTGCCTCCCAGCCCCATACGTCAACAAGGCTAATCCTCGATAGCACAGGCCCCTCCGCCACCAAACACTATCTTTTTTTGCAGGCTCTTGGGTCTCAACGCCTTCTCGAAATGCCAGAAATTCATGCGTTTTCTGGTGGCATTTTCGCCTGCCTCGGTTTTTTAGCCGTGCACCAGGGGGCTCTGCGTCAGTCCATCGAGGCTTTTTATCCAGACTTTGATAGAGAATTTAGAGCCTGTCATCACTCCCACACACTGTCGCCTTTGCAGGCTTTGCATCGCCTTGGGATCAAAAAGCAGAGCGCATTCGATAGAGACGCTTTGGAGCGAGTCATCCAGCATATTTTTTCGGCACGATTTTTGGCACTTCCCCTGTCCGACGTTCATCCGGGGCTGATCCCCTACGTTGGAGTACAAGGACAAAAACAAGTTATGGACTTGCGCATCCTCCGTGGGGCTACTCTCACAGTTCGCGAGTGTCTGCTATCGGCCTGCCAGGTACCCTTCTTCTACGGTCCTCCCTCGGCAGAAGCCCCCTACTATGATGCAGCCTTTTCCCCTGGATATCGTCATCGGCTCCGCGAATTGCGCGCCCAAAAGCAAGCCCTCCTCATTTCGACACCTTGGAAGGAGGGGCGAACAGGGCACATGCTTGCCGTCAATTGCTTCGGACACAACTATCAGAAGATTGCAATGTTTCGTGACTTCGCGTGTCTCCTCCTCAATGTCCCCAATCGGGCTTACCAGTATGACCTGGAGTCCGCATTTGGCCATGACTAGGCCTCGTCGCCCTCGATGTGAAGAGTGAGACCCTTATGTTACATAGAAGCCTCATCAGAGCGCAGCATGACTCTAGAGCAGCGCGTCAGGAACTTGGACTTCTCCTCTGGCAAACCGCCTGGGGGGAAGAGCTGATTCAACCAGCCCTAGTCCATTTGCGCGATATGGTCGATGATTCGCGCATCCGCCGCATCTTAGAAAGCCAATTGCGAGACGAAGAGCGCCACGAACAACTTTATCGCAATCTTATTAAAGCCTGGATACCTGAACTTAGCTCCAAGTCGATGCCCAAGCACTATCAGGCTTTTCTGGATCTTCTTTTAGCGCAGAGGGATCCAGAGGCTATGATTTATCTCATGC
>CANGNB010000201.1 GCA_947454545.1 Oligoflexaceae bacterium
GAAAGAGACGTTCCGAGCTCAGCGAAGCTCTTTTATACGCTCGATAGCTACGATCTTGGATACATGGTTCGAGGGCTCAATCATTTCTCAAATAACTATATAGCCGATGTCCTGGTCAAACGACTCGGAGCAGCCTTCCCAAAATCGGGTCCAGCCGAAGCTCCTGGTTCAGGAACCCTGGCAAACGGGGTAGCCGCCATTGCGAAATTTTTGCGCGAGGAAGTCGGAATCGAAGATCATTTCGAGGTCTATAACGGATCGGGCCTAGATAGTCGTAACCGCTTCAGTGCAGCCCAATTTGTCAAACTTCTGAGCTACATGCAGTCACGCATGGAGGTTTATCCAGAATTTTTGGCCAGCTTTCCCGCTTCGGGCTTGAGCGGCACTCTCCAAAAACGCTTTAAGGGCATGAATCAACAACTCATTGCAGGTGTCGTAAGGGCAAAAACGGGAACCTTAAGCGAACCTTACGCCGTTTCGACGCTCACAGGCTATTTAGGTCATCCCAAACATGGCACCTTGGCTTTTGCCATCCTCAATAACGGCTCGAAAGCTTCTAATTCCACCAGTCTGACTGAGTTTCGCAAACGTCAGGATGAGGCTTTACTTCGGCTTATCGAGAACTTTTGACCCGGAATGTCTCTAGGCTCCTCGCGAGAACTTTGCTACTACTAGGAAGCTGCTCTGGCACCATAGTGCCAGGGCTTATGTATTGCGTGAGGCTCTTAAGGAAAGGATTCGATCGTGGACAGGACTCATCTGCAAGCTTTGACAGCTTTAGTCGGCGACGCACGCATCTCTACTCGACCTGACGATCTCACTGTATATGGAAAAGATTGGACGAAGGCGGTTCCCAATCCAACCGCTGTCATCTTTCCTAAAACAACCGATGAAGTCTCTCGCATCCTCCGCTATTGCCATGAGCACAAGATTCGCGTGGTCCCAAGTGGAGGCCGAACAGGTTTGGCTGGTGCGGCCAATGCTATTCAAGAAGAGCTTGTTATCTCCCTGGAGAAGATGAATCACATCCTCAAGATAGATCCGATCAATCTCAGCGTGACAGCTGAGGCTGGCGTTATTATCGAAACTCTGCAAAAAGCAGCAAAAGAAGCTGGACTTTTCTATCCCGTAGACCTTGCTGCTAAAGGGAGCTGTCAGCTCGGCGGCAACATCGCCACCAATGCCGGTGGACTCAAATTGATTCGCTACGGCGGAACACGTGAACAAGTTTTGGGATTAGAAGTCGTCCTGGCTGATGGTACGATTCTCGATCTCGATTACGATCTCCGCAAAAACAATATTGGCTATGATCTCAAACATCTGTTTATTGGCTCGGAAGGGACATTAGGTATCATCACCAAAGCGACGATGAAACTCGTCTCCCTTCCTAAAGAACTGCGCCTCACATGTATGGCGTCAGCAAGCTTTGAACAGGTCACTAAACTCCTCGGTCTCGTAAACTTCCGCGGCATTCAGCCAACAGCATTTGAATTCTTTACCCACGAGTGCCTCGAACTCGTGCTCAAGCATTCGAAGCAACGAAAAAATCCATTCCAAGAAAAATCTCCTCTTTACGTCCTCTTGGAAATTGAAAAGCAGCCTGAGGGAGCTCCCGACCCACTCGAACCCTTCCTCGAGACGGCTTTCGAAAGCGGACTCATCACCGATGCAGTCATTGCATCAAACTCGGCTGAATTTCAAAATCTTTGGGGTCTTCGGGAAAACATTAGCGAGTCGGTTGCAATGGAAGGTCATGTTCGAAAAAATGACATCTCTCTTCCGATCAGCAGTCTGCCTGGCTTTATCGCAGAGATGCAAAAGATATTGGGAAAAGTTCGTGGTGTGCAGATGTTTCTCTTTGGCCACATAGGCGATGGAAATCTTCACCTTAACTACAGTGGACCTTTCCAGCAGAACTACGATGAATTCCGATCCATCACGCGCGACACAGAAAAAGAAGTTTTTGAACTACTCAAAACCTTCAGGGGCTCTATCAGTGCTGAACATGGGATAGGCTTACTGAAAAAGGCGGATTTACATTACTGCTGTCCACCCGAAGCCCTGACTCTTATGCAGAAAATTCGGGCCGTTTTTGATCCGCATGGCATCTTAAATCCTGGGAAAATCTTTGACTGATAACGACTTGCACACTTCAGAGAACTGAGCCTAAAGCCAGACTGATGAGGATATGCTCATGAAATTAAAAGAAACCATTTTACTTCTAGGTAAGCTCGCTGTCGCCGTGCTGCTCCTTGTCTGGCTTCAACGCTCTGGACAACTCGATATCTCTCAGCTCAAACGATTTGTTAGTGACCCTTACTTAAGCCTTGCTGCCTTACTCTATTTCTTGTTTTGTCCAGTGCTCCTGGGAACCCTAAGATGGAAAACTCTTCTCGAGGGGGCCGGATATCTCCTGAACTGGAAACGCTCAATCCAGCTGCAGATGACAGGCTTTTTCTTCAATACTGTCATGCCAGGTGCCGTTGGGGGCGACATTATCAAGATTGCCTATGTCATTCGAGATAATCAGGGGCGCTCCAAATCACAGGCCATGGTCACCGTACTCTTAGATCGAATTGTTGGACTCAGTGGTCTTTTCCTCGTGGGATGGTTGATGATCCTCACGCATTTTGAGGCTGTATCATCCCAAAAACAGCTCTGGCCCATTATCACCTTGATGGGGGGCATCAGTCTTGGATTTTGTATTTTCTATACAGCTGCTCTTTATCACTATAAGGGCGTAGATCCATTTTCACGTATTCTTAGTTTGAGCGTGCCGGGCTTTGCCCTCCTTAACAAGCTCTACACAGCAGTTCGCGTCTATCGCTACGCCCGCAGCAAAATCATTTTTAGCATAGTCTATTCTATGATCATCCAATTTTGCTCACTCCTCCTTTTTTATTTCATGACAGTAAAAGTCCTACACAGTGATGTGCCCCTCAGCTCCATCGCTACGATCTTCCCTGTTGGTATTCTGACGACAGCCATCCCTATTACCCCTGGAGGATTAGGAGTTGGTCATGTCGCCTTCGACCGCCTATTTTCCATTGTAGGGCTAACGCAAGGTGCAACAATCTTTAATCTTTATGTCTTGTCTTCGCTCTTTTTCAATCTCTTTGGCGTGATCCCCTATCTGGGACTCAAACGGGTACCGGCTGGACCGAACAGTGATGCCTCCATCCAGAAAAATGCTGTTATTTCAGCCTTTTAAAGCCCCAAAAAAAGCTCCTTGAACCATCGCTTTCAAGTTTACCCTCAGGCCGACGATACCACTCCTGATCGGCCGAGGGTAAAAGATGGCTATAGAACGCTTTTTAATTCTTGATGATAATTCCGCCAACACTCTCTTTATCGAGATGGTGCTGAAGGACCTTGGCATCAAAAATGTATTCAAATCTCCGACTGGCGATGATGCCTTGATACAGGCTGATCGAAATCACATCCAATTCTTTATTGTCGCATGGGAACTCCGGGGCATGCCGGGTACGGTCTTCATCCAGAAGATGCGTTCGAAGCGGAAGCGCTACTTCGTCCCTTGTATTCTCTTTTCAAAACGTATGAGTTCCGAGGATGTCAAACTCACAAAAGACCTCGGATTCAAGCAGATTTTGACCATGCCTTTCGACAAGGATACGGTCAAACAAATGATTGGAGACATGCTCACTTACGAGGCCAACCTCGACCCTAAAGAGGTCACTATTCGGAAGATCGAGATGTATCATCTCGAAGGTCAACCAATGGAGGCCTATAAGCTATTCTCCGAAAAACTCTTCGATCCAAGTCCTTTTAGAATACGAGCTCTCATTGCAGCCGCCGAAGTCATGATGTCTTTGTCAAAATACGACAAGGCCGAAAAATGCCTTACCGATGCCCTCAATGAAGAGCCAGATAATAATAAAGCTCTTCAGCTTCAGGCAAAAATATTGACGCGAAGAGGCCAACACGACCAAGCTGTCGCCCTGCTTGAGCGTCTCGTCCTCAGTTCACCCAAAAATATTTCCAACAAGATCAATCTAGGCTCGGCCTACGTAGAAGCCGATCGTCACGATGATGCACGTCGCGTCTTTACTGAGGTCATGCAAGAAGATCCTGACAACCAGGACTGCAAGGACCAGATGGCTACTCTAGCCTTCAAAGAGGGGGACTTCGGTCTCGCAGAGCAGCTCATTGCTGAAACAGAAAACGGTAATGAACTGGCGCGCACCTTCAACAATCTTGCCATTTCTCAGGTGACAAAAGGCCACTTTGATCTTGGCATCATCACCTATAATAATGCCATGCGCATGCTTGCTGACAAAGCGCGCCTCTACCTTCTTCACTACAACCTTGGTCTAGCCTATCGGAAAAAAGGCGACCTTGCAAAAAGCCTAGATGAGCTCACCAAAAGCTATGTTTCGGCACCCAGTTTTGAAAAAGCCTACGTAGCAATAGCCCGAGTTGTCCAAGAACTCAAAGAGAAGGGTATCGCCCCCTCAACGACTCTTATCAAACAGGTGAAAACGGCTCGGGAGACGATCAAAAAATATGCTTGACGTCTCTCTTCCGATGCGAAACAGTTACGTCCCACAGGGAGGGTCGTTATCCTATGCCATTTCTTGAACGTGACAAGGCTCGCATCTATTTCGAAACCTACGGAGAGACTGGACCCTTCATTACGCTTATCAATGGCCATACCCGTAGCAGCCGAGACTTTCGACTGCTTTCTAAGGCTCTCGTCGAAGCAGGATTTCGCTGCCTATGCTTTGATCACCGAGGCTGTGGACTTACAGAGGATTTAGGAAGCTTCACAATTCAGGACATGATTAGTGACATCGTTGCCTTGTGGGCTCACCTTGAAATTACCAAGACTCACGTCCTCGGCATCTCTATGGGCGGCATGATTGCTCAAATTCTTGCAGTACAGTACCAGGAAATAGTCGATCGCCTCATCCTAATTTCTACAGCCAGTGCCGAACAGAAGATCAGTAATCTGGATGCTGGCCCCTGGGGAACTGATCTCAAATCCATTGAAAATCGCCTCCTATCTTACGTGACAGATGAGTTCCAAGAGCGAAATAAGCTTCTCCTGCAGGCTATGGCCAAGCAGATTCAAAACAGCGTCCAGACAGAAAAGTTTGATGAGCGAGCTCGAGCCCAACGCCAAGCACTCACAAAACTCGATAACACACATCTTTTGGCCAAAATTAAAGCAAAGACTCTCATCCTACATGGCCAGGACGACAAGATTATTCCAATCAAAGCCGCTTTTGACCTCAGCGCAGCGATAGCGAATAGCCAACTCCTTACCAAAAAAGGCGTAGGCCACCTTCTCCTAGCAGAGTGCAGCAAAGATCTCACTACCCATGTCAAAGAATTTTTAATCCAAGACTGAATGTTCGAAGTAGGAATGGCGAGGGAGAAGGAGAGCGAAAAGACTTCTTCACGTCATGGCTGAAATCAGTTGAACCTCAGACTCGGGTAAGCCCAGTTCTTTCGCCACCTGCTGAGCCGATAAACCTTTGGCCAAAAGAAAACGAGCATCGCTGTACTTCTTATCCGTAATCTCTTCAAGCAATTCTTCGTAAGGAATATTCTGATTGAAGAATTTAGCAAGTTTCTCAGCGCGCTGAATGGCTTTCTGGAGAAATTCTCGCTCTTTTTGGCTCTTCTGAATCAAAGCACTCAAGCGCGTCCTCTGCTTGGTCATCAACTGCAAGGGCTCTTCCATCTGGGCACGAGCTTCTTCCATCGCCTGAGCCACTTCACGACTCATAAAGTTGCCACTAGACTTCAGTTCTACATCAGCTTCTGTAGCCAGTGTTGAAACCTTGTCATAGAGGTTCTTCATATCTTGATAGCGACGTTCGAGATCTTCCGAAACAGTCGCTCGCAACTCTTTGATTAAGCGATGCTCATGATCGATCTCTTTGAGGATATCCATAGAGATGGGATGGGTTCTACGGGCGCGAAAAGACAGAAGCACTAGGCCGACCAAAAGTATATCGATACCGACGAGAACGGCCAGGAGGATTTGGTTCATGTTCCCATCCTTCCTTCGACTTGCGCTGTGAGTAGATGAATGAAAAGTAACGAATCAGCCTTCTTGCAAAAACGCCTTCAGAACTTGCTCATCAATTTCGTCCATATTGACCGTGCGGGCCAGTATGATTCTCTTCTTGCCCCGCTTACCGATCTCTTCGGACGAGACGACTTTAGCAAGAATCTTAAAGTTGCCTGGGGTATCGATACGACTGTAGTCTACAAATCGCTGCTTTCGTTCCCAATAGTCGGGAATGACCACATGGATTTTAAGGAGATCGCCCTCAGTGTAGGGATGTGTTGAGCGAAACTGCAACCCATAAGGGCTGATGTGCATAGTCTGGCCTTCCTCTTCGTTCGAACTAGGGGCTAGGCCATACTTCGCAACAGCAAGTGACAATCGACGATTCGAACGAGGATACTTTTTGACAAGATCCTCGTTGAAGTTCGGATTACTTGACGATTCTTCTGTATCCTGACTCATCATGCCTCCCTACTCTCAAACCGACGAAGTGGAGATCAGATTACTTAGCTTTCTGCTTCTTCATCATCTGATCGATTTTTTCCAACTTGTCTTTCAAGGCTTGGCCTGTGAAAGGCTTCACGATGTAATTACTCACGCCAGCTTTCACAGCCTCGATGATGTTCTCTTTTTCTGCTTCCGCAGTCACCATGAGGAAGGGAAGGTGCTTGAATTTTGCATCGGCGCGGACAGCCTTCAGGAACTCAAGTCCTGTCATATTAGGCATGTTCCAGTCTGATACGATCATTTCGAAATCACCATGCTCTTGAAGAAGCCGATAGGCTTGGGCGCCATCTTCAGCTTCTGTGAAGTTATTGAAGCCATTTTGCTTCAACAGGGTCTTCACAATCCGTCGCATGGTGGGAAAGTCGTCGACAACGAGAATTTTGAGGTCAGGCTTCATGATCGTCATAAAAAGACTCCTTGAAATATCAATCCGTCAGAAGGGGTCTAAGTTTACTGCGTAAGCGCTCAACTGCTTGAGTGTGCAACTGACTCACTCGTGACTCAGTGACCTCAAGAATCTTGCCGATTTCCTTAAGGTTCAAATCCTCGTAGTAATAAAGGGATAGAACCAACTTTTGCTTCTCAGGGAGTTCTTCGATATGACGAACCAAAAGTTCTCGAACACCTTTGCTTTTCAGCTGAGTAAAGGGATTTTTAGAACTAACGTTTTCAAGGCATTCCAACAGACTTTTACGATCCTGCTGGTTTGGTCCTGAAAGTTCATCGATAGACAGCAAAGTAACAGCCTTCACTTTAGCTATCATATCATAGTATTCTTCGAGCTCGATACCCAGGGCTTTAGAAAGCTCTTGGTCCGAAACCGTTCGTCCAAATTTCTGTTCCAATTCCGCGTAGGTCTTTTCGATTTTTTTAGC
>CANGNB010000202.1 GCA_947454545.1 Oligoflexaceae bacterium
AATATTTTTTTGACTCACATGGCAAGCCTTGGCTAAATGACAACACGGCAATTATAGTATTTGATGAAGAAAGCATGAGCTGGAAGAGAACGGACTTTTCCGCTCAACTTGGCAATCATACTATATCGTCTATCACAGAAGATTTTAGAGGTCGAATCTGGCTCGCTACAAGTAATAAAAATACAGAGATCAATTCATCCCTCTTTCTTTTTGAAAATGGGCACATCAAAGAATACCCAAGTCCCTTTCCCCTTAATGGCGAGAACTTTCTCTTCACTGCAGGTTGGAAAGTTGGAATGCGTCACATCAATTTAGGCACTGACTCTTTTGACTTTGCTTCCGATACATGGTCTGAGAATCGACCAATCTTCACCAAACGCTTGGCATCAGCAACAAACTTTATAGGATATGATGGGTCATCTCAAATCATTTGGAAAGGTCATGGATACCAAGACATGACCCAGCCAACCACTTTTTGGCCCATAAAGGCTCTTGGGTTTCAAAGTAGCACACCTCCTGTAGGCAAAAATAGATCTGGAGATCTCTACTTTCGAGCTGAAGATTCCAGTGGAATGACTCGGATCATCCGCCTAAAAACACAGAGAGCGCTAAAATTCGATGACGGAATGTTGTTTAACTCAGGGGAATATAGTTTCAATGCTTGGGCAGATCCCCAAGGCTTTGCAAGTTTTGCCATGGAGAGGGGAAACTCTTTAACTTTCACTGATAGCAAAGTCGAAACAGCGCTTTTATCTGCTGATAGCTTTCCTCTTGGTGTCTCACCATTATCGGAAAACCGCTATTGTTTATGGTCATCGCGCGGCCTCTCACTCATCGAAAAAAATAGGGTTCGTCATAGACAGGTTTACGAAAACTCTATGACATTTTCCTTTCACCAAGCAGAAGGCTGTCAAGAAGATTTCCTCGGAAACATTTGGTTTTTTTCTGACGAACTCGGCTTAGTCTATACAGACAACACTTTAAAGATTCATAGCCTATTACTGGGCAACCTTCCAGAAGGTGAAAAGGTTCATTGGTTCAGCCTCTTCGATCAAGGGCGTAAAGTAGTGGTAGGCTCTGATAGGGGTTTTAAAATTGTCGATATTGAATCGGGAAGCATTCAAGATTTTCTTCAGCAAGATCTATTTGCTCATGCAAACTCTTCAGTGGCCCCTGAGTGGGGACGATTGAATGATAAGGAGCTTGCGATGAAAATTAGGAGTATAGATAATCATGATAGTTACTATATTTTCGACATAGAAAAGCAAACATCTATCGAAGACATCTCACTTAATCGCCTCGCCCAGTCCTGTGACCTCAATCGCATGCACTTTGTTGGTGGCAAGACATGGGCCTACTGCTATGGAGAGGATTCCCAATGGGCTCTGCTGATACGTGAGCAGGGGCTGTGGAGGAAAATCAGTCAGCAAGAATTGAAACCCTGGAACGATGTCGCGGGCCCCCCCATTGCATGGACTCCTGATGCCTTTGGGCATGTGTGGTTCATGTCGAGCGGCCCACAATATCTCTTCTATCGCTATGATTTGTGATCGTAAGGGCTTGCCCCAAGACTTCAAATGGGTTCACCGAACGTTGAAAGACTCTATCACAGCAGTTCTCTATCGGCCTGGATGACGCTCAAGAAGCCCAAGGCCATTTCTCATCACACATGCGCTCAAAATATACTTTATGTCTCTGAATGAACGAAAATAACTGCTACTCTCTAAGATCTGATTGTAGGGACGAAGTCAGCTCTCTGTCCCCCCTATCAATCTCTACCAAGCAGTTGAGGGTTCACCATGAAAATCGTTCTTTTCCTTACAGGGTTGATCTTGCTCTTAGGAAAGCAAGGGAGTGCTTATTCTGAAGTCCAACTGGCTCTTAAGACGCCACGCTCCTGCTCCAAACCTCAGGTTCGCCAAGAGTTCCGCGAACTCCCAAAGGAGCAGTGGACAGCCTTTATCGATGCGTTAAAATCCCTCATGAAGCGAGAGCCCCAAAAGCCCAGTCTTTATGATGAGTGGGCGAGCTTTGATGCTACCCACAGCGATGAAGCCAAGGGTTACGCCCCGTTTTTAGCTTATAATCGCCTTCAACTGAAGGCCTTCGAACAAGCTCTTCAGGTCACACATCCCAACGTCACACTGCCCTATTGGAATTGGACGCTCGATGCAGAACATCCCGAAACCTCGCCCTTGCTCACAGCTGAATATCTCGGGGGCAATGGCGAAGCGCCACGGGGCTGTATCGCTACTGGTCCTTTTAAGGACTATCAAGTGCCCTCAGCCAAGGGCTTTGATTGCTTGAAGCGAAGCTACTATCCTGGACCGAGCATCGCACCTTTCGCGACCCGTGAGCATATAGAAAAGACGGTGCTAAGGACACGACGCTACGATCAGCTTCGCCAGTTTCTTATTTACGCACCGACCAACGCTGTCTTTCATGGGATTGGTGGACAGCTGATGAGCCAAGAGCCTGCACAAGATCCCATCTACTGGCTGCATATGGCTTACCTCGACAAACTCTGGGCCGATTGGCAAAAGAAGGATAAATCGCACCAAAAATCTGTGGGGGGTATGCTTCGAGACAGCAGCATTGCGAATCTTCAGAGCTCCATACCGGGCTCCCAGCATAAAATAGCTGACGTGATGGCGACGCGTGATCTCTGCTATGAATATGGGGCTGGATCAGGGAAAGGTAAAGCTGCTCGCTGAGGAGCAGCCTTCGGTCATGAGATCAATTCACGGGCAGTTTCGATTCGAGTTGGAAATCATCGACGATCTGACCCGCGATATTTTTAAATTGGCAATGGGCCTTACGGGGATTGTTATCGATATTGAAGTCGCAGAGTAAGACGCCAAAGGTTGCGGATTGATTACTCGTATAGATCTTCGCCCACCAATCACCCGTGAGCTCTTGATCACGCACCTCACGACCACCGAGACCACTCACAAAAGCAAAAGACTTTCCCGGCTCCAAAACGAGTTTGTTCTCTTTGGAAACTACCGTCTGACGTTCCATGCTGCTCAAGAGATGCGTGCGCTCGTAGGAATGTTCGTGTCCAGTCGCAACAAAAGCCCCGAACTTCAAACAGGTTTCATAGGCGAGCCAACCCACCTCATCGGACTTACCTCCGACCTGGAGTTTCTTCTGATTTTTATGCCAATTGCAAACTTTCCAAGGTGTTTGGGCTTCCGAAAGAGTTTTTTCGAGAAAGGCCTCGTGCCCTGTTCCCATAGTGCCTACGCCTGATACAGCGAGGGTAATCCCGGGGACTTTGCATTTCATATTCACACCGTAGTCGCCTTCGCAGCTGATGCCTTTAAGCTTAGCTAGGCGCGTTGCGAGCTTGGTACGGTATCCGGGCCAAGCACCCGTATCATGATTACCTACGGCGGCTATGACAGGAAAATTATCGCCCAGGTTGTCCGTAAGCATCTTATCCCAACCATTCGGATCACTGCTGTAATCAAAATCTCCCAAAACGACCATAAGATCGACTTGGGATCCCTTGATGAGCTTGAGAACAGCCTGAGTATTTACATTCGCCCCTTGGTCACCGACGAAGGCAATCCTGTAATTGGGCTTTGGAGCGTCTGCAACCGCAGGAGCTGCCGTCATATCACTGTCATGTCTTGGGGGAGTTGCTGTCGCTTCGTCCGCTTTGGGAGAAGATGCAGCAGGAGACTCTGAACTCCCAACTGCTACGTCTGGCCCAGCAACGGGGATGCCTGTAGACATAGATGGCTCACTGCAATCGGCCAAAAACAGGGCCGCGCTGAGCGTACCCCAAGCCAGGAAACTTCGCTGAATACTCATCTCACTCCCCCTCTACGACACTTAGGTCGAGCCTAAACTCTTGACGTAAACATTGGTCCTGCGAGCACTTCGGAAAGATATTTGTGAATCTTGAATTCTTGTTTATAGCAACGCGCGCCCAAGGAGAACGACTATTTTCACGCTAGGGGCTGAGGACTTGACGCAGCATGCCAGAGCAGGGAAACAGGTATAATATTTATCAACAGATTCAGGTGATTACATAGTATTGAGCTTTCAGCTCTCGCCCTGTGTTTGATTTTTTATAATGACTTTTTTGAACATTTACCGAGCATAGCCCCCTAACGAGCCAGCACCTGTTCAAAATAACTCAAAATCTTTTTCAGGTAAGGGACCCTTATGCTGTCTGCCTCGTAATATATGGCATGCTTTGCCGCATCGATTCGGACGAATTCACAGCTTGCCACTTCACGACAGAACTTTTCCTGCTCGGGCAGTCTCACCCATACATCTTTGCCCCCTTGAAATACCAGATAGGGTGCTTGAAGCGTCTTGCGGACATCAAGCTGTTTCAAGTCGACCAACGCCCGGGTAACCTCAGTCACAAAATGAATGCTGGGACCCTGGAGCTCTTCAAAATTCATCTCAGGCTTTTCCATCAACTGATAGAAGGCTTTCCAACGAGGATAGGAGCTGTTGTCTGATTTATGAAAATCCCAGTACGAACTATCTTTCTTCTGCCCAGGTACAGGCCAGGAACCAAAGCCCATGGCTGTGAAAAAGCCAAAGATACGGTGAGCAAATTCATTTGAGAATATAAGGGTTGGCATATCAAATAAGGGAGATGACAGAACAAACCCAGCTGCTCTCTTGGGATAGAGCTGCGAAAAGCGCACAGCAACGGCTGCTCCAGTTGAGTGCCCAAACACCAGCAAAGGCTTTTCTGGAGCTTTTTTTTCTATCGTTTGAGTGATGAAGAGCTCAAGATCCTTGCTATAGGCATCGAATTGATCGATATCAATAAGCTTAGAATCGGGTGCGATACGCGTTGAAAAGCCAAAACCTCTGAGATCCATGAGAAACACATTGTATCCCGATCGAAACAGGTCGTAGACCAATTCGATGTATTTTTCCATCTCCTCATCGTAGCCATGAAGTACGACCACATTGGCTTTACCATCAGGCCTAACAAAAGCTTTGCTCCTCAAATTCACCTTCGCCCCATCTATCCGAGGCGTCCCCTCGAAGAAGAGACTTTCATGAGCACGAAACCAGGGATAGAGCTGAGCTTCCATTTCTGATTCAATCTGAGCCTCACGCTTATCATCGAAAGAGCGAAGCTGCGGATAGAGGGCAGTATCTGCGAAAACACTCTGAGTGAGGACAAAGACCACTCCAAGGCACAGGCCAAAAAGACTTACATTCATATTTCCCCCAAGCCCAAGAGTCCGGTTTAGACATTTTGACATCACATGGGAGATCCGTCCACTCTGTGTTTCCAAAGAACAAAGGACGAGCACCAGAGTTCTTACCTTTCGCGAGAGTTGGGACAAAAGTGCAAAAAAATTGGGAGAATTTTGAATTATCCACAGAGATACCCACAGAGCCACTTTGAGCCCGACAGAGCCTTGCAAGTCGACTTGAATTATGCTCTAAAGCCCTGGAGCCTATATGGCTGAAAGCCATGTCCTAGCTCACAGACACGCCTCAATCGAGAGATAGATTCTATGAAATTGCTGCAAAGTATTATGATCTCTTTGACTCTATTTGCCTTTTTAAATGCTTGTGGTGCAGGTTCCTCAGAGTCCAAGCTCAAACAAGAAACTGACGATCGTCCGACTCCCGAATCTATGCAACTTGTCGATGTTTCAGAATATTGGAACGCCTTTGTACAAGAACAATACAGCGAGGCCCTTCAGGAGGTGAACTCCGACGACAAGGAGTGGACTCCTACCTTGCGCTTGGCTTTAGTCAAAAATCTGGGAACCCGACTGGGAGCCTCACGGGTGGGCTCAGGCCTGGGCGTTCATCTGGGTGCCCTGAACATCGAAATCTCTAAACTCAGCGAACTCGAAATCTTCCTGCGTGATCACTTGCAGGCAGAGGCCAAACAGATAAGGTTTCTGAACTTTGCCGATACACGATATGCAGATAACGCTCTAGGCCTACCAGGGGCTCAAGTCCTCAGTCATATCTCGCGCACAACAGCCGATCATAGCATTTCTCCTGTCATTCGCATTGGCTCAACTTTGATCGGGCTGGATAAAGTAGGGCACTTTGCCAGTCAGGGACTTTGGTACTTTCTTGCAGAACAAGAAGGCCTGCTTTCGAGTCAGGACGAACGACGCAAATTTGGTGAGTTCATGGAAGGCTCTCCCGAACTCGCCCGCTCTGAATATGGCACATATCGAGCCGTCTATGCTCGCTACTGTAAGCCCTGTATGATTCTTGGTGGTTTTGGCTACTTCGGCATGACCTCAACAGGAGTCGCCTCGCGCGCAGATATGGAAGCTAATGAAGATGGCTATCGCTTCTATCGAGATCTCTTTGAGCATCCGAGCACCTTCTCTTTTGATGCTCAAAAATATGTAACACCGCTATGGAACGAAGCCATCAACCCTAATATTTATAAAAAGGGCCTCAAGCTTCGCCCGTAGTTTGTGTGCGATTCAGTGACAGACCAGAACACAGTCTCGAATGAGACCCTCACAGCGCTGTGCCGAGTTCTCAAAGGCACACTGGGTCAAGCTTCCTGTATCTTGGGTTGCTACGATCAGATGACCTTGAGAACTTGCATAGCTGCAGGTCAGAGACCAATAGCCATTGACCTCGCTTACAGCAGCTCCTTTGAAAGCCATCTCTGATGGCTGCAAACCATTGATATCATAGCCCATAAATCCCACGCCATGCACTTCAGCGGTATAGATCGCATTAAAAGAGTGCGGGACAGGAGTAACTTGTATCTGAGCTGGTTCAGGACAAGCCAGTCTTTGAGGCAAGTCCATAGGAAAAACAGGTCGCATGGGACTTTGAGCAAACGCAAGAGTACTCAAACTGACAGAACACAACAGCAGAGACAAGTGATTGGTGATCTTAAGCATAAAGGAACCCTCTCTCATCATTCACCTCAATATAGAGGCTCAGGGCAAGGATGTTCCTCCTGTCAGTCCAAGTCAAGTCACGCTGGATCCAAGGTTTCAAAGAAGTTTTGCTATGTCACCAGCAATCTGCTCGGGCTTTACTGTAGGGGCATAGCGTCGTACTACGCGCCCCTCTCTATCGATGAGAAATTTAGTGAAATTCCACTTGATACGACTGAGGCCCAAAAAACCAGACTTCTCTCGCTTGAGGTACTGATAGAGTGGATGGGTGTTAGGCCCATTCACCTCAATCTTTGCGAACATGGGAAACTTCACTCCAAACTTCACTTCACAAAAGGACTTAATCTCAGCCTCAGAACCTGTCTCCTGCTGGCCAAATTGATTACAGGGAAAACCTAGTACAGAAAACTTCTGATCTTTGTACGTTTCAAACAACTGCTCCAACCCAGTCAACTGAGGTGTAAAACCACAACCACTCGCTGTGTTTACAATCAGCAGCACATACCCCCGAAAATCGCTCAGAGATTGCTCTTGGCCC
>CANGNB010000203.1 GCA_947454545.1 Oligoflexaceae bacterium
TCTCTTTAGACGCGGATCTCAGCCTTTACAATCAAGCCATCACCTACATCTTTGCCTTCAAGGATTACACTCAAGCGTTAGAGACTCTCCAACGTATCGACAGCAAAAGCCTTGGCCTCGAAATGGATAAAAAAATATTCAGCGCCTTTTGCCTGATGAAGCTCGGGCGGCACCAGGAAGCTCGTCAAACCCTTGCATCCGTCCGACTTGAACACTACGATGATCCCTCGCGCATTCCTTTTCTTACCTGCTATCAGGACATCGTCCGCTACGTGACCAAGGACATCACTGATCCAAAGTCCTGTGGGCAGTTGCCTTTGGATACTCAGGTGGATGTACTTGAACACATCACTCTTGAGCTGAGCTCATATCCTTTGCCAGAAGATACGGAAATTGCTATTTGGCGCCAATACTATCGCTTTTACAAAGAAAAAATAGAGCCCACTCATCAGACTAGCTTCGATCAAAGTGCCACAGATTTGGAAGTCGAGCAGGCCAAGTATGAGGCTGCTTTGCGCAAAATGGAGGCCGAAGCGCAAAGTTTACGTCTGGAAGCGGAGCGCCGGCAAAACCAGCTCACTCTCGTGCTTTTAAGTGGACTCTTCGTAATGGGTGGGTTGAGTTATGTTTTGTTCCTTACAAGGCGCCATAGCCTTCATCTCGAAGAAGCCGAGCGTGCGCGCACTCTATTTTTCCATAACACATCTCATGAACTGCGTACACCTTTGAACGGCATCATCGGCTTTGTCGAGCTCGTCTGCCAAGGACAGTATGGGGAACTCCATGCAAGCGCAAAAGCCCAGCTGGGAAAGGCTTTACGCCTGGCTGAATCGCTCAAAATTCAAGTCAATACAATTCTCGATTTAGCCAAATCCAAACGTGGTGAACTCGATTTGAAGATCCAGAGGTTTTCCCTTGAAGAGCTGATGAACGAAGCAGACTCTCTCGCGGAAGGCCTTAGCTTGAGAGCTCATGAACTCAGTTACAGCTCAGAGCTTTCTGGACTTCAGCGAGAATTTATTGGAGATCGAGAAAAAATCTTCACAATCTTGCGCAATCTCTTAGGGAACGCCTTTAAATTCAGAGATCATCAGCGACCCAATAGGGTCGAATGCCACCTCCATGCAGAAGGGGGGAGACTTCGCATCGAGGTGAGTGACACAGGCATAGGGATTCCTAAAGAATTTCAGGAACGGATCTATGATGCTTTTGCTCAGGTACAAAGCGACGCCCGACGCTCCTACGAAGGTACTGGTTTGGGCCTCAGTATGGTTCGCGATATTGTTGAGCTTATGGGAGGACGCATCGAGCTCTATTCCCGCCCCGGCGAAGGCAGCCGTTTTGTTGTAAATCTCCCAGAAAGTAAACCCGAGGCTATCCTCACAAGTCTGCCTGTGACTCCAAACAAAGGCTCACGAGCATCTTTCCCGGATCTTTCGCCCCTCAATCGCTTTGACTTTAGCCCTGCGTCAGCATCCCCCTCTCACAACGCGCACGCACCAGCTATTCCCTATGAAATCCTGGTGATCGATGACAACGAAAGCAACTGCGAAGTCATCGTCGGTATCTTGCAGGCCGATGGCTACCATTTGAGTTCTGCCGTCTCAGGGCGTGAGGGACTTAAGCGCATGAAAGCTCAACGTCCCCATCTGCTTTTGCTCGATATGATGATGCCCGAAATGTCTGGGGAAGATGTGATGCAAGCGATGCGGGCAGATCCTGATCTCGCGGATATTCCCGTCATTCTGATCACAGCGCGCGCCAGCGAAGAAGATCGCATCGAAGGTCTGCGTCTCGGTGCCGATGACTATCTGCCAAAACCGATTTTTGCCGCTGAGCTCCGGCTACGGGTGCGTAATAAGGTTGAACGCCATGAACTCTTGCGGCAGATGGAACGTGCCTTGGGCGAAGCTAAGATCGTTCAGCTGGGCGAGATGTTCAGTGAGCTGAGTCACGAGCTCAAAAACATCCTCCAAAGCAGCTATGGCATACGCGAGCTTGCGCTCGAAGACGGTCTTCTCTCATCAGCTATCCTAGATCTCGATGATACCCTGCGTGAAGCCTATGCTGGGGCTCTGATAGCGCCCTCTCGGGTGCATAACATTATGGAAGTCGAATCCAGGCTTCATCCCCTCATCCCCAATCCAAGCCTTGCTCTCTCTCACGAAACCATCGGATTACTATTGACTCTGGATCTGTCCTGGGAGCACTTGGAACGCATGTACCGAAACTTGCAAAGCCTTTCCTCGGAGGAACTGGCTTATATCACGAGCCAGATGCGCTTGTTTTGGCAATACAAAATCCTCCTGCAAAGCACCCTTCGCAGCCGTGATCTCACAGAAAGTGTGCTCTCATATTCGCGAACATCCGCAGGTCCTTCAACTTGTCAGATATCCGCTGCTTGGCACCAAACCGAAGTCTTGCTGCGCGCGATGAAGCCACGCAAATCTGTGCATTGGAAGGTGCAGCTTAGCCCTGTGGAAGTCCTTGTGTCACAGGGTGCTCTCACGCAAATTCTCTTGAATCTCAGCCTCAATGCCTTGGATGCCCTTGAGGCCTTGGAGGAAACTGAACGCTGGATTCAGCTCGAAACCACGCTCAGTGAGGATTTTGTTGTTGTTCGTCTCAGCAATGCTGGAGCACCCATCCCACGGCAGATTCAAAAGCAGTTGTTCGAGCGAGGGTATAGCACGAAAGGGGAGCAGGGGAGTGGCATCGGACTTTTTGTCTCGCGGCGTCTGGCTCACCAGAGTGGCGGCGAGCTCACGTACGATGCGCTCAGCGACCATCCCTGCTTTGAATTACGCTTGCCCCGCCCCAGCGTCCGCCAAGTTTCATGAGGACAGCGAGAAATCTACGCGGCGATTGCTGGCATGGGCTGATTTGCTCAAACCCTGATCTAAAAGTTTAGATTTACCGTACGATTGGACCTTAAGCTTCGCGGCTTTGACGCCCGCTTTCATCAGATATTTTTCGACAGCTTTCGCCCGCTTTTCTGAGAGGCGCATGTTGTAAGACTGGGGCCCAAACTGATCCGTATGACCATGGATGATGAGACCTCCCGCTTCGGGGTGCTGATGGAGGACCGCCGCCAGCAGATCTAATTTGCGTTTTTGAGCTGGAGAAAGCTTAGCACTGTTGCGTTTGAAGAGGATGCGAGTCGATTGGATGAGCTCGAGATCACAGGGTGTTCCCTTGATGCATGGTTCAGGTTCGACCTTTTTCGCGAGATCTTCAGCAAGATTTTCGGTGACGATGCGAGGGGCCTCAGGTGCTTCAGCCGTTAGACTCATCGGCGAGAGGCAACCGTATAAGCTCAGCAAGAGAGCACAGACGAAAGCTAAAGTCAGTGAGCGCATCGGATCTTCCTCGGCCAGTCTTTTAAGTCGCTCGACGCGACGCTTCTTCTGAGGGCATCGACGCATACTCTAGGACTCTGTAGGTCCATAAGTCGGCAAAGATTACCGAGTATTCCCAGCCTAGCTCAAGGGTTTCAAGAATGGCTTCAAGTTTGAGACACTCATAGGGAAGTGTTAGGAGTCAAGCTCGGATGTTCAAAACCTATCTTGCCATCGCCTTCTTCTTAACCCTCTGGCTCCAAGGGCCCGAGGCAGAGGGCCGCATTGTGGTCGATGGTGACCCCCACTTTGTGCTCGCCCTGACCCGCAATCTTGAGGTCTGGCACCAGCGCGAGGGAGACTGGTCCCGTCCTGAAACAGTGATACCCGCAGAGGCTCAGTTTGAGTCCTCGGGAACCAAAGGGCTGAACACCACAGCAGGGGGCGTCCACTGGATCAGGTTGGAATTTGAAAATACACGGGACGTTCCCGTCACCGTAATATTGCGTAGTCAAAGGTTTTATTTCCCGATCATCGCCTATCGTGAGCAGGCGGGGCAGCTCCTCGCTTTAGCCCAGGTTGGCCCTCAGGATGGCGATTGGGGCGATTTAGCTTCTGGCGGTCTGAATGTGCCGGTAAAGCTAGAGGCACGGGAATCCGTTTCGGTCTACTTGAAACTGGCCCGAAAGATCCCCAAAGCGGAGCTCTCGTTTCTGGTGATGAGCCCGGAACAAGCGGCCTACACCAGCAAAAGAGACCTCCTCACTTCGGGAGTGATCTTGGGCCTGAGCATTTTGATGATGTGCTCCAACTTCTTTCTGTATCTGCGTCTTCGCAAAAGTCATTACCTTTTCTACTGTCTCTATGTTTTCTTCTATATGAGTACCTTTTGCTTCAATAACTTTATCGTCAATCAGTTTAGTCAGAGTATCGCGACACGCTCTGCCTTTTTTGAGATAAGCCTTTGGACGGAACAGTGCACCCTCATTTTTGCAGCCCTCTTTGCTATTGCCTTTTTACGGCTGCAGGATCATGCACGCAAGAGCGCTTTGGTTTTGTATGCCTATATCGGCCTAGAAATCCTCAATATGCTGAATCTTTTCTGGAATCCAAGCTGGACTCAACAATGGACGCGCTACGCTGTTCTCATAACGGCACCCTTTCTTCTGATGACGGGTCTGCGTCTGAGCTTTCAAGGATCGCGTCCCGCTCTCTTTTATTCCATAGGGTGGGGGATTCTTATTCTGGGAAACACCATTCGCCACATGATCAGCTTCGGCCTAATACCCACCAACTACTACACAGAATGGACGGTGGCGTGGTCCGCAGCTGCAGAGATGGTGATTCTATCCTTTGCTATGAGTGCCAAGGTCCAAGAGGAACAACGCAGGGCTCAAAACAAGATTGAGAGTCTGAATCGTTCTTTAATGGAAAGCCATGAAAAGATTGAAGAAAGCTTTGACAACCTGCAGCGAAGCGAAGAGTCCAGAACACGCTTTTTCCATAACACCTCCCACGAACTTCGCACTCCCCTCAATGGTATTTTGGGGTACCTGAGTTTGCTCCTGCGCTTGCCTCAAAATGTTTTGCCCAACAGTACCCGCGATACTCTCGTTAAAATTCAACAGCTCAGCGATTCCCTCAAGCAACAGATCAATACAATCCTGCAGCTAGCTCAGTATAAAAAAGGGGAAATGAGTCTGATCGGCAGTCGTATCAGTCTCGAAGATTTGCGTGAAAGTTTTCAGCAATTGGGTGATGGCCTCTGTCTTCATCACAAGGGTACCTATTTTGCGAGCTCTCTGCATATCGATGAAGGCGAGCCTAGCTTTATCTGCGACTATGAAAAGCTGTATACGATCATCCGCAATCTGGTCGGTAATGCGGTGAAATTTTCGGCAAAAAATCGCGAAAATCACGTTCATCTTAATATGCGTCGATCCACAGGGATGCTTGAAATTCAAGTCATCGACACCGGGATTGGCATACCAGAAGCGATGTTTGATTCCATTTTTGAAGAATTTCGTCAGTTGGAAAGTGCCGATAGACGCCAGTACGAAGGCACGGGGCTAGGCCTTGCCCTTGTGAAAAATCTGGTCACAAGTTTAAACGGTCGCATTAAGCTAAAGTCGACCGAAGGTATGGGTTCGTGTTTTACCATCTTTGTCCCGGAATTTGCCGAGGTCAACCTCCATCGCCAAGAGCTTGAGACTGAGATGGGTCTCGAAGAAAATCTTTCGCCCCTGCCCCTGCAAGAGGCACTGAGCGCTCCGGACCTGCAGCTGGCGGGAGCCAAGCTGGTGGTGATCGATGATCATGTCGCCAACTGTGAAATTCTCGAGGGCATTTTATCCTTTCATGGCGCCCATGTGCAGTGCTTTCGCGATGGTCGTAAAGCCCTCGAAGTCATGGACCATGATATCCCCGATCTCGTCCTCCTCGATATGATGATGCCTGATTTTTCTGGTCAAGACGTACTGACAGCCATGAAGCAAAATCCTCATCTTGAAGGCGTCCCCGTCATTGTCGTAACAGCGCGAGCTGGTGAACAGGACAGACTGCAAACTTTTCAGATGGGCGCCGACGATTATCTGGCTAAACCCATACTCGAACGTGAGATGATTTTGCGTATTCGTAATCTTTTGAGTCGCCTGCGCTTGTCGCGACGCATTGCGGTCTGGCAGGAAAAAGAAAAACTGACTCTCCTCGGTGAGATGCTGGACGAACTCTGTGACGAACTGCAGCGCATCTCGGGGCAGACCGATGATACCACCGACATGCTGGGCGCCTTCCCCATAGTGCTAAAAAATTTGGCTCCAACGCAAAGTCTGTGGGTGAAGATGAGCGAGGAGGGTATGGATTTTGATCTTGACCGTGCCCTGAGTCATCCTGAGGAGCTCAATTTCATCCATGCGAGCCAGGGTAAAATTCCAGCTTTGCGCTTGCTTCGCTTTTATCTCAGTGCTTTTGAGATATCGGAAGACAAGCGTATCGAGCTTTGGCACGAAATTCTCGCCTGGGAAGATGCTCGTCAGCAGGCTTTTGCGACTACCTTTCAGATTCTCAGCCGTAGCATGAGCCTTGAAGCTCAGTCAGAAGATCTGCACCGTCTGCTCTCGGCGATGTTAACCCTCTGTCGTCACGATGAAGGAGATCAATCCTGTGAGATTTCTCAAGTCGTAAACCAAACGGTCTGCCTGCTCGAAGCCAAGCTTGCTGCGGTCAAAATCACAACGTCGATACAGGTTGAAACCCTGGCTTGGCCATTGTCTGCGCCTGTGCTGATGCAGATTCTGCTCCGCATGGCACATTTTGGTATCCATCACGCCACGCCTCAGCAAGCCGTAGAGTTTCACTTTCATAACAGCTCGACACCAGAATGTGCCGAACTGCGATTACGCTGCCAAGGCCTCGTCATGAGTTCCAGCGAACGCATGAATCTGCTTTCCTTTAATGAGATAGACCTCATCGGCGAAGAAAGCTTGATGGGACTTTCCCATGCCAAGCGGCTCGCCAAGCGGCATAAAAATCAATTTCGAATCGATTTTGAAGGGGATATGCTGATCTTCGTACTCCGCTTTGCTTATGCTGATCGTCAGCAACAGACCCTCCTTGCCGTCAGTTGATCACAGCAGGTTGATGCGCTGTGACATTGGAAATTCAGGGCGCTCAAGGCTTTCCAGAGTCATCTCCCGAATGGCAGCAATGCTCTTACACTTGTGGCAGCGGCTGAAGAAAGCGTGGCCGAACAGAAACCATTTATGGGAATTGACGACATGAAAGCGAAGACGCTTCAGTTTCTTGTCTTCGTTATCAAAATAGAGATCGAGGTAATCCAAGTAGAGAAGTATGGATTCCAAAAACGCTCGTCCTTCTTCCAGAGCGCCACGCGGTGGTTTCTTGCCAGCAAAAGCTTTGGGAGCGTGAGGATAGCCAAAAGCGTCGGCGATTTGCCACAAAATCCAGGGCCTTGCTGTCGCTGCTCGACCGATCATCACGCCATCGACGGCGAGTTCACGAAGAATGTGAACGGCA
>CANGNB010000204.1 GCA_947454545.1 Oligoflexaceae bacterium
CCACACAGTACTTACGCTCGTCCCCGACCACCATAGCTTCTTTGATAAGAGGCAAAGCTTTGAGGCTATCTTCGATGGGCACGGGCGCCACATATTTGCCACCACTGGTTTTGAGGAGCTCTTTTTTGCGGCCTACGATGCGCAAACGTCCCTCGGCATCGATCTTACCGAGATCACCGGTTGCAAACCAACCATCCGGACTCAAGACCTCTGCCGTCGCTTCAGGATTTTTATAGTAGCCCTTGAACATCCAGGGGGCGCGGAAGAGAATTTCACCATCTGCGGCAATCTTCATTTCGTTACCAGGAAACACGCGACCGCAACTGCCGATAACGACCTGGTCGGCATCATTGAGAACCCCAAGACACAGGTTCTCGGTCAAGCCATAGACTTCGCGTATCATCATGCCAAACGATGCAAAAAACCGCATAACTTCTGGACGGGTCGGAGCAGCCCCTGTGACCAGCATGCGACAGCGATCCAGACCTAAGCGAGCCCGCATCTTCTTACCCACAAGCAGATCCGAGACCTGGGCTGCCACAGTCGCATTCTTAGCGCGGAGGACACGTTCATCTTTAATACGGGCCGCACCTAGGCTCTGGGCCAAGGCAAATACACCGCGTTTCACAGGGCTTGCCGTGAGCAATCCCGTCTGAACTTTTTCATAGATCTTTTCCCACAGCCGCGGCACGCAGAGCAGGATAGTCGGACGACAGCGCGGCAAATCCTCGCCGAGGGTATCGATCGAGCGTGCAAAAGCCACTTCAGAACCAGACGCGATCGATCCAATCTCAACCAAAACGCGCTCGGCGACATGGCTCAGTGGTAAAAACGAGAAGAAACGATCGCGCTCAGAGCTCGACTCATTGGCGAGAATCTTGAGCGCTGTTCCCATAGCAGCCGAAAGATTGCCGTGAGTATGCACGACCCCTTTCGGACGACCTGTGGTTCCTGAAGTATAGATAATCGTCGCCGTATCATCTGGAGATACCGCAACAGGAGCTTTGAGTTCGGGTTTGAGATCGTGCAGAATAGTGGCAAACGAGGAAACCTCAGCGGCTCGGAACGCATCCGCCTGCTTTTTGCTCGCTTTTTCAAAACTCACGAGCGTCTTCAGCTCGGTTTTTTGCAGATAGGGAATGCGCTCCAAAGAGTCGACGATCAAGACCTTCGCTTCCGAATGTTCGAGAACGTACTGAACATCGCCCGCTGAGGACGTCGCGTAAAGAGGAACAGAGACAGCGCCGAGGCTAAGAATAGCCAGATCGGTAATGATCCATTCCGGACGATTGGCAGCCAAGATTCCGACTTTATCGCCCTTTTTGACCCCACGTTCTGCCAACCAATGAGCCAGCGTGCTGACCTCATCGTGGTAACGTTTCCAGGTCATGTTAACCCACTTGTGGTCTTTCGATCGGCAGTAGTAAAAAGCCATCTGCTCAGGGATGCGCGCTGCTTGCTCGAAAAACTTTTCCGGCAAAGTCATCTTTGCTGTCATGAAGGACCTCTCCTAGTGGGAACTTGGGTCAAACTTGGAATGGGACTCGCCTGGATTACTTACCATAGGCCGATAAGACAACAAGAGCTTTTTCCGTTTGAGAGCTTCGAGGGAGGCTTATATAAGTCGCCTTGACGGAAGATCCGCCACTCGATGCCTCGAGTTTCGCCTTTTCAAGCAAGCAAGAAGGCCCTACACTCAAGGCCCTGAAACTTGTCCGAGCGAGGCTTACCTGCGCTCATTCCCGCTGACGTCAGAAGAGGACACACCATGCCTGCGCCATGTCGCCCTAAGCAAATGCTCGAGACCCCATGCGCCCTCTTCGTGGCACTCTTGACTCTCTTGTGCCTGACTCAGTGTGCCACACCTCCTAAGCCCAAAAAGCCCAATGAACAGTGCATCTGCGGTCCCCTCCAGGACCTTGACCAAAAGCCCTTCTGCGCGATTTGGGCTCCGGCTTCACGAACGGACAAGCCTCAACCTGCTCTGAAAGCGATAGCTCAGGCGAGCTGTCTGCCTACCGATTGCAGCCGCCTCTTCAGCGACAGCTGTGAAAAAATGCAGATGGCCCCTGCCCCTGTGGCCAGTGCCCCAGGCAATATGAACCAGTCCTGCTTTTGTGATAGCCTCCTCATCGAAAATGATAAGGGTCAGGTGCAGAACTACTGCGCAGCATGGGCCGAGGGAGCCAGTCATGTCCTCGAGTACTACTCCGTCGAGACCTGCACTCCCCAGCGTTGCGCGGAGGCACCGTTCGTGAAAGCCCCGAAGGTTTGCAAGCAAGGTTTCCGCGCCTTTTATGGCAGCAAGCAAATTCGCAATTAATTCAGAAGCTTACACACAAACCAGAAAGCTATCCTGAAGCTTTCTTGATCTCTCTGACGCAAGCAGGCGACGTGTCCTCAAGCTTTCAGCCGAGCCGCCGATAGCTTCTCTATGAGACATGTAAACGCCATAAAAGATATCGTCGCAGAAGGCCGGTTTGAAGAAGCCCACCGAGCCCTTGAGGACCTGCTTGAGCTCGGTCCCAACAATCTCGAGGCCCTTAAACTCAAGGCTGCTTTGTTCGAGCACGTCGGCCGCTTCGAAGAGGAGTGGATGGTTTGGCGACGTATCCTCGAGTCCGACAACGAAGACGAAGATGCTATAGACTTCTTTCAGCGCACTCAGCTCGAAGATCGCGAGCATTACTATTTTACAGACCCACTGCCGGGGGGCGGACGTAAGTTCCTCACCTATCCTCGCGCTTTGGTGACCGTGTCCTTTATTGGCCTTATCGGCTGCGTCTGCTTCCTACTGCTGACCCGCAGTGGGGGCGGCAAACTCACTCAGTCTCCTGAGATTTTGCTCGCAACCTTTTTGGCTCTCGTCCTGAGCCCTTGGATCGCGATCATCTATCTCTATGTAAAGACCATTCGCTGCATCAATGTCAGCAAATCAGGCTTTGAGGTCAGCACCCGCTTCAAGAGTTTTACCTACGCTTGGCCGACAATCAGTCATATCTATCTGGCTCATTCCGAAAACCCTGACACTCCAGATCTGCGGCTCATCGTCGTGCCTCAGGATAAAAGTCAGCCCTCACTGAGCATCGACTTTGGCGAGGAAAGCTCACCCGTGCGAGCACGGCGTCACCTTGTGCAGGAGATTCGTGATCACTTTCAGGACATACGCTACGAAGCCCTTCCCGATCTGCCCCTCGACAAAAAGCACCTGATCCGCTTCTGACTTAGACTTGCCGCATTTTTTTTTGGCCTTTCCTTGACAAGCGAAAAGGGGTACTTATCTTTAGCTCGTAAATTTGGCGGAAGAATACGCCGAGAGCGCCGCTTTCGCGGTCTGGCCCTCGAGCTTCTTCTGCGAAGTTTCGTGTCACTGGAAGCTATCCGTTTTTCGCAAGTGGAGACTAGGCATGAAAATCAGACCTTTGCACGACCGCATCATCGTTAAGCGCGTCAACGCTGAGGAAAAGACCGCCAGCGGTATCATCATCCCTGACAATGCTAAAGAAAAGCCGTCCGAAGGAGAAGTCCTTGCCGTAGGCAGCGGTCGTCTTTTGGATAACGGCGAGCGCCATGTTCCCGACGTCAAAGTTGGCGATCGCGTGCTGTTCGCAAAATACTCCGGCTCAGAAGTGAAAGTAGGCGGTCAGGAACACCTGATCCTTCGTGAAGACGATATCTTTCTTGTCCTGGACCGATAAGTCCACACCCTAACACCGAATCAAGGCGAGAGAAGAGCTTACGAGCGACCGAAGCGTCCTCATGACCAGATCTTCCTCGACTTTATCCAAACCAGAAAGAGGAATGTATGACAGCGAAAACCATCAATTTTGGCGAAGAATCCCGTCGTAAGATCCTTGTTGGTGTCGACACACTGGCGAACGCAGTCAAAGTCACCTTGGGTCCTAAAGGCCGCAATGTGGTGATCGACCGTTCTTTCGGCGCCCCTACCATCACGAAAGACGGCGTCTCAGTTGCTAAAGAAATCGAACTCGAAGACAAGTTCGAGAACATGGGCGCCCAGATGGTCAAGGAAGTTGCTTCCAAGACTTCTGACAACGCTGGTGACGGTACCACGACAGCGACCGTTTTGGCGCAAGCTATCTTCCGCGAAGGCGTGAAGCTGGTCGCTGCTGGCCACAACCCTATGGAACTCAAAAGAGGCATCGACCTGGCTGTGAAGTCTATCGTCGAAGCTCTCGACAAACTCTCACGCCCTACCCAGACGCGTGAAGAAGTCGCTCAAGTCGGCGCTATCTCTGCGAACAACGATCGTGACATCGGTAATATCCTTGCCGAAGCGATGGACAAAGTTGGCCGCGACGGTGTTATCACTGTCGACGAAGCTAAAGGTATGGAAACAACGCTTGAATTCACCGAAGGGATGCAATTCGATCGCGGTTACCTCTCGCCTTACTTTGTCACTGATGCAGAACGCATGGAGTGCGTGTACGAAAATGCTTTCGTTCTTTTGAGCGAGAAAAAAGTTTCGAACATGAAAGAACTTCTTCCTATCCTTGAGCAAGTGGCTCAATCAGGCCGTCCGCTCGTGATCGTAGCGGAAGATGTCGATGGCGAAGCTCTGGCAACTTTGGTTGTCAACCGTCTCCGCGGCACTTTGAAAATCGCTGCTGTCAAAGCTCCTGGCTTTGGCGATCGCCGCAAAGCGATGCTCCAAGATATCGCCACCCTCACTGGTGGAACTGTGATCAGCGAAGACGTTGGTCTCAAGCTGGAAAGCGCTACCTTGCACCAATTGGGTCAAGCAAAACGCGTCAGCATCTCTAAAGACAACACCACCATCGTCGATGGCCAAGGTGTTAAAGCTGACATCGACGCTCGCGTTGGTCAGATCCGCGCTGAAATCGAAAACACCAGCTCGGACTACGATCGCGAAAAACTGCAAGAGCGTCTGGCTAAATTGGTCGGCGGCGTTGCCGTGATCAAAGTCGGTGCTGCTACTGAAGTCGAAATGAAAGAGAAAAAAGCTCGCGTCGAAGATGCTTTGAACTCGACTCGCGCTGCTGTTGAAGATGGTATCGTCCCAGGCGGTGGAACAGCTTTGATCCGCTGTCAATCAGCTCTTGAAACCGTTAAGGTCGAAGGCGAGCAAAAATTCGGTGTTGCGATCGTTCGTCGCGCCATCGAAGAGCCACTTCGCCAAATCGCAGTCAACGCTGGTCTCGAGCCTGCAGTTGTTGTCGATCGCGTAAAACAAGGCAAGGCTGGCGACGGCTTCAACGCTTTGACAGAAGTCTACGAAGACCTCTACAAAGCTGGCGTCATCGACCCAACCAAAGTTACCAAAACAGCTCTGACCAACGCAGCTTCGGTTGCTGGTCTGCTCTTGACCACAGAAGCCATGATCGCTGACAAGCCTTCGGACAACCCAGCTCCAGCTGGCGGCGCCGGCATGGGCGGTATGGGTGGCATGGGCGGTATGGGCGGCATGGGCGGCATGATGTAAGGTCTGCCCCTCGATTTTCTGCACATAGCCTGAAGATCCGGGAGTGCTCGCTGAAAAGCGGCACTCCCTTTTTTGCACCAACTCCCCCCCTATGCTACAATGGGTGCAAAAGGTACCTATCAGGCCCTCTCGTGCTCGTGAGTTGAACCCATGAACTATATTCTGCTTCTGCGACCCAGTGAGGCCCTTCATAAGACCATCGATGAAGCGAGCAAAAAGCTCGCTGGGATCCATCAGATTAAAGTCGAAATCGATGGTGTGAAAAACACCCTCGAAATGGCCAAGCTTATGGACCAGGGGCGCCGCTACGGAGCCATCATCGTCGAGCAGGTGCTCGAAGAGATCGAAATTAACTTTATCCTCAACCTTTACCATCCCCTTAAATATAAACCCCCCATGCTCCTCTCCAAGGGCAACTACGAAAAGCTTGTCAAGCAGCTGCATGGCGCAGATCTTACGCCCGTATTTCGCGATTTTAACCGGGACTTTGTCTTTGATTATCTCAAGGAAAAGCTGGTCGTCGCTGAGAAAAAAATCGATATCCGCATCATCAAAGAAGTGCTGCTGTCGGTCACCACGATTATCCATGAAAACACTCAGGTCAAACTCGATGCTCTGGGTCTATCCGAGATTCGCAGTAAGGATTCGCGCCAGCAGATGAGCTCCATCATCGCTTTTATCGGTGATGGCGTCATGGGGACACTCAGCATTGCCACAACCAATAACCTCATCAGCCTCTTCTGTCAGAAGATGCTCTACTGCGAACCTCAAGATGTAACCTCCGCAATGCGTACGGATGTTCTCAACGAACTTTCCAATCAGATCCTGGGAGCCTTTCGCCTCAAGCTTTCCCAAGATGGTTACGAACTTGCTGCTTCCATGCAAATCGTCGTATCCGGCGAGCAAGAGCATCTCTACCAAACCAAAACCAATGGTCACTACTACTATCTGAAGTTTAAACATGAAGAAGACGAATTTTTGATCACCTTCGCCTATGGTACCTATCAAAAGCAAAAAGGTGAGTCGAACTTCGCCCGCTCTAAGGTCGGGCAGATGGTTCTCGACGTGCGGATCGTCAATGGCCTCATCAAGTCTGTTCAGGACGTTGTAAATATTTTTGGGGAAAAGCCTAAGAAATTAGCGGTCACAGAGCAAAAAGGGATG
This sequence comes from Oligoflexaceae bacterium, assembly GCA_947454545.1. Classification (GTDB taxonomy): domain Bacteria; phylum Bdellovibrionota_B; class Oligoflexia; order Oligoflexales; family Oligoflexaceae; genus Oligoflexus. The sequence continues at coordinate 6,629 of CANGNB010000204.1, forward strand.
GATTATGAAAGTGATTCGATCCACATCCTGCACGGCCGCGGGGCTCAGGGCTCTTTCCTCGTAGCTCTGGATATGCCGCGTGATGTCGCGTGCCTCATTTTGCAAGAGACTATGGGCATCAAACCCGAAGACGCTACTCCGGACATCATCAACGACGTCTGCGGTGAGCTGATCAATCAGATTGCGGGGGGCCTGAAAAAAGTCACAGCTCACTATGGCTATGACTTTATCAACGTCTACCACGGGGGCTTTTGTGCCGAAGGCCAGCTGCACTACCTGCTCAAAAACCAAGGCCTCTACCTTCGCCTCGACTTTGGTCTTCGGGATCACCCCTTCACAGTATGCTTTGGAATGGAAGGCGGACAGACCTCTAAGACCTTTGATCTTTGGAGCTATATCAAGGGCTTAGCTCAGGCAAAATAGACCCGCTTGCAGCAAAAAACCCTCTGAGGACAGAGCCCCCAGAGGGTTATGGATCCATGCGTTGGAAACGTCGTGATCAAAGAAATTCGATATCGTCCTCGTCCGCTGCAGCTTCGGCGGCCTCGCCTTCTGGCTTTTCATTCACCGCGATGTCAGAGACGTCGGTCCAGTTACGAATCTCGATTTCGCTCGAGCAAAGAATCTTGACGCCACCCTCAGTCTCAAATTCCCAGCAGTCATAGATGTGCGTGAGATTATGAATCTTTCCGGGGTGATGACCTGTCTCATAGCTCGCAGGGGTCGCG
>CANGNB010000205.1 GCA_947454545.1 Oligoflexaceae bacterium
CTTGACCTCAACATCGATCTGGATTCCACCATCAAGGCCTATAAGCTGGTGCAGGTGCCCGTAGAAGGAACGCTTCCTCTCAAGCTCAAAGTTCCTATCGATCAAAATATTAAGGTCAAAGGCAAACTCCGCCCGGCTGTGAACCATTTTTCTATTCCGTTCAAAAAAACGGTTCGCATGCCCGTGGCAGTGCCGATCAAACAAAAAGTGTCGGTCGAGGCCGAAGTCCTCGTCAACCTCGATCACACGATGACCATTCCGCTCGAAGAGGTCGTGACACTGGAACCAGGAACGAGCTTTAAGATGTCTTTGAAACAGCTGAGCTGGGATAAGGTTGACTCTTAAGCAAGTTCAAGAGACAGTCATCATGTTTTTGGAATGATCCCGATCGATGCTATCGTTCATATTCTTTGGGTTTCCCAGAGCTCCCTATAGAGTCCGCCTTGGCTCAGCAAAGCCTCATGCGTTCCCACCTGCACGATACGTCCCTGATCCAAAACCAAAATCTGATCAGCCCCCTTAGCACTGTAGAGCTCGTGGGTAATGACCACACGGGTGCGATCTTTGAAGCGCTCGCTCATCATCTGCTGGATCAAATGGGCCGTCTTCACATCGATATTTGCCGTGTACTCATCACATACGATCAATTCGGGGTCTTGGAGCAGCACACGCGCCAGTGCGATCCGCTGCCGTTCTCCCCCGGAAAGTCGCATTCCCAAATAGCCTGCCCCAGCATCCAGCCCCCCTTCTTCGCGGCGATGCTCGATCATGTCCTGAAGCTGCGCGGCTCCTATAGCTTCCGCGAGACTTTCCGTACTCACCTGCTGATGAGGATCCGCAAGCACCAGATTTTCTCGAAGGCTGGTATTAAAGATAAAGGGATTTTGGGGAATAAATCCGATGAGCCTGCGCAGCTCCGATTCTGACCACTGCGAAAGAGGCTTTTCATTGAGATAAATTTGCCCGCTTGTCGGCTCGATCAAGCGCAGCAGCAGATGGAAAATTGTGGTTTTTCCGGCTCCACTCTGACCAATGAGAGCCGAGAGCTTGCCGCCCTCGAGGGTAAAATTTAGATCCTGGAGTATCCAGCGCCCCTTCAGCTCGACCCCTACCTGCTCAAAGCGAATACTTTCGACCTTGACCTTGGTCAAGGAGGGCTCTTCAGGAAAAAGCTTGGATTCTCCTTCTCCTGTCGCGAGCGTTTCACGCAGGACTCCCAAACTAGGAGCGGCCGAGGACAGATCGACGAGCATGCCCCAAAGACCAGCCAGAGAGGGCAAAAGACTGGAGACTAAGACCACATACGTGATGGTTCGCCCGACCTGAGCGACATCCTTGAGATCCTGGACCAAAAGCAGATAGGGCACCATCGTCAAGATCCCAAACACCAGATTCAGGGCGAGCTCACCGTACTCAGACCAGAGCACGGACTGAATACTCTGAAAGCGCAGATCTGCACTTTTTTCAGCAAATTGCGTGTGCATCTTTTGAAAGCGCCCAGCGGCCATCACATCGCGATAGCCTCCGATACTTTCGAGCATAAAATTGGTGACCCCTTCATGCTGCTCTTGCAGGGTGAGGGCTTGAAGCTGAATGCGACGATTGCAAAAGATCAGGAGCGGCTGTAGCAAAAGAAAGCTCACGAGAATTGCGAGCGTCAGCTGGAGATTCATCATCAGGAGAGTCGTCGTATAGATGACGATCTGAAGGAGCAGGGGTAAAGTCCCCGAAAGGGTCTTAAGCAGAAAATCATGGAGGATGAACATATCGCGGTTCAGCTGCTGAACAAAACTACTCGCCCCTCTCTCATAGATAGCCAGCATGCTGAGCGTGGGCAGTCGTCCATAGAGCTGAGTCCGCAAGCGCAGCAGCAGATTTCCCCCAATTACGCTGGCACCATAGGCTCGCAGGAGTTGGATCGGGGCGAGCAGGATGATACCGAACACTGCAGCCCCAACAAACACCTGAAGATACAGGGGGGAACCAAAGAGATCCCACAGCCTATGACTCACCTCACGACCGAGACCAAAGACAAAGCCTTCGCTCATCGAATGCGTAGGGCCCACCGCAACCGTTTCCGCAAAATGCTCCGTCAGCAAAGTCGGCAAGTACATGAGCGGGAGGCGACAGAGTGTCGCCACCAAACTCAATACGATAACGCTCGCTATGCGAACACCGTCTCCATCAAAGTAACGAAGAAAATAGATCGCATCCTGAACACCCTGACGAATCGAAAGCGAGCGCCATCGCATAAAAGCCTCAGCTTAGAGGGCAAAGGCTCGTTTGATGAGCCGCCTTTTACCAGGTTGCCGTGGGAATACTTCAGGCACCGTAATCGAGACCTGCACAGGGTGCCCTAAGCTCGTTTGCAAGAGATCCTGCAAATGTTCCCGTGACGAACGAATCTTCTCGACACTCGTTTGCTTGAGGGGACGCAGGATGACATCGATGCGATCACAAGCCTTTTGTATCATTTCAAAGTCTTCGAGATAGAGACCGCCATCATGCATCCAGCGATAGACGATATCAAGCACGCTGCCCGCAGGCACGATGCGTCCCTCCTTATTGATAAAGCTATCATTCATGCGGCCTTCCAAGCTCGCAAGCTGCGACCAACCTATGAGACAAGGTTCAGGCTTTTCCGGACGGCGCACATAATCGCCCTGCACATAGCGGATAAAGGGCATGGCTTCATTCAAGAGATTGGTTACGACTGCCCGACCCCACTGACCATCCGGCACAGGATGCAGGGAATTGGCTTCAAGGACCTCGAGATAAACAGCATCATCGCAGACATGGTAATGCCCGCAGGGTAATTCGAGTGCAATCCGTGTCGCCTCTTCCGAACTATACTCATCGAGGACAGGGACCCCAAGGATCTGCGCCCACTGCTGACGTTCCTTGGGAGTGGAACCTTCGGAGTGCACGACGGCCACATAGAGCTGGCTCCGATCCCATTGAGCCACATAGGGCAGGAGTGATTTAAGAGTCGTGGGATAGCAGGAAATCACTTCCGGTTTGAGATCGTTGAGGATATCGATGATCTGTGCAGCTGGGATAAGCCCTGAGATAAATACGCTAGGAAAGTCATCGCCCACCGTATCAAACCACCAAGGCACCGTATAGATCATCGCCGTGCGATGCGAAGCTCTGTGTTTGAGTCCACTTTGCATCCAAAACTGGCGAACTCCCTGCAGGGTATCTTTGATGATCGCTTCCATATCGACTTTGATATGAAGGGTTTTTCCCGATGTCCCAAAGGACCTAGTCGAAAAGAGTTCATCCACTGACCAGCGTGGATTCACGCAGCCTTCGGGAAATGCCGCCAGCAGCTCCTCTTTGGTAATGACAGGAAGGGCTTCGAAATCCTGCCAGGACTGCAGCATATCTGGGGAAAAACCCACGCTTTGATATTTCTCGCGATATACAGGAATATCCCTATAGGCGAGAGTCACAAGCTCTCGGACTCGTTCCCACTGTTCCCTACGGATCTCTTCGGGCGAGCGGAAAGGATGATGGAGGATGTGCTGCAATTGGCTTTTTGAACATTGACTTAGGATCGATTGCCCTTCATCGCTTGCGCCCTGGAAGCTTTTAGGACGGGTCGCCTCGGACTCCCAGTATTGAACGACGCGAGGACCTTGGACCTTGATGTAGGTGGAGGGTGTCTGGGGTTTCCCTTTCAGGGAACGTATAGCCTGACTCATAGTGTCTTACCTTTTCCAAAGGGGATGGCGATAAAACCCTACGAACACACTCGTAGTTGATGATCGCCATACGCTTGCCGATGGAAAAGGAGCAAAAGCTATACCAGCGAAAGGCTGAAGCTCAAAAAAGTCCGAGAGCCTTTTGAGCTTCCAAGAGAGCCGCTTGCACCTGCGTTGGGGCCGTACCGCCAACACTTCCTTTTTTCGCCAAAACACTGCTCAGCGAGAGAGATTCGAAAACATCTTTATCAACGAGAGGACTGAAGCTGAGATAATCTTTGAGACTCAGATCCTGAAGATTGACTCCCTGCTTAATCGCATGGACAACGATCTCGCCTACAAGATGATGTGCTTCACGAAAGGGCACTCCTTTGGCGACAAAGTAGTCCGCAAGATCCGTCGCATTCATGTAACCCTTCTGAGACTCCTCGTGCATACGCTCCTCATTGAGGCTCAGAGTGTCTATGACCAAGGTCATCACCCGCACCGAAGCTTGGAGCGTATCGAGGCTATTAAAGAGAGCTTCCTTATCTTCCTGCAGGTCCTTGTTGTAGCACATCGGCAGACCCTTCAGGATAGTCATCAGACTGACCTGAGCACCGATCGCACGACCTGCCTTGCCCCGGATGAGCTCGAGGGCATCGGGATTCTTCTTTTGTGGCATCAGCGAGGAACCTGTCGAAACCTGATCGCCCATCCTTACCAAGCGAAACTCGTCGGTACAATAGAGGATCAGATCTTCTGCCAGTCGACTCAGATGAATCATACAGAGACTGGAAGCATTCATGAATTCGACGGCAAAGTCTCGATCTGAGGTCGCATCGAGGCTATTGGCACAGAGGCCCTCAAAGCCTAGAAGATCCGAAAGGTATTTGCGGTCGATCGACAGGCTATTGCCCGACAAAGCCCCCGAACCGAGGGGCAGCACATTCACCCGCTTGCGGGTGTCTTCGAGCCGCGCCACATCTCTCTTGAGCATCTCGTAATAGGCCAGCATATAATGCGAAAAAAAAATCGGCTGGGCCTTTTGCATGTGTGTATAGCCCGGCATGACGACCTTGGAAAACGCTGTCGCTTTGTTTACCAATGCCTTTTGCAGGTCTTTGATGAGCGAGAGGCTTGCATCAATTTCACTGCGAAGATAGAGGCGCAAATCCGTCGCAACCTGATCGTTTCGACTCCGGCCTGTATGCAGTTTTTTGCCGAGCGCCCCGACTTTCTTCGTCAGTTCAAATTCGACAAAGGAGTGGACGTCCTCGTAGTGATCGCGCAATCCCTGATCTAAGAAATCGGGACTTTCCGTGATCTGAGTCTGCAAAGCCTCGAGTCCATCAAGGACCTGTCGCAGTTCTTCTGAGCTAAAGATCCCTGCACGCTCCAATCCCCGTGCATAGGCGACGCTTCCGAGCACATCGACCAACGCTAGGCGTCGATCGAAGCTAAACGACTCGTTGAAGGCAAAAAAGAAATCATCTTGTTTTTCGCTAAAGCGACCACCCCACAGGGATTTCATAGCAGTGCCTCGGGCTTAGTGTTGTTGAGGACGCATCCGCAGACGCAGGGCATTCAGCTTGATGAAGCCTTCGGCATCAGCCTGATTGTAAACTTGGTCCGCCTCAAAAGTCGCGAGCTGCTCACTGTAGAGCGACTTGCTCGAACGACGTCCCAGAGTGGTGACACCGCCTTTGAAGAGTTTGAGTTTCACATCGCCAGTTACGTTTTCCATCATGCCGTTGATCATACTTTGGATCGCTTGGAATTCTGGGGCAAACCAAAAGCCGTTGTAGATCATCTCAGCAACTTTTACGGAGAGTGAATCGCGCAGACGCATCACTTCGCGATCGAGGGTGAGTGTTTCAAGAGCTCGGTGAGCTTGGTGCAAGACAGTGACGCCCGGAGTCTCATAGACACCACGCGATTTCATACCAACGAAGCGATTTTCGACGACATCGACGCGACCGATACCATGCTCGCCTGCGACTTCATTGAGCTTAGTCAGAAGGGCCACGGGGCTCATAGCCTCGCCATTGATAGCGACAGGCACACCACGTTCGAAAGAAAGTGTCAGGACAGTGGGCGTGTTTGGAGCATTTTCAACCGCTTTAGTCAAAACGAAGATATCCTCAGGGGGCGTCGCCCAAGGATCTTCGAGAATACCACCCTCGTAGCTAATATGCATAAGGTTAGCATCCATCGAGTAGGGCTTGCTCGCCGTCGCTGTGACAGGAATCTGGTGCTGCTGAGCATAGTTAATCAGATCTGTGCGCGATTTGAAGGGCCATGAACGCCAAGGAGCGATAACCTTGATATCGGGCTTGAGGCTGTAGTAGGTCAATTCAAAGCGAACCTGATCGTTACCCTTGCCTGTAGCTCCGTGAGCGACAGCATCTGCTCCCACTTTCTGGGCGATTTCGATCTGCTTTTTGGCGATGACAGGACGTGCCACTGAAGTCCCAAGGAGATAGTGACCTTCGTAAATGGCCTTCGCTTTTACGGCATAAAACACGTAGTCGCGAACAAATTCATCTTTGAGATCTTCGACAAAGATAGACGAACAGCCGGTGGACAGAGCTTTCTGTTCGAGGCCAGACAGTTCGGCCCCTTGACCTATGTCGGCCGTAAAAGCAACGACTTCACAGCCATAGGTTTCCTTGATCCACTTAGACATAACGGATGTATCAAGACCACCGGAATACGCGAGAACAATTTTCTTTACACCTTGCATGGCTGCTTCCTTCTGCTGCGGCTTCGCCGTCCAGGGAGGGCGACGAAGCGTTGATGGATGTATCGTGTGAAAAATCTGTTTTAGTCAAAGAGAGCAAAAATTTTCCGCAAAACTTTGGCTTGAGTCTGGCGGTTCGCTACGGCAACAAAAATCGTATCATCGCCGGCGATAGTGCCTAGAATCCCAATAATATTTGCCCGATCGATGATCACACCGGCACGATTCGCATTGCCCGGTCCGGTTTTGAGAACGATCAGATTGTCCCCCGCTGTTGTCGCATCGAGACGATCGACCTTGCTCGATTCTCCCGGTGCAATACTCGGGGTCTTATAGTAGCCATCGACCTTGACCACTCCCAGTTTCTTGAGATCGCGCGAAATCGAAGACTGGGTGGTATCAAACCCCCGACCCTTCAGGTGCTCTTTGAGATCATGCTGGTTGCCGATCTTATGGCCGCGAATAACTTCGGCAATGATGCTGAGGCGATTGTGGTCTAACATACGGGCACCCTATGCGAATTTTTTGCATAAAAACAAATGGCAACCGCATATTTACACCCTTATGCAAACAAGCCAAGCAAAAAAATGCAGGAGCCCTCGAAAAAAGGCTCCTGCATGTGCTTCATATTCAGCTTTATGTACCAAAGGCTGCCGCAAAGACTCCCATGAGTGCGCCAAATACTCCGCCCCAGACGACCAACCAGCCGAGGTGCGAGCGTATCATATCCTGGATAATATCCTTGACCATTTGGGGACTTAGCTCATCAAGACGGGCTTGAACAACCTGCTCAATTTTGTTGCCCCAATCGTCACTGCTGAAGTCCTTGGCCATGACTTTTTGCATAGTCTGAGCAAATTGGGGTGCTGCGACGAGTTCCACCAAGGCCTCGCGCATTTTCGTTTCAAAGGGTTGTCTGAGACC